>JAEDIG010000007.1 GCA_016292545.1 Bacteroidaceae bacterium
CAAGAAGAATTGAATGCCGTATATTCCGGGCCTTTTGTTTCTGCCGCTCGCCATGAGTTTAGCAACAAAGAAGACTCACGAGTACAGAAATGGGGCGCTTATATCACAGGTTCTGCCAATAGACAAGATTTTCTTCAAGAAGCACTAAAGTGGGTAAGTAAAGGAAAGATTGAGGATTACATGCAGGAACATCGTTGGGATACTAACATTAATGAGTTGAAAAACCATTTCAACGATGTCATCAATTGGATTGAAAGCATCTTTGACGAAGTATATCCTCAGATGAAAGGATTGAATTGGGGAGAACTATACGACCGTTTTCACAACAATCCGTACAACCATACAGAGGTGTCTCAAAAGGTGAGGGACTTGCTTTGTGACCCTTGTGTGGGAGACCGTAAAAACGTCTTTGAGTACGTTCTTGGTGGTAGTGGTGACACCAAGCTTTTAAATATCCGCGTGTTTGAGGAGTCAACCAAGCACCGAGTATATGATCGACAAACCAAAGAAGCCAAAGCCTCTGGCATAAGCAACTGTCCCCTATGTGCCATAGGCCATGATGCAAATAGGCAAAGGATATGGAAACTAACGGATATGGATGCAGATCATGTTCGGGCATGGAGCAAGGGTGGGGCAACAGAGGAAAGCAACTGCCAAATGCTTTGCAGAACACATAACAGGGCAAAAGGGAACAGGTGATAATGGGGATTTACTTTTTCAAAAAACCCCCACGAACATCTGTCCGTGGGGGGGGTACAGAACCAGCCTGTATGGTCTGGTGTGATTCTTGTCCGCCAGTTTCCCAGCCGTCACTGGGGTAGTGTGCACTTCACGGATGCACCTTCCTTGATGGTCTTCTTCAGCAGTTCGCGCCCGCCTGTGGTTACGCATACCTGAAGGCGCCCTTCACCCTTGCGCACCACATCGATGCTGAAACTGTGGGCAAAGGCCTTTATGTCGTGGAGTGCCATGTGGTCCCATTCCTTGGGCAGGCGGGGAGAGAAGGTGAAACTGCGAAGGCCTGTGGGACGGATGCCGAAGATTCCCTCGGTGACGATGCGCCCGTAGAGTGCACTCTCGGCCGAGAGATGGCGCTGTCCGCCTTCGGGCCATGCCTCCACGGCGTATGGCACATGGTCGCCCAGCAGGCGTGCATGGGAATAGGACTGCAGGTAGCGGAGGGCCTTTTCTGTTTCGCCGGCCATGAATACGCCTCGCAGGGCATACAGTGTGGAGCGGTCCCAGAAGATGGTGGTGCCTGCCTGAGAGAGGAGGCCGTTCTCGGTCCACAGACGGGGTGAGAAGAGAGCCTGGATGGTGCCCTCGGCACGTTCATAGATGCCCATGCAGAGCGGGATGCAAATCCATGAACGGAGCACGTCGTTGCCTTCGTAGTAGCGGTAGGTGTCGAAACCCTCCACCTTGGCTGCAAAGAAGGTGTCCATGTTCTTGCGCAGGGTAGCTGCCTCTTTGGTGTAGCGCCCGGCGGCAGAGGAGTGGCCCAGTTCGCGTGCCAGATAGGCGGCGGAGAGGAGCGCGTCGTAATAGAGCGAGGAGGTGCACAGATTGGCGTCGCCCGAGGGGAAACGGTTCTCCAGTTCGTCGGTGTTGGATGCCACTACGCCTTGCGGATTGAGTTTGCGGTGGCAGTATTCAAGACACCATTCGATGAAGGGCCACAGTTCCACGGCCTCTTCGCGGCTGCCTCGGGCCAGAGCGTAGCGCGATGCGCCGTAGGCACACATGGCTGCGTCGCCACGGTCGCCGGCTCCGTTCCAGATGTCGTAGCCCTCGGCAATGATGGAGCTGGGGATGGGGTTGTATTCCTGGTTCATGAAAGAGGCAAAGAGCTTGTAGGAATGGAGGGCGGAGGCGTTGCCGTAGTCATAGCCCACAAAAGGGAAGAAGGGGTTGATGTACTCTGCCTGGTCGTTGCACCACACGGCGGCATAGTAGCTCTCGCCGCCAGGGGCGTGCATGGGGCCGCTCTTGGTGGCGAAGATGCTCTCCATGGCCCTGATCTTGGAGAAGGCGAACATCTCGTTGATGATGGGGTCGGGTGTGTCGAGCCTCAGGCTTCCCATCCATTGTGCCACCAGCATCTTGCGTGCCGCACATTCCTCGGCAGCCTGTATCTCGGGCTGTGGCTGCCCTTGCTTGTAGGCTGCCAGCGATGCCTCGAATGAGATGCGTTCGCCTGGCTTCAGCATGACGGGGCGAGCATGATGGGTGCGCATGCGGATGAGGTAGCTGCCGTCCACGCCGCTTGTGGGCTCGGTGGCCACGGTCTCGTCCATGGCGGGCATCTCCACCTTCATGTTGCGGTCCGACACATTGGTGAGCGTATACATCTCCACCAGTGCGGGCTTGGTGGGCGAGGGCAGATAGGTGCGCTGCAGCTTCAGGTCGCCTCCCCAGCATTCGCGGAGGGTGCTGTTCACCTCCATTGTGCCGTTGAGGGTGATGGATTGCGTCTGTTCGCGGGTGGGCTGCCCGTTGACGGTGAGCAGGGCGATGGGGTCCCACTCGAACCTGCGCATGAGGCTGGCATGGGTGTTGTTGGGGATGGTGCGCAGCATGGGCCACACCATGCTCTTGTTCATGTGGAAGCGTCCGTTTTCGTCTACACCGTATCGCAGCACCACCGACACTTGTTGTCCCGACATTTCAATGTGGTCGTCGTGTGCCTGGCCAGGGCGGATGTTCCATGTAATACTGTTCCCGCAGGAATCGATTGTCCAATAGTCGGCTGCTCTCAGGCAAAGGGGGGCCAGCAGAAGCAGGAAGGAAAGGAGGACGTGTTGTCTTTTCATTGTGTATGGGGGATTGATGTTGGTTTTTTTGTGTTTTGTCGTGGCAGGAGGATTATGGGCGTTCCTGTGTCTCCTGAAAGAAAGAGAAATTGACGCTCCCGTATGCGCGGTGCTCCACGAAACACGGATGGGAGGAAAAGTTGTTGCTCTTGCCATGCTCCATCACAAAGAGCCCTCCGGGCGAAAGCAACCCCCGCCCGAGCACGCATTGGGGAATCTGGTCGATGTTCGGCAGGGTGTATGGAGGGTCGGCAAAGATGAAGTCGAACTGCTCGCGGCAGCGTTCCAGATAGCGGAACACGTCGCCCTTGACAGGCATGGCCGAGAGGTCCTGCAGGGTGTCCAGACACTTGCGGATGAAGGCATAGTGCTGCGGGTCCTTCTCCACCGAAACCACCAGGCCACATCCGCGGCTGAGCAGTTCCAGGGTGATGCTTCCCGTGCCGGCAAAAAGGTCGAGTGCCCTGGGCGATGCATCGAAGTCGACATAGCGCTGCAATACATTGAAGAGGTTCTCCTTGGCAAAGTCCGTGGTGGGGCGTGCCTTGAATGTGCGCGGCACCTCAAAGTGCCGTCCTTTGTAGATTCCTGTGATTACTCGCATAGTTCTACCTTCTTGATGAATTGTGTAACCTTGTCCTTGATGGTGTGGAAGGGCGGGTGGAGGACGCACGTGTCTGTCTGCCTGTCCAGCCCAAGCATCTGCCATGTGTTGAGCAGGAAATAGAGGCCGTCGCTGGATGGCGTGCAGGGGTAGGTGGAGGCAAACAGCAGCTGGCGTTCCTTGAAGGCATACAGGAGCACGCCCTCGCCGCACAGGTCGGCATGCAGGCATTGGCATGTCCTGCGTATCTTCAGTTCGCGCTGGGCCGACAGTTCTATCATCTGCCCTTGCACGGCATGCAGCCTGGTTTCAGGATAAATGTCGCGCACGGCATCCACCAGCTCGTGGGGTGCGCTGTAGACGGCCGTCACCTCCAGATGGGGAAGCAGCTCGTAGCGCACGTCCTCGCTGCCTGCCGGGTGGTGGGGGAACGTGAGCCTGTAGATGGCGTGCACCTCGTCGCGGTGGAATTCCTCCAGGGGAACCCATGTGGTGGGCGTGTCTATGAGCAGCTCCACCTCGTCGTATGTGCATGCTGCTGTCCGCAGGCGGGTGAGTGCTCTCCGGAGTGTGTCCACAGCCTGTGTGCCGGGTTCCAGCGGCACATGCTCTTCTTGCGGTCTGGCGCGCATGCCAATGGCTTGGGTACATAAAGAAAATCCATCCGCTTGCACGCGGATGGATAATCTATAGGAATGGATTTGCTTATCCCCAGTTGCCCGCATTATTGTTCCAGTTGTTACCGGCATCGCCGATTTTCAAACCAGCATATGCACCCTTGGCATCAGCTTCTTCGGCACGGTTGTAGATGAGGCGGTCGCCCATCTTGCCCAGTCCCTTGAGGAAACTGCTGTCGGGGGCGTTGCACTCCATCACCTGGATGATGGTGCCGGAGCGTGTGGTGTTGGGACATGCAATCAGCTCGAAGGTGTCACCCATGGCGAAGGGGATGTAGCGCAGCGAGTCGGCCACAAAACCATCGGCATAGAGGGAGTCGATGAGCGATACCCACACTGTGTCGCGACGGAAATCCTGCAGGCCGTTCTCGATGATGGCCTTCTCGTCGCCGCTGTTCACGATGGCGGCAGCCTTGGCCTCGGTGAGGCCCTTGTCCATTTGTGCATCAGAGAGCACACCCTGCTTCATGATGATGGGCAGACGTCCGTTCTTGACAAAGTCGATGAGCACCGACCAGTCGGCGCAATAGGTGCCTTCGTGCTGGAGTTTGAAGGCTTCCTCGGCGGCTCTGATCTGGAGGAGGCGTTCCTTGACTACTTTTTCACGTTCGCTAACCGTGGCGTTGAAATCCTGATCATCCTGGATGCTACGCCAGCAAATGAACAACAGGAGTGCTACGCAAACTCCCAAAATTGCATTAATTACCTTTTTCATGATGATATTTATCGTTTATTTTTGTATATTCGCATCGCAAAAGTAAAAAATATTATTCAATTAACCGATTTTTCGGCCAACTTTTTGACAAAGATTTATGTTATCGTTCGATTTAGGCACCAAAATTGCACAAAAAATGCATCATTTGCCCACTTTGGAACAGGAAATGGTGATAAAAATGTGGGCAGAACTGCTCCTCTCGCGACGCGACGACGAAGTGTTCATCCTGAATGGCTATGCAGGCACGGGAAAGACCACCATTCTGTCGGCGCTGGTGGCCACGCTGAAAGAGCTGCAGCTGCCCTTCCGGCAGATGGCTCCCACGGGCAGGGCCGCCAAGGTGATGAGCCGTCTGACGGGATTGCCGGCCTACACCATCCATCGCACCATCTACAGACAGAAGAGCTATGCCCAGGCCGACTGCTTCGAGGCGGGCGTCAACCTGCATCCCAACACCATCTTCATCGTGGACGAGGCCTCGATGATTGCCAACGACGGCATGTCGGGCACCCTCTTCGGGACAGGCCGCCTGCTCGATGACCTTGTGCATTATGTGTTCTCCCAGCCAGGATGCAAACTCATCCTGTCGGGCGACACGGCGCAGCTTCCTCCCGTGGGCGAGTCGCTTTCGCCGGCCATGGCGGTGGAGCGGATGGAGGCATACGGGCTTCATGTGACTGCAGCCAGCCTCACCGAGGTGGTGAGGCAAGACGCGCAGTCGGGTATCCTGGCCAATGCCACACTCATACGCAGGCTGCTGGTGGCGGGCGAGGTGGGGACACTGCCTCCGCTGGTGCTGGAAGGCATGGCCGACATAAAGGCACTTCCCGGCAGCGAGCTCCTGGAAGCGCTGGAGAACAGCTATGCGCGATATGGCACGGACGAAACCATCGTGATTACCCGCAGCAACCGTCAGGCCGCTGCCTACAACCAGGGCATACGCCAGCGCATCCTGGGGTGTGAGGAGAACCTCTCGGGCGGCGAACGGCTGATGATTGCCAAGAACAACTACCACTGGAGCAGCCAATGCAAACAGATGCCCTTCATCGCCAACGGGGAGACGGCCGTGGTGCGGCGCTATCGGAGGATGAGGGAACTGTATGGCTTCCATTTCGCCGATGCCACACTCCGCTTCCCCGACCACGACGACCTGGAGCTGGATTGCACGGTGCTGCTTGATACGCTTGCCAGCGAGGCACCCGCACTCGAAAAGTCGCGTCAGGATATGCTCCTGCAGGCCGTGTGGGAGGATTACCCCGAGGTGAGCGACAAACGGCAGCGATGGAAGAAAATCAAGGAAGACCCCCATTTCAATGCCTTGCAGATAAAGTATGCCTATGCTGTCACATGCCACAAGGCACAGGGCGGACAGTGGGAGTGCGTCTTTGTGGACCAGGGGTATCTCACCAGCGAGATGGTGGATGCCGGCTATTACCGCTGGCTCTATACGGCCATCACCCGCGCCACACGTCAGGTGTACCTGATAAACTGGCACCGATAAACCGTTTCGTCGTAGAAAAAGTGGTGGGACGTTGCAATCCGCTGTTAAAAAAGCATAACAACGGCTCCCGTTCTCTTGGCATGAATCAGATTTTTTGGGTAACTTTGTGGTAACGAAGCATCCGCCTGGCGGGTGAAGCTGTACATTAATTAATATTTAAACGAGTATAAACTATAAACCATGTCAAAGACAATTGATGCTCAAATTGAGAAGAGCGACTTGCTGATTGAGGGTTTCCGCAAGCATATCGAGGATTTGCGTGAATGGGGAGTGGAGGAAGCCGATTTGGATGCCATGAGCGAAAGCCTGAAGAAACTGAAGACTGCCGATGAGGCCTGTGCGGAACTGCGTCAGGAGCTGTCGAAACGTGTGAAGGTCATGAACGACATCCTTGCGGATGCCAAGAGCCATTACCTCATCTACAAACGTCTTGTCAAGGAAAACTTCCCCCAGGAAGCCTGGCAGCAGTATGGTGTGCCCGACAAGCGTTGACACGCATGTAATCCCTTGGTGCGGGGGACGGATGTCTTGAGATACTCCTTCGCGCTTTGCAGGAATAGCTTGATACGTGAGCGCCGTGAAGCATTTTCCGGCGCTCGCCTAATAGTCACAGCTTCTGAGGGAAGTGTGGTCGAGGCTGATTCCAGGTTTCCCTTTCAGGATGTAGTAATGTCAGACATTGGCGGTTAAAAACGCGATTTCTTTATCCCGACTGGCCTATAATTCAGGTTTTTTATGTAATTTTGCAGCGGAAGAATCATCATTTGTATCGACAATGACAGAGGCAGACATTAAAATACCGTATGCGATAGCCAATTTCGCCGAACTCAGGGAACGTGGCTACTACTATATCGACAAGACCGAATACATCCGGAAGCTTGAGCGGTACAAGGCTCCCGTGTTCCTGCGTCCGAGACGATTCGGCAAGAGCCTTTTCGTGTCGACCCTTGCCCACTACTACGACCGCAACAAGGCAGACAAGTTCGAGGCTCTTTTTGGCGGCACGTCGATAGGCGACAACCCAACAGCTGAGCACAACAAGTATATAGTCATCAGATACGATTTCTCAAAGATGTCAATGTCTAAGGACAAAGGCGAACTGGAGAAGAATTTCCATCTGCTCAACTCCGGTGCGGCAAGGGTGGCCGTGGCACAGAATCGAGACATCTTCGGCGATTTCACATTCCGTTCCGACGGCAACGCCTCGCAGATGCTGCGTGAAATCACGGATTATGTTTCGTCGCACAACCTTCCTCCGCTGTATATATTGATTGATGAATATGACAATTTCACCAACCAGCTGCTCGTGGAATATAACGACGCGATGTATGAGGATGTGACCACCGACGACAGTTTCCTTCGTACATTCTTCAAGGTCATCAAGTCCGGTATAGGCGAAGGCACCATCAGGTCTTGCTTCTGTACGGGAGTGCTGCCCGTGACGATGGACGATCTGACCAGCGGATTCAATATTGCGGAGATTCTTACACTTAAACCCGAGTTTTCCGAAATGCTTGGATTTACCCATGCAGAAGCCGCCGATTATCTTCGTTTTGCCATTGCGGAATATGGTCCACAAGCCTCGTTTGACGAATTATGGACAATGATTGTGAACAACTATGATGGCTATCGTTTTGTTGCGAATGGCACACTTTTGTTCAATTCCACAATATTGACGTATTTTCTGAAAAACTTTGCTGAACTATCTGGAGGAATCCCCGACGAGATGGTTGACGAAAACCTGCGCACGGATGTCAGTTGGATTCGCCGCCTGACCCTCTCCCTTGAGAATGCCAAGGAGATGCTCGACACGCTGCTCATCGACGGTGAGATGCTCTATTCGCAGCCCGACTTCAAGAGCAAGTTCAACAAAAGGAAATTCTTCTCGCCCGAAATCTATCCCATCAGTCTCTTCTATCTCGGTATGACAACGCTGAAGGATGCCTATACCATGGTTCTGCCTAATCTCACGGCCCGCAGCATCTATCAAGATTACTACAACGAGCTGAACAAGATAAGCAGCAAGGCGCAGCTTTTCGTTCCAGCCTACAGGACTTTTGTCGGCAACCGCGAGCTTGAGCCTCTTTTCTATAACTACGTTGACAAGTATCTCGGCCAGTTTCCCGCGCAGGCATTCGACAAGATCAACGAGAACTTTGTGCGTTGCTCCTTCTTTGAGGTCTTGAGCCGTTATCTGAGCGACAGCTACACCTTTGCCATTGAGCAGAACCTGCCTTCCGGCCGTGCCGACCTCGTGTTGACGGGCATTCCCGGCTCCTCGTTCCACAACGATTGCCGCATAGTGGAGTTCAAGTATTTCAAGGCCTCGGAGAGCGCCAAGATAGAGGCGATGGATGCCCCACATGAGGAAGATATGGCTCAGGTGAATGGCTATGCCGCCGACATCAACGCCATGTTCCCCTACTATAAGATAAAGACCTACGTGGCATATCTTGCAGCCAACAAGGCGGCGAAGATATTCTCTGCCAATGGTTGAAGCGCATTTTGTCTGTCACGTTCTTGTAACTCACTGAATCCGTGTATGACACATAATTCATCATGCACTCGGCTGTCCACAGGGCGTCTTTCACGTTGCTCTTGTGGACGGGAGGCTGTTTGATGAAATAGGGGCTTATCATGAATGGCATCCTTGCTGATGCCAAGAGCCATTACCTCATCTACAAACGTCTTGTCAAGGAAAACTTTCCTCAGGAAGCCTGACCGCTGTATGGTGTGCTCGACAAACGATGACATGCACGTAAGCCCTTGGTGCGAGAGCGGATTTTTTGAGATACTTTTCCTCCCCACGCAGTGTTCCAGGCAGACTGCAGCGTGAGGAGGACGAGAAAAATGTTATTCTACATTTATCTTGATGGCTTCATTGCCAATTTTAGCAATGACAATTACACCTTGCCTAGTGGCAAATGACAATGAACCGTTTTTCAGGTATTGGTCTTGGCTTAGCCTCTACCTGAAAATTGCACTTCTATCTTGAACTTGGACAATAAAAATGTTAAAACATTAAAAAGTCAAAAACTCAACTTTCGAAAATTATGAATTACACTATTCCTTTTCAAAGAAAAGCCGCCTCGTATTGTGTATGTTAGTGACAGAGATGAGCTTTTTTTAGCAAATGATGAGCAAATAATGTAATTATTCATGTTTGGAATACTCTTTCTGCATCTTTTATTCATATCTTTGTAACATGAAATAAAGAAATCGCATAACTATGCCTGCAAAGAGACACCTTTTTCTTTCAAATGAGACATTATTGCGCACTCTATGCCGTGAAGTCCACGAATGTCTTACACAAAACATCCTGCCGTTCTGGCTCGACAACATGCTCGACGCAAAGCGAGGCGGATGGTATGGGCAGATGACGGGAAAAGGCAGTGTGGAAAAGGAAGCTCCGCGAGGCGCCATTCTCTATGCCCGCCTGCTGTGGACGTTCAGCGCGGCATATCGCGTGCTCAAACACACAGAATACCTCAACGCCGCCACAATGACGAAAGACTATATCCTCGCACATTTCATGGACAAGGAATATGGCGGCACCTATTGGAGCGTGACAGCAGATGGACAACCGCTCGACACTAAGAAACAATTCTATGCACAAGGCTTCATGCTTTATGGCTTCTCTGAATATGCGAGAGCAACAGGTAGCGAGGAGGCTTTGCAGGCTAGCGTCGAGCTCTTCAACATCATCGAGAACCACGCTTGGGACAACGAGTTCGGCGGCTACATAGAAGCTTGCAAGCGCGACTGGCAACCTATTGAAGACATGCGCCTCTCTGCCAAGGACGAGAACTTTCCTAAGAGTCAGAACACGCACTTGCACATCATCGAGCCTTACACAAACCTTCTGAAGGCAGGAATCGACAAGGCCGCTCCTGCCGTCAAACAGCTCATCTCGATCTTCACAGACCGTATCCTCAACCCAGAGTCGCACCACCTCGACTTGTTCTTCAGCATGGACTGGAAGCGGATGAGCACGACGGAAAGCTATGGGCACGACATCGAATGCTCCTGGCTACTGCACGAAGCGGCCCTCGTGCTTGGTCGTACAGATATATTAAATAAGGTAGAGCCTGTCGTTCGCGAGGTGGCAAAGGCAAGCGAGAAGGGATTGCAGCCCGATGGTTCCATGATTTATGAAGGCGAACCAGACGGCACGAACTTCGACCACGAACGCCATTGGTGGGTGCAGGCCGAGGCTGTAGTGGGGTTCTTCAACCTCTATCAGCACTTCGGCGACGAGGTCGCGCTTGACAAAGCACTGCGATGCTGGCAATACATCAAGGAGCACCTTATCGACCACACGCATGGCGAATGGTATTGGAGCATTCGCAACGATGGTAGCATTAACTTCAATGACGACCACGCCGGCTTCTGGAAATGCCCATACCACAACGGCCGCATGTGCCTGGAACTCATAGAGCGCATCGGAGCAATGTACGACGGGCAGGACAATTTTGAACTTTGAATTTTGAATTGTTTAATCGTTATGACTCAACAAGACTCCACTACAGCAACTGTGATGAGAGAAATCACACCGCTGTCCGACAGCGACTGCTTCTACTTGGCCGACCGCCACAAGTCATCGTTTGACTTCCCCATACACAACCATCCCGAGTTCGAGCTTAATTTCATCGCAGGTGCTGCGGGAGTGCGTCGAACGGTGGGGGATAACTGTGAGACGATTGGGGAGTATGATCTGGTCCTCATTGCCAATCCCAATCTGGAACACGTATGGGAACAGGGGGAATGCCGTAGTAAGGACATCAGAGAGATTACCATACAGTTCACCTCCGGCATACTGCCCGAGAGTCTGCTGGGTAAGAGTCAGTTCCATTCCATCCGTCAGATGCTGGAGCGTGCCCGCCTGGGCCTCGCTTTTTCGGGGCTCACCATTATGAGGATATATAGGAGATTGGACGAATTGACATGTCACGGGCACGGCTTCCATGCGGTGCTGAGCTTCCTTGAACTGCTTTACGACCTGTCATTGGCCGACGACAGCCGCACCCTGTCCAGCTCCTCGTTTGCACGCATCAAGGCAAGCAGTGAGAGCCGTCGCGTCAATAAAGTACAGCAGTACATAGCGAGTCATTTCCGCGAAGAAGTGCGGCTTGAACAGATTGCAGAGTTGGTAGGGATGACACCTGTAGCCTTTTCCCGCTTCTTCCATCAGCGTACAGGCCGCACGTTGTCGGACTATATCATCGAGATTCGCCTGGGCTTTGCTTCACGAATGCTGATAGATACCACAATGACGGCTGCTGAAATATGTTATGACTCCGGCTTCAATACGCTCTCCAACTTCAATCGCCTGTTCCGCAAACACAAAGGATGTACCCCTACAGAGTTCCGTGAGAACTTCAACAAGAAGAAAATCATCATTTAGAAATTGGACTTCAGGACTTTTCAAGTGGACTCATCTTTTCAACTTTTAAACCCTTAAACTTTTAAACCTTTAAACTTTTCAACTTTTTTAAGGTGTCTGTGCCATCAATGGTTAAGAAAGAGTCAGTCAATCTCAACAATAGTACGTATCTTTGCAGAGCATTTTTATTATTATAATCATCATAGAACTATGAGATGCCAAAGATTTATGCTTATACTGCTGATGCTGTTCTTTGTGGGTGGCATTTCAGCACAGGAACCCCGCCAGCTATCGGCAGAGGCAGAGGCGTTACTGCAGTGCCTGAAAGACATTGAAGGTGTGAAGACGCTCTCCGGCACGATGGCCAACGTCAACTGGAACATCAATGAAGCGAAGTGGGTCTATCAGCATACGGGCAAATGGCCGGCACTGAACTGCTTCGACTACATCCACCATCCTTTCTCGAAGAAAGGCGGATGGATAGACTACACGAACGTCACGGAAGTCTATAACTGGCACCGTAAGGGAGGTGTTGTGGCCATTATGTGGCATTGGAACGTACCAACGAACGACGGCAATGACTATACCTGTACCCCGGGGACAGAGGCGGGAGAGACGAGCTTCGACGTGCGAAAGATATTTGAGCCTGAGTCCGATGAATATAAGTTGATGATGAAGGACATCAGCACGATTATCTCATACCTGAAACTGCTCAAGCAGCGCAAGATTCCCGTGTTGTGGCGTCCCCTGCACGAGGCGGGAGGCCAGTGGTTCTGGTGGGGCATGGATGCCGAGGCCTGCAATGAGCTGTGGCGGGTTATGTACCAACGCTTTCAAGATGCAGGACTCAACAACCTCATCTGGGTGTGGACTACAGCTGCTGCTTGGAATAAGCCCTACAGCGACGGCTACAAGTGGTATCCCGGCGACGAGTATGTGGATATCGTCAGCATCGATGTCTATAACAAAAGTAACGCCTCGACTATCTATCGCACCTGTTACAAATTTCTTAAGGATTCCTCTCCCGACAAGCTGGTGGCACTTACAGAGTGCGGCAGCGTGCCGACTATCAGCAAGC
Organism: Bacteroidaceae bacterium; assembly: GCA_016292545.1. Classification (GTDB taxonomy): domain Bacteria; phylum Bacteroidota; class Bacteroidia; order Bacteroidales; family Bacteroidaceae; genus Physcousia. The sequence continues at coordinate 12,772 of JAEDIG010000007.1, forward strand.
AGTGGCAAGCTGGCAGCAAATGGCTTTTCTTCGTTCCTTGGTACGATTACGACCGCACGAAAGACCCCAACAGCGAGGACTTCCAAAGTACCGACCACAGCAACTGTAATGCCGCTTGGTGGACGGAGGCTTTCTCCAACGACTATGTCCTCTCGCGCGAGGACTTCAAACAGGAGTTGCAGACAAGTATAAATGCTGTTCGGGCAGAGCAGACATTCGCGCCTTCTGGCAGCTATGACCTCTTAGGACGCCCATGGACGGAGGGCCGACGTGGAATCTTTATTAAGAATGGAAAGAAATATATAAGAAAATGACAAGAAGATATCTACTAATTGGAGCAGTATTGAGCCTCTTATTTGGTAGCGCTAAGGCACAGACCATTCAGTTGAGCAGCAACGCCAAAGGCAAGCAATTCGACGGCATTGGAGCTGTGAATGGTGGCGGTGCCACTTCTGTATTATTGAAGGATTATCCTGAACCTCAGCGCTCACAGATTATGGACATGGTCTATAAGCCTATGTTTGGGGCCAGCGTCAGCACAATCCTCGTCGAAGTGCCGGGTGACGGCAACAGTACGCAGGGTTCGATGCCCTCCCATAGCCACTATCAGGGCGACCACAACTACCTGCGTGGCTATATGTGGTGGGTGATGCAGGAGGCGAAACGGCGTAATCCGGCTCTTGCCCTTGACGCTACTTCGTGGAGTGCCCCTGCCTGGGTGGGCAATTACTGGTCAGACAATATGGTGGATTACTACGTGGATTGGCTTCAGGGATTGCGTGAGGTGCACGGTCTGGAACTGGATGCTTTAGGCTGTCACAACGAGAAGGGATGGAACGCCGACTTCGCCAAGCATCTGCGTAGAGCCATGAATGAACGTGGTTTTCAAGACGTTAAACTACACGGCTTCGGTAACTGGGGCAATAAGAAGATGGACTTTCTCAAGCGGATGCAGGAGGACTCGGAACTTAGGGATGCGCTCGACGCCGTTTGTGCCCACACGTTCAGCGAAATACAACTTACCCCAGAGCAACGCAAGATGGCAGAAGATTTGGACAAGCCCATTTGGAATAGCGAAGACCACGTCTATCTGCCTGGTTTCGATTGCCTCATCAGCATTGTTCGTTGTTTCAACCAGAATTATATCGTCAGTGGTGCTACAAGGATTGTCAACTGGTACGACATCGGTGCCACCTATCCACTGGAGCCTTACAGCAAGGAGCCACCGATGCTCATTGCGCAGGAGCCGTGGAGCGGGCACTACTACGTCCGCGAGGCGCTGTGGGGTTATGCTCACTACGGCCAGTTTACTCGTGTGGGCTGGCGATACATCGACGATGGTTGTCTGAATCTGCCTGGTGGTGGCTCGATGGTGACGATGCGCGACCCACAGACGGGCGACTACAGCATCATTGCCGAGACGAAGGGGGCGAAGAAAGCACAGAAGATTAAGATAGAGGTGACCGACGGGCTTGCCGAGGGTAAGCTCTGCGTATGGTATAGCGACTCGCTGCAACAGTTTGTGCGCTTGAAGGACATCACTCCCAAGGGCCGTGGTTTCTCCATTACCTTGAAGCCCGATGCTGTCTATTCCCTCTCCACGGTGACGGGGCAGCAGAAAGGGAAGTTTGAAAATATTCCAGTATCCCAACCCTTCCCTATCCCATACGAGGATGACTTCGAGCAGTACGAGAATCCTTCCGAGTGGGGATATCTTCCCCATTATCTGGCAGATTTGATTGGATGCTATGAACTAGAGCCAGCACCCTCACGTGATGGCCTTTGCCTCCGTCAAGCCGTCGGTTCCCATACCCTCAGTTGGGCCCCGGAATGGCATCACTACACCATCCTGGGCGATGCAGATTGGCAGGACTACGAAATCAGTGCTGACGTATATCTTAATCCTGGCGACGAGGCCGGCGTGATGGGTCGTCTCTGCGACGTGGGTTCCGGTTATGGCATCTGGGCCAAGGGTTACTACCTGAAGATGGACGACCAGGGGAAGGTGACACTTATCCTTACCCGCGGAAAGCTCGACAAGAAAGAACTCATTGGCGACAAGGAACAGCAGGCCATCATCCTCGCCCGAAAGGACGTAGAGGTTGGCGGCGAATACACATTGGACGATAAAGAAGTAAGCGGCATAACGTCTCTGCAATGGCACAACCTCAGGCTTCGTTTCGAGGGCGACCGCATCTCGGGCTATGTCGATGGCATCGAGGTCGTGCAGGCCACTTCGGACCACTACGGCAAGGGCATGGCAGGCTTGATAGCTCCTTTGAAAGAGCTCCGCGTCTCTACTCCATATTTCGACAATCTGAAGATTACGCCTCTCGGTCGTACTCAGACCACGCAAACTGTTGTTCCCTCAATTCAGCCGCTCTACCCGACGAGTTCGCATGGCAGAGAGGGCTTGCTTCGGCGTCTGAAAGACCTCAGTACCCGTGGCATCATGTTCGGTCATCAGGACGACCCATTCTATGGCCTCGGCTGGCAGTGGGACCGCGGCTGCTCGGATGTGCTGGCCGTCTGTGGCGATTACCCCGCTGTCATGGGCTTCGAGCTTGGAGGTATTGAAATGGGCGATACCAAGAGTCTGGACAGCGTACCCTTCGCCCGAATCCGAGAAGAGTTGCTGGCACATGTGCGTCGCGGCGGTATTGCTACCATCTCTTGGCATCCGCGCAATCCACTAACGGGTGGGACAGCGTGGGACAACAAGGATGCCAACACAGTTCGCAGCATCCTGCCAGGCGGTAGCCAGCATCAGAAGTTCCAAACGTGGATGCAGCGCCTCTCCAGTTTTCTCCGTTCGCTGAAGGATGAACACGGCCAACCTGTACCCGTCATCTTCCGTCCTTGGCATGAGAACAGCGGTGGCTGGTTCTGGTGGGGCAAGGGCCTATGCACCGCCCAAGAATACAAGGCACTATGGAATATGCTACAAGACAAACTTTTGGCTGATGGGCTGACAAATATCGCATGGAGCTGGAGTCCCAACTTCGGTATGAAAGACGATGATATGGATTCTTTCCCAGGCAATGACCGTGTGGACATCATCGGCCTTGATGCTTATCAGCAATCCGGTGACGAGAAAGCCTTCACGGGTACACTGGGCAAAGACCTTACCATGCTCTGCGAATTTGCCAAGAAAACGGGTCGCCTCGTGGCCCTCACGGAATGTGGCTATCAGAATCTTCCCGACCCAACATGGTGGACGCATGTGCTAAAACCACAGCTTGAGAAATATCCTCTCAGTTACTTCCTTGTCTGGCGCAATTTCAACGAAAAACATTACTTTGCCCCTGCACCATCGACCAAGGACGCTCCCGACTTTCGCAAGATGGTCGAGGACAAGAGGATTCTCATGCTTAAAGACATTGAAACAACAAACATAAGCAAATAGCGATATGAAAAGGTTATTTCTGCTTCTGCTCCCATTAATGGGAACATTGGGTGCTGCTGCATGGAGTGGCGATGTGAGCATAGAAACTCCAAACACCATGCTTATTCTGCATGCAGGAGAAGGTCAGGACCTCCGCATGGCCTACTATGGCCTGCGTGTTACCGGTTTGCAAGAATTGCGCAATGCTGGTGCTGACCTCAACTCGTCTGCCTTACCGGCCTTTGGCACGGTGGACATGGTCGGGCTGCCAGCCCTGCAGGTGCTTCATGCCGACGGGGATTTGAACCTGGAGTTGAGAGTGGATAATTATGAAGTGAAGGCAGAGTCTGCTTCAAAGACTCACATCTTCACGATGCAGGACAAATTGCAACCTGTCACGGTTAAGGTGTTCTACAAGGCATACGACGGTGTGGACATCATCGAGACGTGGACGGAAATAGTGAACGCAGAAAAGAAGGCCATCACCCTGAAGCGTTACGATTCAGGGCATCTGGTCATGCGTCAGGGTGATGTATGGATTACCCACATGCACGGCAACTGGGCAGCAGAGGCGGAACCAACGTCGGAACCGCTGACTGGCGGCGTGAAAACTATCCGCAATACCGACGGAACGCGAAATGCCCATCTCGATGCGCCCGAGGTGATGGTCTCTCTTGACGGACGACCGCAGGAGAATAGTGGTCGCGTCATAGGTGCAGCCCTATGCTGGAGCGGTAACTTCGAACTCCGCTTCAATACCATCTCACATAAGGAGCACCACTTCTATGCCGGTATCGACCCCCAATCCAGCGAATATGTCCTCGACCCGAAACAGAAGTTCGAGACGCCGCATCTTGCCCTCACCTTTTCAAATGAAGGCTTGAGCGGAGCCAGCCGTAACTTCCACCGCTGGGCACGTACTGAAGGAATGACGCACAGAGGGATGAAGACAGGCGACATCCTACTGAATTCGTGGGAAGGCCTCTATTTCGACATCGATGAGGCCCGCATGATTGCCATGATGGACGATATCAGCAAGTTCGGCGGTGAACTTTTCGTAATGGACGACGGATGGTTTGGCGACAAGTATCCACGTAAGGATGACACCTCCAGTCTGGGCGATTGGGTTGTAGATAAGAACAAGCTACCGGGAGGACTCGGCGTACTGACAAAGGCTGCCCGTGAACGGGGCATCAAGTTCGGCATTTGGATAGAACCGGAGATGGTGAACACAAAAAGTGAACTCTATGAGCATCATCCCGAATGGGTTTTACAGACAAAAGGACGCGAGCTGAAACTGGGACGAGGTGGCACGCAGTTGGTGCTCGACATGACTAATCCCGAGGTACAGGACTTCGTATTCAAGATTGTTGACGACCTGCTTACCCAAAATCCAGAGATAGCATACATCAAGTGGGATGCCAACGCCTCCATCCAGAACTTCGGTTCGCTCTATCTGCCCAAGGACCGTCAGCAGAACCTCTACGTCGATTACCATCTTGGTCTGCTCAAGACGTTACAACGCATCCGTGACAAATATCCAGACATCGTGATTCAGGATTGCGCCTCGGGCGGTGGACGCGCCAACTACGGCTTGTTACCTTATTTCGACGAGTTCTGGACTTCCGACAACACCGACGCCCTGCAGCGCGTCTTCATCCAGTGGGGTACTTCGCTCTTCTTCCCTGCCAATGCAATGGCTTGTCACATCAATCATTGCCCCTATTGGAACACAGGCGGTAGGGTCATCCCCATCAAGTTCCGCTGCGATGTTGCCATGTCGGGCCGTCTGGGTATCGAATTACAACCTAAGGATATGACCGACGAGGAGCGTCAGCAGACATCCACCTGTATGGCCGACTACAAACAGTTGCGGCAGGTCGTGCAGACAGGCGACCTCTATCGTCTCATATCACCTTATGACCACAAGGGCGTTTCCTCGCTGATGTATGTCGATGATTCGCATCGCCAGGGCGTCTTGTTCGTCTATAAGATTGACAACTACTACGACCAGCCCATTCCTCGCATCCGATTGGCCGGACTCAACCCCGATGCCACTTACACCCTGACGGAGAAAAACGTTCGCGTAAGTCAGAAACCCTGTTCGCTCTCAGGAAAAAGGTTTACCGGACGCTTCCTCATGGAAGTTGGACTTGAATTGCCACTACGCGAGGAATATGCCAGCCGTGTGTTTTTCATTGAAAACTGAAACATAACTTTGATTTATAATGACTTACGAATTACGAAAGAAGCAGCTGTTCGAACGGCATGAAGCGTTGCTTTCTATTAAAAATGAACCCGAGGAGTGGGGCAACGGTATCTACGAACGCTATCAGCATCCCATTCTGACAGCCGAGCATACGCCATTGGAATGGCGCTATGATTTCTCGGAAAAGGACAACCCCTATCTGATGCAGCGCATCATGATGAATGCCGTGCTGAATGCAGGTGCCATCAAGCTGAATGGCCGCTATCTGTTGGTATGTCGTGTAGAGGGTGCAGACCGCAAGAGTTTCTTTGCTGTGGCCGAGAGTCCTAATGGCATCGACAATTTCCGCTTTTGGGACGAACCCATCACGATGCCCGAAGACCTCATCCCCGCTACCAATGTCTATGATATGCGACTCACAAAGCACGAGGACGGTTGGATTTACGGCGTGTTCTGTGCCGAGCGTCACGACGACTCACAGCCCGGCAATCTCAGTGCCGCTACAGCAACTGCCGCCATTGCTCGCACGAAAGACCTCAAGGACTGGGAACGTCTGCCCGACCTCAAAAGCCGTAGCCAACAACGAAATGTGGTGCTTCATCCTGAGTTCGTGGATGGCAAGTATGCTTTCTATACCCGCCCGCAGGATGGCTTCATCGACACCGGCAGCGGTGGAGGTATTGGTTGGACACTGGTGGAAGACATCACACATGCAGAGGTCAAGGAGGAAATCATCATCAATCCGCGGCACTATCACACCATCCAGGAGGTGAAGAATGGAGAAGGACCGGCACCGCTGAAGACACAGAAGGGCTGGCTGCATCTGGCTCATGGGGTACGTGGCACTGCCGACGGCCTGCGCTACGTATTGTATATGTATATGACGGCCCTCGATGACCCCACACGTGTGATAGCCCAACCCGGTGGCTGGTTCTTGGTACCCGAAGGAGAGGAATACGTGGGCGATGTGATGAACGTAGCCTTCTCCAATGGCTGGATACTCGATGACGACGGCCGTGTCCTCATCTATTACGCCACTGCCGACACCCGCCTCCATATGGCAGTCAGTTCACTCAACCGCCTCATTGACTATTGCATGAACACCCCCAAGGACGGACTCTCAACAAGAGCCAGCGTAGAAACCATCAAGCAACTCATCCGCAAGAATAATGGCACGCTTAAGTGAAAAAATAGGTTACGGCTTCGGCGATATGTCATCGTCGATGTTTTGGAAGGTGTTCTCTTACTATCTGCCCTTCTTCTACTCCAATGTCTTTGGGCTGAGCCTTGTAGATGCAGGCATATTAGTACTCGTCACCCGCATTTGGGATGCCGTCAGCGACCCCATGATGGGCATTGTTGCAGACCGCACACAGACCCGCTGGGGGAAGTACCGTCCCTATCTGCTCTGGGTGGCACCATTGTTCAGCATCGCCGGCATCCTGCTGTTCACCACGCCCGACTGGTCGTATGGCGCCAAACTCATCTATGCCTATGTCACCTACATCCTCATGATGACCATCTACACGGCCATCAATGTGCCATACGGAGCTATGCTGGGAGTGATGACCGACGACTCGCAGGAGAAGACCGTCTTTTCCTCTTTCCGTATGTTCTTTGCCTATGGCGGTTCATTTGTCGCTTTGGCAGCATGGGAACCGCTGGTGAATTTTTTCAAGGCAGGAGGTGGGCCTACCTCTCTCGCATGGCAGCACGCCATGATGGTCATTGCTGCCGCATGCCTAGTGCTCTTCCTGCTCACTTTCGCCCTCACACGTGAACGGCTGAAAACCGTCTCCACCGTCAGCATCGGCAAAGACTTCCGTTCACTCCTATCCAACCGTCCTTGGTGGCTACTCATTTGTGCGGCCCTCTGTTTTAATCTCTTCTGTACCGTCCGAGGAGCCACAGTCGCCTATTACTTTGCCGACATTATCGGCTTCGACAGGGTTCTCAAATTATCAATTGTCAATTATCAATTATCAATTATCTTCTATGCGGGCCTTTTCCTCAGCGTAGGCGAGGTCTCGAACATGGTGGGCGTGGCTTGCACCGTTCCCCTTGCTCGTCGCCTTGGCAAGAAGTCGCTGTTCATGGTTGTCAATGCCGTCCTCTTGGTGTTGAGTGTCGCCTTCTTCTTCATCCCTGTTTCGCCTGCAGGATTCTGGCTCATGCTCCTTTTCCAAGTCTTCATTAGCATCCTTACGGGTATGATGTCGCCTCTTGTCTGGTCGATGTATGCTGACGTCAGCGACTACGCCGAATTGCGATACAAGACAGCCTCAACAGGCCTCATATTCTCTTCCAGTTCGATGGCGCAGAAGTTTGGTGGTGCCATTGGCGGTGCTGCTGTTCTATGGCTCCTTTCTGCCTGTGGCTACGTGCCGCGAACCGATGAACAGTTGGCAGCCCAAGCCCTCATCACCCAGCCCGACTCCGCCCTTCTCTGTCTCCGCTACCTGATGTCCTTCATCCCCGCCACCGTAGCTCTCATTGCCATTCTTACCTGTCACTTTTATCCTTTGACAGCTGAACGCATGACAGACATCAGCCGACAACTAAAAGAAGCCTGTCCATAATTTTTCCTGAATTATAGGCTATTTGAGATAAGGAAATTGTGCTCCCTTTGAGGAAAGGTGCTCAGAAGACTTCGATTATCGCATTTTTTGGTACTACATAGGTTTGATTTTAGATGAAATATGTTTAATTTGTGCGTGAAAAAACTACTTTGCTGTGGTAATTGAAAAAAAATGAGTAATTTTGTGGGCGAAAAGTATATATCAGGTGTGTTGGCTTATGCTTGCATGCTTTATGGGAATTATATAATGAATAATGCGCAGAAGGATAGAATTGTAGTTAAACATTTTGGACCGATTCGAGAGATTAGTGTCGAATTGTGTGATTTAACTGTGCTTACAGGTGCTCAAGCAAGCGGAAAGAGTTTGTTCCTGCAAATGTTCAAGCTAATAAAAGACAGGTCTGCCATACTAAAATCGCTGGAAAACTATGGTTTTGTCGTGAACAATAAGTTGGAAAATCTGCTGAACCGCTATTTGGGTGAAGGTTTGTCGAGCATGTGGACTGAGGATTCCGAGTTCATCTTGAATGACAAGACATACACTCGTAGGTGCTTTGAGAGTTCACCTAAGGGGAAGCCTGCAGATAGGGTTTTCTACATCCCCGCTCAACGTATTTTGAGTATTGCTGATGGCCGTCCCAAATATTTTATGGAGTTTAGTGAGAATGACCCTTTTGTGTTACGTAAGTTCAGCGATACGTTAAGGCTGTTCATTCAAAACGGTCTGGGAAATAGTGGAGTATTGTACCCACTGCCTAATAGACTTAAATCTACAATTAAAAGGATGTATGACAAGGCCATCTTTCATGGTGGCAAGATAGTCCTAGATGAGAAGGGCGGGCAGCGCAAGATTGCAATGAATGTTGAGAACATACATCTTCCTTTAATGACATGGAGTGCTGGCCAAAAGGAGTTTATGCCTCTGCTGATGGCATTCTACTGCCTTTCTGGACCTCCTCAGAATGTAGTGAACCGGAAAGAGTATGAGTACATTATAATGGAGGAGCCCGAAATGGGCCTACATCCTTTAGCAATCCAAACTATTATCTTGCAGATTATAGAGTTTATACATGCAGGCTACAAGGTGGTTGTGTCAACACATTCCCCCGTACTGTTAGAGTTCGTATGGGCATACAATTACTTGAAGACTATTCCCGAGGACAAGCGTGTAGGTGCATTGTGCGAAGTGTTTGGCATCCAGAGCAGTAAAAAATACAATCTTGATTTCTTAAATGATATTTATGAGAAGAATATTAAAACGTATTATTTTTCACGTGACACATCTGGAAAAGTAGAAGCCAAGGATATTTCTTCTCTTGACGTTTATAGTGATGATGTGGCCATAAATGAATGGGGCGGCCTCACCCAGTTCTCAAGTAAGGCAAATGAGGTCGTTTCAAAGTACATGGCACGGTATGGCGAATAAGAGAGTAAGAGTGAAACAGGTTGGAACAGGGGTTGCCAAGTGTGCTTTTCAGGTGGCTATAGAAAATACAGAGGAAGTGAAAGATGGATTCTGCCAAGGCAAACAGGCTGTGAAGAGTGCTGACCGCAGCAAGGTTGTTGCAGCTGACAACAATAAATTGCAAGGCAGCCTTGATATTGATAGTCAGGTGAAAGCATTATATCCTAATGAACCACGTTGGGATTATGCCTTATCGTATGATGACAAGATATATTTTTTGAGGTACATCCTGCAGAAACATCTGAGGTTGACAGAGTTGTCAACAAACTTACATGGTTGAAGCATTGGCTTAAGGCCCATGCGCCGGAGATTAACAAGTTGCCCAAGGCCGAACATCCTTACACATGGGTGCAATCTGGCCGCTATGCAATTATACCAACGGCAAAGGAAAAGATGAAACTGTCTGTCGCTGGGATAGCTATTGCCAATAAGTTGAGCTTGAAGTGAGATGTTTGGGAGAAGATAGTGGTCTTTGGCCGAAAATATACGTGGCCTCAGAATCTCTAACTGGGAAAAATTTGCTGCCCAACTGGGTAACAATTTTTTTCCAGTTGGCCAGCAAAAGGCACCAGCCAGTTCTTCTCCTTCCCGTTCGGCAATTGCTCAGGGCATATAGCGGAATAATCTCCACATGACGCTCGGCATCACGCTCCTTCGAATCAAAGTAGACAAATTCGCCGAAAGGCTCCAGCGAACAGCGGACGGCATCATGCAGATTGTGCTGGCACAAAATTGACGTAACGCCGTCCCAAAATCGGCGCCGAAACGTTTATGGGGCGGATTGGTCGGGAGGGGTGTCGCGCTTGTGGGGCTTGCGGTAGTCTTTGGGCGGGATGCCCATGGTTTTGCTGAAAAGGCGCGAAAAGTAGTAGCAGTCGCGGATGCCTATCTTGTGGCAGATTTGGTTCACTTGCATGTCGGTGTGGTCGAGGAGCTCACAGGCACGCTTCACCTTCAGCAGATTGATGTAGCTGAGAGGGCTGTGGCCAGTGGCCTTCTTGAACACCATGGAGAGAGTGCTTTTGTGGGCATTCTGGATGCCTTCTGGGGGAGCAAGGGGCTGGTGACTCCCGAAAAGTTCCGCGAGTCATGTGCACCCACAGTACTGTTGGCACGCATGCCCAAGCGCACCTATGCCCCTACCGAGCAGCTGTATGTCAAGCTGGGCATCATGTTCGAGGCACGTGTGGGTCAGGGAAGGCTCATGGTGGCATGCATCGACTGGAAGGCCGATATGGAAAACCGGCCTGTCACCCAGTAGCTGTTCCGTTCGGTGGGTCGCTATATGCAGTCATCCCGGTTCGTGCCCGAGGCCACCCTTCAGGTCTACCAGTTGGATGCACTGTTCGATGCGTCTGCCGCCTTCTTGGAAACTGCCGCTCCGAATGCAGCCATCCGGCAGCTGCTCAATAAATAGAGTTGAACAAAAAATATACCCGCAGGTTCTAGGCCTGCGGGTTGATATTTGGCTTGTGGGGGGGGGTATCAGCCGCGGGGACACCAGGGCTTGAGCTGCTTGAAGAAGTCGTTGCCCTTGTCGTCCACGAGGATGAATGCGGGGAAGTCCTCCACAACAATCTTCCAGATGGCTTCCATTCCCAGTTCGGGATACTCCACACATTCGATGCTCTTGATGCTGCTCTGCGAAAGAACGGCAGCCACGCCTCCGATGGTGCCCAGATAGAAGCCGCCATGCTTTTGGCAGGCCTCTGTGACTGCATCGGAACGGTTGCCCTTGGCAATCATCACCAGCGAGCCGCCATGCGACTGGAATTCGTCTACATAGGGGTCCATACGGTTGGCCGTGGTGGGACCCATCGAGCCGCAGGGATAGCCTTCCGGCGTCTTGGCCGGGCCGGCATACAGCACGGGATAGTCCTTGAAGTATGTGGGCAGGTCTTCGCCTGCGTCCAGACGTGCCTTCAGCTTGGCGTGTGCAATGTCGCGGGCCACGATGATGGTTCCCTTGAGGTTGACACGGGTGCTCACAGGGTATTTGGTCAGCTGGGCGCGCACCTCGTCGATGCCCTTGTCCAGATCGATTTCAATGCCTTTGGGACCTTCGCCCGGGCGGCGGAACTGTTCGGGGATGAGCTCGCTGGGATTGTTGTCCATGCGCTCCAGCCAGATGCCGTCACGGTTGATTTTGGCCTTGATGTTGCGGTCGGCCGAGCAGCTCACGCCCATGCCGATGGGGCAGGATGCGCCATGGCGTGGCAGGCGGATGACGCGGATGTCGTGTGCGAGTGCCTTGCCGCCAAACTGTGCGCCCAGACCTATCTTCTGTGCTTCCAGCAGCAGCTTCTGCTCCAGGTCGATGTCGCGGAATGCGCGTCCGGTTTCATCGCCTGTGGTGGGCAGGCCGTCGTAATACTTGATGGATGCCAGCTTCACGGTGAGCAGGTTCTTTTCTGCCGATGTGCCGCCGATGACGAAGGCGATGTGGTAGGGGGGACATGCAGCCGTGCCCAGGCTCTTCATCTTCTCCACGAGGAAGGGTATCAGTGTGCCCTCGTTCTGGATGGTTGCCTTGGTCATGGGATAGAAGTAGGTCTTGTTGGCTGAACCGCCGCCCTTGGCCACCATGACGAAGCGGTATTCGGCACCCTCCACAGCCTCGATGTCGATTTGTGCAGGCAGGTTGCAGCGTGTGTTCACCTCGTCATACATATTGAGGGGCGCATTCTGCGAGTAGCGCAGGTTCTCCTGGGTGAAGGTTTCAAAGACACCGCGCGAGAGCGCCTCCTCGTCCTCGTAGCCTGTCCACACCATCTGTCCCTTTTCGCCGTGGATAATGGCTGTGCCCGTGTCCTGGCAGAAGGGAAGGACACCCTTGGCGGCTGTTTCCGCATTGCGCAGGAACTGCAGTGCCACATACTTGTCGTTCTCCGAACTTTCGGGGTCGTTGAGGATGGCGGCCACCTGCTCGTTGTGCTCGCGCCGGAGCATGAATTCCACATCGTGGAAGGCCTCGCGTGCAAGCAGGGTCAGGGCTTCGGGAGCCACCTTCAGAATCTCGTGTCCCTCAAACTGGCCCAGGCTGATGCCCTCTGTCGAAAGCAGCCGGTACTGTGTTTTGTCCTCGCCCTTCTGGAACATGGGGGCGTACTTGAATTCTACATTTGCCATAAGTGTTTCTTTATAGTGTTGTTTGTTATATTGGGTCCTTGATACATGTTATGGGTGAAACGTCATTCCTCATAGTCTATTTCGTGGTCAAGGTTCTCGATGAAATCCTTGAGTACACTCTCGTCCACATCGCCCATTGCATATTCTTTTTCGGCATCCTTGCGTATCTCGGCAATCCATGCTCGGCGGGCCTGGATGTAGTCCTGATGGATGCGCTCGGCATCGGCCATCGTGATTTCCCGTAATCCGTAGTAGTCGAGGATAACGCGGTAGGTCCATGCCCACTGGAAAGTGCGGTAGTTGCCGTCTATCTCCACGAAACGGTCCAGCACCTTGTCCACGGTGTCCAGCTGGCCGCTCTTGATGTCGTCCAACAGGCGCTGCTCCTCCGATGCCGGAAGCAGAAGGCCGGAAAGGTCGTTCCAGTCGCCAGTGCCTACATTGCTCGTGGGCGGTTTCAGCAGGGGGTCGCGCTTGCGCACCCTCTTGAGCACGGCTCCCATATAGATGCGCAGCGCAATGTCGTAATACTTGATGCCCTTGCGGAGAGAAGGTGTATTGATTACGTATTCATGATAATTATAGGTGGATACATTGTCGCCCGACACACTGCGTAGATTCTCCAGGATGGTTTTGCCCTTGATAATTTCCCCTACGGAGAAGGGCGAGAGCCAGTCAAAGTTGATGATGCTCTTTTGTGCGCCGGCCGGACGTCGGTCACGCTTGGGCCATTTGCGGATGTCGCGATATAGACCCACAGTGGTGATGTTACGACCTGGCGAGAGATACATCGTGTCGCCACCGGCAATCAGATAGGAGAATGGCAGGTTTCGTGTGTCCGGGTGGTGCATCAGCTTGCCCATACACACGGAGAAGGTGCCGATGGTGGCTGGCATGAGCAGATATGCCCCGCTGGCCGTTTTTGTACCCCTTTCCAGGGTGCCCCAGTGTATCGGCCCCATTTTGTAGGCATGGTTGGAGAAATTGGTGGCCGACCCGGCATTATAGAACGAGAACATGCCTCCGATAAGGAGCGAGCTTTTGTGGTGGCTGGCAGAGAACGGGCCGCAGAAGGCCGCACACGCTTCACCGTTGCTCATATAGGAATTGGCAAAGAACACAGAGGCAGAGGCTGTGAATCCATTGCTCAAATGGCATGATTCGCCCACAAAGCAATCCTCTATCTTCACGCTGTTGGAAATCTCGCATCCGTCGGAAACGATGGTGTTTTCGCATATAATTCCAGTGCCGATGAACACATGCGAGCCAGGTGTGCTCAGGATTGTGCATTCGCTGATGCGTCCGGCTCCGTCCACGGTGCAGCAGTCTCCGATCACGGTGTTGGTGATTTCCTTGGTGTTGATGATCTTCACACCATTGCCGATGGTGCCGCGTGTGGGTGCTGTCTCTGCCACTCTCCGTTCCACCATCCTGCGGATGAGGCTGGAGATTTCCTTGTCGCACGCATATTTCACCATAAGCGCCGCCAGCTGGCTGTTGAGGTCGCGGCACAGGACAATGTTCCCGGGTCCCACTTCGTTGAGCACGGATATCAGCCGGCCCTCTCCGTAGGTGGCCGGCATTCGGGTCTCTATGGTGGAAACGTTGGCTATCAGGCATTCGTTGCCGATAGTATAGTTGTTGATATAGTTGCCGATTTTTTCTATGAGGCAGTTGTCGCCCACATCCACGTTGCGCAGCGTTGCGTCGTTTATGCCTGCATGCTTCACAAAACCCGGGCTCACCTCAACATTCTTCTCGAATGCGCCAATCCGGATGTTGCCATAAAGCATTACGCGGTGCATGAAATTGGCATGGAATCCATTGCCCACCAGCACGGTGTTCCAGTCTTCCGCCCAGCAGCTGTTTCCCTTGAGCGTCTGTATCTCAGAATCGGTCAGTGGCCTGAAAGTTTTCATTCTTCAATTGGATAAAGGAAATCGTTGTAGGGGTATTTCTGCACATGGAGCTGGCGCACTCTCTGGTAGAGCACCTGGCGGAGCGTGTCGATGCCCTTCCGCTCCTTGGCAGAGATGAACAGGCAGGCGCCCTCCAGCCGGGCCATCCAGGTGTGGATGAGGTCAGAAAGGGGTATGTTTTCGCGTGTGGCGGGTGTCAGGTCGTCAGGGTCCTTGGGCTGCCAGGTGTAGGCATCCACCTTGTTGAACACCACCATGGATGGCTTCTCGGCACACCCCAGATCGGCAAGCGTCTTCTCCACCACGCGTATCTGCTCCTCAAAGTCGGGATGCGAGATGTCCACCACATGCAGCAGCAGGTCGGCCTCGCGCACCTCGTCGAGCGTGCTCTTGAAGGAGTCCACCAGGTCGGTGGGCAACTTGCGGATGAAGCCCACCGTGTCGGATAGCAGGAAGGGGAGATTGTCCACAATCACCTTGCGCACGGTGGTGTCGAGGGTGGCGAAGAGCTTGTTCTCGGCAAACACCTCGCTTTTTGCCAGGATGTTCATGAGCGTGCTCTTGCCCACATTGGTGTAGCCCACCAGAGCCACACGGATGAGTCGTCCGCGTCCCTGCCGCTGGGTGGTCTTCTGGCGGTCTATGTCGGCCAGGCGCTGCTTCAGCAGGCTCATGCGGCCCAGGATGATGCGGCGGTCCATTTCGAGCTGTGTCTCGCCGGGGCCCCTGAGGCCCACGGAGCCCTTTCCGCCGCCGGAGCCGCTTCCGCCGCCCTGACGTTCCAGATGGGTCCACAGTCGCTGCAGGCGGGGCAGCATGTAGCGGTATTGGGCCAGCTCCACCTGTGTCTTTGCGCTGGCCGTCTGGGCGCGCATGGCAAAGATGTCGAGGATGAGGCTGGTGCGGTCGAGGATTTTCACCTTCAGTTCCTTCTCGATGTTGCGCAGCTGCTTGGCGCTCAGTTCGTCGTCAAAGATTACCATGCCCACTTCGCGCTCGGCCTCTTCTTCCTGCTGGATATACTGTCTTATCTCCTGCAGCTTGCCAATGCCCAGATAGGTGACGCTGCTCGGCCCGGCCAGCCGCTGGGTGAACCGCTTTATGGTGACGGCTCCGGCCGTGGTGGCCAGGAATTCCAGTTCATCCAGGTATTCGTTGGTCTTGCGTTCGTTCTGCTGGGGCGTGATGATGCCCACAAGAATGGCTGTCTCATTGCTGGCCTCGGCAATCAGCTCCGTGTTGCTGTTGTTCTTGAAATCTCTCATCGGCCTCCTTCTATTTCACTTGAATCACCAGATAACGGCTTGTGCTCCAGAACTTCTTGGGATTGGTTATATGGAGCACATACTGCTTCTGGCTGTCCTTCTCCAGCTTGTAGCTGTTGTCGGGATGGTTGGTGAGCAGCTTCGCGCCTTTGCTGTAGAGCCTTATCTCCTTGTCATAGCGGATGTCCACCTGGGTGAAGTAGTCCGTGTTGAAATCGCCGTCGTTGAGCACGTCACCGCCCGAGAGGATGCGCTGTTCCTTCAGTTCCGCCTTTGTGCCGAACACGAACCATGCCGTGTTCAGTTCCTTGTCCTGTGCGGCCACCTGACGTGCCTTGTCTTTGTTTGCGGAGTCCAGTGCACTCACGTCGTTGTGCAGGCTGGCTATCTGCTGCAGCTGTTCGGCTATCTGCACGTCCTTTTCGGCCAGACGTGCCTCCAGTTCCTGTATGCGCTGGTTCTGCTGTTCCACCTGGCTGTTGAGCGACTCCACCATCTTGCGCATTTTCTCTGCGTTGATGTTGCTGCGCTGCAGCTTGCCCTTGAGTTGCTCTATCATGTCGCGGTTCTGCTGCATGGCTTCCTGGATGAAGGCGATGTTGTCGCGGATCACCTCCTTGCTGCTGGCGCTTTCGGGTGCTCCGTCGGCGATGGTCACCCGGCCTTCGGCCTCGTTGATGCGCTGTATGCCTTCCTGCACCTCGTTGACGGTGCCCATGATGTCGTCCAGTTCTCTGTCTCTGTCGATGATTACGCGTTGCAGCGAGTCGCAGGTCTGCTGCAGGGTTTCGTTCTGCCTGCTGTTGTCTGTTGAGCATGCGGTGCATATCTGGACCGCGATTGCCAAGATGAATAACTTCTTCATATCCTTACAATATTAGAAAAGATTTTTGGTTTCTTCGTCGCTTTCTGTCTCGTCGGTCTCCTCGTTGCCGTGGCTGCCCTTTGCCGGCTCGCGTCCGGCCACCACTATCACGAATTCCCCTTTGGGCTCCGCCTCCTGGAAATGGGCGGCCACCTCGGCCAGCGTGCCGCGCACGCTTTCCTCGTGCACCTTGCTTATCTCCCGGCACACGCTCACCCTTCGTTCTCCACCCATCACCTCGGCCAGCTGTGTGAGTGTCTTCACCACACGGCGGGGCGACTCGTAGATGACCATGGTGCGCGTTTCCTGGGCCAGGGCCATGAGCCGTGTCTGCCGGCCCTTCTTCTGGGGCAGGAATCCCTCAAAACAGAAACGGTCGCACGGCAGGCCGCTGCTCACCAGTGCGGGCACCAGTGCGGTGGCTCCCGGCAGGGTGACCACTTCCACACCGGCCTTGATGGCTTCGCGTGCCACCAGAAAGCCGGGGTCGCTGATGCCCGGTGTGCCGGCATCCGACACCACTGCCACCGTCTCGCCTGCCAACAACCGCTCCACCACACGTCCTACGGTCTGGTGCTCGTTGAACTTGTGGTAGGAGAGCATGGCATTCTTGATGCCGAAATGCTTCAGCAGCACACCGCTTGTGCGCGTGTCTTCGGCCAGTATCAGGTCGGCCTCCTGAAGTATGCGCAGGGCGCGCTGGGTGATGTCCTCCAAGTTGCCTACGGGCGTAGGCACGATATAAAGTATACCCATACGTTTGTCTATTTGGGAGCAAATTTAGCCATAAAATCGCTATGCCACCAAATGATTGGCAAATTATTTGAGTGCACATGATGTTTTTGTAGGTTTTTTTGACATTATTTCAGTTTTAAATCGTACATTTGCCTCAAAAAAACGATGATATGCAGATGAATTATGCAACTCATGCGGGCGGAGAGCTCATCCGGCAGGGACGCGTGGAGGTGATTTGCGGTTCCATGTTCTCGGGCAAGACCGAGGAACTCATCCGGCGGCTTCGGCGTGCGCAGTTGGCCCGCCAACGTGTGGAAATCTTCAAGCCCGCGCTCGATGTGCGCTACAGCCACGACGATGTGGTGAGCCACGAGGGCAACAGCATTCCTTCCACCCCCATCGACTCCCCCGACAGCATCCTGCTGATGGCGCAGGGCACCGATGTGGTGGGCATCGACGAGGCCCAGTTCTTCGGCCCCCGTGTGGTGGACGTGTGCAACCAGCTGGCCGCGCAGGGCATCCGTGTCATAGTGGCCGGGCTCGACCTCGACTTCAAGGGCCAGCCTTTTGGCCCCATGCCCCAGCTGATGGCCACCAGCGACGAGGTGACCAAGGTGCATGCCATCTGTGTGCGCTGCGGTGCCCTGGCCTATGTGAGCCACCGCATCGTGGACGGCGACCGCCAGGTGATGCTTGGCGAAAAGTCGGAATACGAGCCGCTCTGCCGCTGCTGCTACCAGAAGGAAATGAATATGCAGAACCAAACCCAACAATAACCCCTCTCCGATATGTTTGAACGCGAAATCACTTTCGACCGCTTCATCCGTGGTCTCATCGTGCTGGTGGTCGTTGTGGCCGCCGGCATGCTGCTCAACAGGCTCAGCACGGTGCTCATCCCCTTTTTCGTGGCGTGGCTGATGGCCTATATGCTCTATCCGCTGGTGTGCTTCCTCCAGTACAGGCTCCGGTTGCGCGGGCGCATTGTCAGCATTTCCGTGGCTCTGCTGCTGGTGCTGTCGGTGCTCACGGGACTGGTGGCGCTCATCCTTCCGCCCACCATCCAGGAATTCGGCAAGCTGCAGGGCCTCCTCACCACCGTGGTCCACGACACCATCGGGCGCAGCGAGGTGACGGAGTTCATGGACAGGACCCTCCGCACCTTCCTCAACGATGCCTCGCTGGTGGAGATAGCCCGCCAGAGCAGTTTTGTGGATGCCGCGCAGGGCATACTGTGGTGGATGTGGGACGTGGTCACGCGCACCCTCAACTTTGCCATGGGTGTCTTCGGCCTGTTTGTGGTGCTGCTCTACACTTTTTTCATCCTGCTCGACTATGAGAACATCAGCGAGGGTTGGGTGCGGCTCATCCCCGCCCCCAAGCGCCGCTATGCCACCATGCTGGTGCAGGACGTGAAGTCGGGCATGAATGCATATTTCCGTGGCCAGGCGCTCATCGCCTTCCTGGTGGGCCTTCTTTTCAGCATCGGTTTCCTCATCATCGACTTCCCCTTTGCCATCGGCCTGGGGCTCATCATCGGTGTACTCAATCTGGTGCCCTATCTGCAGCTCATCGCCTTTCTGCCCACCATCATGCTGGCCCTGCTCAAGGCCGCCGACACGGGCGGCAACTTCTGGCTCATCCTGCTCAGTGCGCTGGTGGTGTTTGCCGTGGTGCAGCTCATCCAGGACATGTATCTCACGCCCCGCATCATGGGTCATGTCACGGGCCTCAATCCTGCCATCATCCTCCTCAGCCTTTCCGTATGGGGCAGCCTGCTGGGCATGATAGGCCTCATCATCGCCCTCCCGCTCACCACCCTCCTCCTTTCCTACTACAGGCGTCTGGTACTCGGCGAATTGCCGCCCGACAAGCCGGAAGAGCATCCCTGAAGGAGTGTTTTTGTGAAAAAAAAGGCTAAAACGTTTGCAGATACGAATAAAAGTCGTACCTTTGCACCCGCTAAGCAAAATTAGCATTAATCTTCTTGTATTTTTGGTTGACTCGCTAGCTCAGTCGGTAGAGCACTTCACTTTTAATGAAGGGGTCTCGGGTTCGAACCCCGAGCGGGTTACCAGTCACAAAGGACTTCCTCTGAGGTCCTTTTTTTGTGTCTTGCAAATATTTTTCTTCCTTTTCCCCTTCTGTCTTGTTTTTTTGTTGTATCTTTGGTGCCAAAATATAATGCTGATATGTGGAAACCGATACTGATAATGCTGCTCTGCCTGTGGACAGGCGGCAGGCTGGAGGCACGCGAGCCCGTGAAGGTGGCGTGTGTGGGGAATAGTGTGACATACGGGTATGGAATCAAGGACCGGGAGGCCGACAGCTATCCCGCCCAGCTGCAACGCCTTCTGGGCGAAGGCTATGAGGTGCGCAACTTCGGACGCAGCGGAGCCACACTGCTCCGCCATGGCCATCGCCCCTACAACCAGATGGAGGAATGCCGACAGGCGCTGGCCTTTGCCGCCGACAAGGTGGTGATCCATCTGGGACTGAACGACACCGACCCGCGCAACTGGCCCAACTACCGCGATGAGTTTGTGGACGACTACCTGTCGTTGATAGCCGCCTTCAGGGAGGCCAATCCCTCGTGTGAGGTGTGGATTTGCCGCATGACACCCATCTTCCATCGCCATCCCCGCTTCAAGTCGGGCACCCGCGACTGGTTCTGGCAGATTCAGCAGAAGATAGAGGAGGTGGCGGCGTTGGCCCGGACAGGCCTGATCGACTTCCACCCGTTGCTCCACTGTCGTCCCGACCTGTTGCCCGATGCGCTACACCCCAATCCCGAGGGTGCAGGTCTGCTGGCACAGGAGGTGTGCAGCCATCTGACAGGCAATTTCGGGGGGCTGCAACTGCCCGTCACCTATTCCGACAACATGGTGCTTCAGCGCGACAAACCACTGCGCATAGCGGGGCGTGCCAATGCCGGTGAGACCGTGACCGTGGCTGTGGCCGGGCAGAAGGTCAGGACGGTGACGGCCGCCGACGGACGGTGGTCAGCCATGCTGAAACCCCTGAAAGCAGGCGGCCCCTACACACTGGAGGTGAAGGCTCCGTCGGGCAAGCACGTCTTCAGGAATGTGCTGGCCGGCGAGGTGTGGCTGTGCTCGGGCCAGTCGAACATGGCATTCCGCGTGAGCCAGTCGGTCCGGGAGGAAGTGGAGGTCTCCCTGCAGCACGCAGCCACGGGGCCGCAGATACGCCTGTTCAACATGCAGCCGCGCTGGTACACCAACGATGTGGAATGGCCCGCTTCCACCCTCGACTCGCTCAACCGCCTGCAATACTATGCCCCGGCCCGCTGGACCGAATGCAGCGAGCCTGCCGTGAGAGCCTTCTCGGCCGTGGCCTATGCCTTTGGCTGCATGCTGGCCGACAGTCTGGGCGTGCCCGTAGGGCTGATCCAGAATGCAGTGGGAGGGGCACCCACTGAAGCCTGGATAGACCGCAAGACACTGGAGTTCGAGTTTCCCGACATCCTCTACGACTGGCGGCAGAACGACTTCGTGCAGCCATGGGTGCGGGAGCGCGGCACAAAGAACATCACCCTGTCCGACAACAAGGAGCAGCGCCATCCCTATCAGCCCTGCTATCTCTATGAGGCGGGCATCGAGCCGCTGGAGTGCTATCCGTTGCGTGGATTCATCTGGTATCAGGGCGAGTCGAACGCCCACAATCTGGAGGCCCACGAACGGCTGTTCCGCCTGCTGGCCGACAGTTGGCGTGGCCACTGGCAGGAGCAGCTTCCGCTCTACTATGTGCAGCTCTCCAGCCTCAGCCGTCCCAGCTGGCCCTGGTTCCGCGACAGCCAGCGCCGCCTGCTGTCGGCCGTCCCCTGCACTGGAATGGCAGTGTGCACCGACCTTGGCGATTCGCTCGATGTCCACCCCCGGCACAAGCGTGAGGTGGGCCGGCGTCTGGCCCGCTGGGCCCTCCATTCCACCTACGGCCATGATTGTACACCCTCGGGGCCCCTGTTCAGGAGTGTCCGTCCCGAAGGCAATGCCCTCTATGTTTCCTTCGACTATGCCGATGGGCTCCGCAGTGCCGACGGAGCGCCTCTGCGCACCTTTGAGGTGGCCGAGGAGGAGGACCGCTATGTGCCTGCCCAGGCACAGGTGGAGGCAGGCTGCGTGAAGGTGTGGAGCGACCAACTGCAGCATCCCCGTTATGTGCGTTATGGCTGGCAACCGTTCACACGGGCCAATCTGGTGAATGCCGCTGGCCTTCCGGCCTCCACATTCCGGAGCGGAGAACGATGAAACCGCATTTTTTTTCGGGGACTTCTCCGTTTGTGTGGACAACAAATTGTAGAATAGGAAAGCCTTGGAATTTGCCTAAACAACAAAAAAGTATTGCCTAAACAACAAAAAATGAGCTGACATCCGTTTTTCGCTTGTCCAATTCATCATTTTTCATTACATTTGCAGGGCAGTTGTGACCAAACACCCTGACTAAGGAGATTTTTTTAACCTAATAAATAAAAACAAAGTGATATGAAGAAAAGAAGTACACGCTACAATGGCATGTTCAATGCCATGGTGAGATGCCAGCTGGTTGTGGCATCCCTTGTGACAATGATGGCACTGAGTGCCTGCAGTGACGACGATGAGCGGCCGGAACCCACCCCCACCCAGAACGATGCCCTGATGATACTGGACAAGGACAAGTTGGCGATGATCTATTCGCTCCGCGACCTGGAGGGCAGCAGGGGCCGCATCTATGAGATGACCTACGATGTGGACTACAAGCTCGACGAGGCGCTCAACTTCGGCATCGACTGCACGGATCGCCTGAAGATGTTTGTGGCTCTCAATCTCATGGACACCATCATCTCTTCCAAGAAGGTGAAGCTCTCCTATGATGCCGGATGCAGCGCCTTTGCCTGCCCCGACAAAAAATCGGGCCACTACCTGATGGGCCGCAATTTCGACTTCAACCACATTGACCCCGACACCAAGGAGCGCGACATGATACCCGTGATTGCCGTACACACGGCTCCGAAGGGAGGCAAGAAGTCGGTGTCCTTTGTCGACGGCAAGTTTGTGGACTACAAGAGCGGGTTCTACACCGATGGGAACTCCGATCTGTCCATGCTGATGGCGCTGCCCTACTTGTTGCTGGACGGCATCAACGAGGACGGATTTGCAGTGAGCGTGCTCAAGCTCGACGGCCTGCCCACCCTGCAGCAGAAACCAGGCAAGAAGAAGACTTTCACCACCGTAGCCATGCGTATGTTGCTCGACAGGGCCTCAACGGTGAAAGAGGCCGTGAAAATGCTGGAAGACTATAACATGTGTATGGACAAGGACACGGCCAGCTATCATTTCTTCATGGCCGATGCCACGGGCGACTATGCCATTGTGGAATACACCAACAACAATCTCTCGGACCATCCCTACCAGATGGAGACCCTCACCGGCCACGACACGCTGCGCTATGTCACCAATTTCTACGTGTCGCCCACCATGGCCGACACCAAGCATGGCATCAAGCATTCCAGTCATGGCAAGCTCCGCTATGATATATTGAAGAGGGAACTGAGCGGCTACAATTACCAGCTCACTCCCACTCAGGCGATAGCGGTGCTGGACTCTGTGGCTCAGGGGCCCGAAGACACCCAGCTATCCACAGGCTTCACCCAGTGGTCGGAGGTGTACAACCTCAGCAAGCGGCGCGTGAGCATGACCATCCTCAGGGAATGGGGGAAAACATTCGAGTTCGGTATCAAGTAACTCGTTGAGAGTACAATTTTCTAAAAATAATAATTACGAAACGGAGAACAATGAAGAAGACCTATAAAGTGCTTTTGGCCTTAATCTGTTGTATCGGGTTGCCAGTAGTTTTCACGTCTTGCGACGATGATGACAAAGACAATATAGAACAAATAGACAACAACACGGAACAGCCGACAGAAGATGCAATGGAGGTGATGGCCAACGTTCGAACGTATGTATTTAATGCTCAATATACCGGCACTGGTGCTGCACTGGTAAGACGCTTGTCCAACACATCGGGCTCGCTTGATGAAACGGTCCAGGCTGCTGTCATCCATGACGACTGTGTGGCTTCGCTGGACAGCAAGGACTACGAGGGTCTAATCGCCTTAATTGCTCGTGGCGGCTGCCTCGTATACACTTCTGCCACCAGGAATAATATAGACAAGTTCATCCGCAGTCTACAGCGTACAGGAAAGGAAATGGGCAGTAGCTTTGATTTTACGGAAGACGGAACTGTAGCGTATGACTATATCATGTTCATGAGCGAGGATTCTACAGGCCTTATGGTGCCCCCTTCCTTGCAACTGCACGACACCAATGGTGTATTGTGCGATGCTTATGCCTTCAAGGGCTATGATCGGTATGTAGTGACTGACACGGATGAGCCTCTGGACATCGCCACCGTCACCACCGAGGTGCAGGAGAACGGAGAGGAGGTTGTCACCAACGAAGAAGTACTCTTCCCACCAAATGAAGAACCGTCCGACTATATTTGCGGCCTTCATGCAGACGGTCTTGCCGAATGGATAGATGCAGAGAAGGACAAGGTTGCCGAACGAGAACGAGGCATTGCGCTTTTGAGCCGTTCGGCTACCAAGGGTGATGATTTTATGGACTTGGAAAAGGTGTGCAATGCCTACATTGAGCGGTTCTCCTTTGTCGCTCAGGGTGCATACAAAAAAGCTCCTGTCACGGTCTTGTATGAAGTGTGGCCAGTCAATAACACCAAAGGAACGGATTTCTACCTCGTACACCAGAACATTGCCATCCAGAATAGTAAATTCAAGTGTGGACCTACTGAATCCAACGCATGGGATAAAGGTAAAATAGTAGAATACTACGGAGACAAATACAAGAGTGCTTATCATGTATATATGGCCAGCGTAAAGAATGAAATAATATTCAGGGGAGGCACAGCCAATTTGGATCATGTTTCGCCGCAAAATGCCATTGGTAGCAGTTCCTTCTCCAAAACCTCAGGATGGTCGCTATCCACGTCCTTCATCAACCCTAATCTGAGCGGTTCCGTGTCTATGAGCAAGACTTATGTCTACAATGTGTCAGATCTTAAATTGAGCCTTGATGAGAGTAATAAAGACGGAGCCATCCAATGGGTATACGAGGAGACATCCAAACCAAGTTATAACAAAACTAAAGGTAATCATGGCCAGTGCAAGGACATCCAGAAGAAGGATGCAAGATTTGATTATTGTTGGATTTGGAGTGTAGACAATGCCAATGCACAGTATACATTCGAAGGAAAGACAACGGTAGAGACAGAGGGCCTTTGGAATTATAATTATTCCTCTATATATGGCTACAAGCGGTTCACTACCACAGCCACCCAGAACGTATCCCTCCCCCAGCCGCCCCGCTATGCACAGGAGTGGGTCATGCTGATGTATCCGTCCGACAAGTACGCGTTTGACCATTTCAAGGAACGTCTGTCAAAATATTGGAAGAGCGAAATGGAACTCTATACCATAATTGCTGAAGACACTACCGAGGTTAATAAATGGGCAGATAAGGTTGCCAGTGTCGTAAGGTCAAACCCGGAAATAGCGAGAGATGCCTTTAAAGGAGCGGCTGCAACTGACACTATCACATTCTCTCTGATTTGGAAACCGGAGGATGAGGAGGAAGGATGGAAATATCGTACTGTACGCTCCTTAGAGTTTCTACCCCAATAATAAACCCTGAAGTCCCTTCATCTTCTCTTTTTCAGAGGATGGAGGGATTCTTCTCCTCCATATAAACTCTTCTTCCTCTCCCCTGTTTAGGAGGAGGCGGGGAAATCACTCCAAAAATCCTTGGCTCTTTCATCAAAATTCCCTAATTTTGCAGCAGAAAACCAATAGACAAACCACCATGGATAGAACAAGAAAATGGAAACTACTTGACTGGGCACTGCCCATCCTGCTATGCCTCCTGGACTCATGTGCCTCGCATCCAAAGGGATGGAAACTGGTGTGGGAAGAAGATTTCAACGGGCGTACGCTGGACACCACGGTGTGGAGCCGCATTCCCCGCGGTGCAGCCCAATGGCAGGACACCCAATCGACCGACGACCCGCGTCTGGTGGTCCTGCGCGATGGAATGCTGGTGCTCCGGGGCATCCAGAACGATGACCTGAAGGCCGACACGTCGGCCTACCTGACCGGCGGTGTGTGGACAAAAGACAAGCATGCCTTTGAGATGGGGAGGGTGGAGATAAAAGCCCGCCTGCAGGGAGCCAGAGGTGCCTGGCCGGCCATTTGGATGATGGCTTTCGACACACGCAACAAACCCTGGCCCGACGGTGGGGAGATAGACATAATGGAGCGGCTGAACCACGACACCATTGCCTATCAGACGGTGCACTCACATTACACCTATACACTGAAACAGGGCTCCAACCCGCCACAAAGCAGCAAGGGCCCCATCCGCCCGGATGACTTCAACGTGTATGGAGCCACCATCTATCCCGACAGCGTTGTCCTCTCCATCAACGGACAGCCCACACTCTGCTATCCTCGCATCCACACAGACAAACGCGGCCAGTTCCCCTTCTACACGCCCCAGTTCTTACTCATCGACATGCAGTTGGGTGGCGACTGGGTGGGGAAGGTGTACCCCGAAGACCTGCCTGTGGAGATGGAGGTAGACTGGGTGAGGCACTATAAACCAAAGAAATGACTTTCCGGGGATGCCACACCTTTATGGGCACATCTGATAGTCGTAGCCGAGCACACGCACAGGCCCCAGCAGACCTGAGGACTGCAGTTCGGACTTTTCGTTGAGATAGGTGGCTGTCTGGAATGTGAAGCGCTCGCTTTCGGGCATTGTCTTTTCGCCGATCAGGCGGTTGCGCCAGCAGTTGACCACTTCCACCTCCAGCTCGTTGGTGCCCTTGCGCAGCAGGTGGCTGGCATTGAGCTGGTAGGGGTATGTCCACACGCCGCCCAGTTCCTCACCGTTGAGGCGGACGCGCGCCATCACCATCACCTTCCCCAGGTCGATGTAGAGGGGTGTGGAGGGCAGTTTCTTCAGCTTGAAGGTGGTCTTGTAGGTGGCCGTTCCGGAGAAATAGCGGATGTGGGGATCCTCGTTTGCAGTCCAGTCGGAAAGGCTGTCCAGCCGCACCACACCTTCGGGTCCGCCACGATGCTCCTGGAAGGTCACGTCCCAGGGACCTTCCACACTGGCCACCACCACAGGCTGCGGGAAATTGTCGCCACCCGTGTTTTCTGCCACAGGCTTGCGGAACACCACGAAACTGCTCTCAAAGGGAGCCAGTGTGACGGGAAGCGTCGTTGTGGCAGCCAGCTGGGTGTGGCATGGCAGCAGGCGCAGTTCGGCAGTGAGGGGGTTCCACAGCTCAGGCTGACGCCCTGTCACACGGAACGACGCATCGAACGAGATGGTGCGGTCGCCCTGGTTGGAAATGAAATAATAGTCGCCGTCCTCAAAGGTCTGATGGATGAACAGCACGGGAAGCGTGGGGTCGGACAGGCGGAAATCGGCCTGGATGCCCAGGTCGGCCATCACCTGCTCGATGCTGCCCTGGCGGTAGATGCGCCCCTTTCCGTAATACACCAGGTTGAGGTGGGGATACAGGCGTGTCTGCCACATCTCCTCGGCCATCTGGTGCACATGCACATCGGCCTGGGGATAGTCCTGCAGACTGGGCGAACGCTGCGGAGCCGGACCCATCATCACCAGTCCGTCGGCCACCAGCTGCTGCAGCTTGGCCAGCAGGGCGGGCCGCATGGTCTCGATCTGCGGCAACACCAGCAGGCTGTATTCCATTCCGCTTTGCAGGCGGAGCTTGCCGCCCTCCACGGTGGCGTTCATCAGCACCTCGGCATTCACATAGTCGTAGGAGTAGCCCTGCGGTATCTCAGGATTCCTCACACCCGTCATCTTGGGTGCATCCTCGCCCAGGAAGTAGGCCACATCGGCCACATAGCGCCCCTGCTGCAGCATGTAGTTGCACCGCTTCAGGTAGCGGGCGAACACATCCATCTGGGAGAACCATGTGTTGCTGCGGTTGAATTCGTTGCCGAAGTTGGCATTGAAGCCGGGCACACGGTCGTCGGGCTGCTGGATGTAGAGATGGAGCAGTGTGGCATTGATGCCCTCGGTGAAGAAGCGGTCGCCGCGCTGCTTCATCTGGCCGGGATACTGGGTGAAGTCGGGGCCTCCGCAGGTGAACGACTCTGCCCACACCTTCTGCTTGCCGTAGATGTGGCCGCAGCTGGATGCAGAGCGGTTCTCAATGTCGCCAAGGCTGCCGAAGCTCCAGAACTCGCCGGCTATTTCGTCCGACTGGGAGCCATACTGGAGAAACTCTCCGGGGAATCCCCAATGGCCGTAGTTCTCGAGCCATGTGGTGAGGCCGTGCTCATTGCTCACCTCGCGCAGGCCGCCCACATAATTGTAGGACACCTCGTCGGCCACAAGCCTGCGCACATCCCAGAGGAAACGGTCGGTAATGTCCTGCGAGCCCACCACCACACCGCTGAAGGCCGGCAGATAGGGCACAGGGTCATAGCCATAGGCACTGCGGAAATCCTCCACCATGTTGTCGGTCCAGTTCTGGCCGCCCGTTTCATAGCTGTCCTCCACCACCAGGCGGAAGGTGGGGCGGTCCTTGGCCGGTATCTTCTTGAGGATGAGCCCTATGTAGTTGTCGAAATGGGCCCGGATGTGCTCCTTGCTCATCTTGTCGGTTTCCAGTCCGCGTCCCTCTTCGGGTGCAGGGCCGTCTTCCGACCCCGTAGGGAGCATGCCTGTGCGCATCACCACCCACCGGCCCTCGGGCACCTGCCACTCCACCGTGCCGTCGGGCTTCATGCAGCTGCTGATGTCCTTCACCTCGGCCGCCTGCAGCACACCGTCGCAGGCATAGGCCGGCTGTTTGCGCCACATATAGGCATCCCACATGGGGTGGGGCGAGGGCCACATCTTGGCAAAGGTCTTTTCGGCATAGCGCTCCACACGCGGCTGGGCAGAAAGCTCCACACGGCTCAGCAGGCCGGGCCTGCGGAGGTCGAGCCTGAACTCCTTGCCCCTGGTTTCGGGAACCGACACCACCACGGGTGCCAGCGGTACAAAGCCCACATTGATGGCCGTGTTCGTGCGGTCGGCCACGATGCGGTCCACCACACGCCATCCGTCTCCCTCCTTCACCCTGAGCTCGCCCTCGATGAGCCCTGCCTGCGAAGGATAGAGGGTGAGGCTGCGTGCCGTGGTTTCCACGGGCGCGGTGAGGCGTATCTGTGTGGCCGTCGCCACGGGATCCTGTGCCGTGAATTGCTGTGCCTCCTCATGCAGGGGGTAGACCAGCAGGCGCACGTCTTGCCCGTTTTCTCCCAGCGAGGGCAGTTTTTGGGTGAGCAGGCGCGGGCCTTCCACCGTGTCGGTCACGGCGGCCAGATAGCGCATGGCCTGGCTGGGCTTCACCCAGGGCCCTCCGCTCTGGCTCCATCCGGGGCAGTTGAAGAGGCCCACCTCTATGTCCAGTTCGCCTGCCGTGCGGAACATCGTGTGCAGGATGTCCCACCATTCATCGGTGAACATGCGCACGGGACCCTGCGGCACACCCTGGTCGCTGCCTATCATGCCTATCTGCACGCGGTTGATGCCGGCTTTCTTCATTGCCTGAAGGTCTTTCACAACACCCTCGGCCGACATGTTGCCGCCCATCCAGTACCAGTACACGGCCAGCGGCTGGCTGTCGGGAATCTGGCGGAACCTGCTTTCCATTGTGCCCAGGTTGTCGGCACTCGTTATCTGGGGAAGGGCGCATGCAGCAGCTATGGCGGCCCATCTTGTAAAGGATTTTCTCATTTTGT
>JAEDIG010000091.1 GCA_016292545.1 Bacteroidaceae bacterium
CATCCTCATCTGTAACCCCAACAACCCCACGGGTTACCTGTATACCCGCCGCGAGATGAACCAGATACGCGACATGGTGAAGAAATACGACCTGTATCTCTTCTCCGACGAGGTGTACCGTGAGTTCATCTACACGGGAAGCCCCTATATCAGCGCATGCCATCTGGAAGGCATTGAGAACAATGTGGTGCTCATCGATTCCGTGAGCAAGCGCTACAGCGAGTGTGGCATCCGCATCGGTGCACTCATCACCAAGAATG
Source organism: Bacteroidaceae bacterium (assembly GCA_016292545.1). GTDB lineage: Bacteria > Bacteroidota > Bacteroidia > Bacteroidales > Bacteroidaceae > Physcousia. Next base: position 261 of record JAEDIG010000091.1, read on the forward strand.
TGGAGGTGCGGCAGGCAGTGATGAAATTCTGCCAGGCGCGCCTGAGCCCCCCATTGATAGGACAGATTGCAGCCGAGGCAAGCCTGGATGCTCCCGAGGAATACACCCGCGAGGTGTACGACGAATATGTGGAGCGCAGGAAATGCCTGATAGATGGCCTGAACCGCATTCCTGGCGTCTACAGCCCCATTCCAATGGGTGCGTTCTATACGGTGGCCAAGCTGCCCGTAGACGATGCGGAACGCTTCTGTGCATGGTGCCTCAGCGATTTCCAGTATGAAGGCGAAACCGTGATGATGGCTCCCGCAGCCGGCTTCTACACGACACCCGGAGCCGGGAAGGACCAGGTGCGTCTGGCCTACGTGCTGAAGAAGGAGGACCTCACCCGTGCGCTGTTTGTGCTGCGCAAGGCGCTGGAGGCTTATCCGGGCTTGCAGCTCTGATGCTGTCTTTTTCCCTTTGACGCACATCTGGAATGTTCACTTGGTTCATAGCAAAACGCCTGTTCCGCGACAACGACAATGTGAAGCGTGTGTCGCGTCCGGCCATCCTTATTGCCACAATGGGGGTGGCTGTCGGTGTGTGCGTGATGATTGTGAGCGTGTGTGTGCTTCAGGGTTTCCAGCAGGAAATACGTGGCAAGGTGATTGGTCTTGGAGGCCATATCCAGGTGGTCAACTATGAGACGCTCTACAAGACAGAGCCCTCTCCAATAGTGGTGGACGACAGCCTGGTGCACACCTTGTCCAGTTTGCCGGGTGTGCGGCATGTGCAGCGTTTCTGTGCCAAACCGGGAATGCTGAAGACCGAGGACGCCTTCCGTGGGGTGATGTTCCGTGGGGTGGGAGAGGACTATGACACCACTTTCCTCCATCGCCATCTGGTGGCAGGCACGCTGCCCGTGTTCTCCGATACCGCTTCTGTCGGCCAGCTGCTCATCTCCAGCCGGCTGGCTTCGCAGCTCCATCTGGAGGTGGGCGACAGGGTGTATGCCTATTTCTTTGAACAGCATATCCGTGCCAGGCGTTTTGATGTGTCGGGCATCTTCAATACCAACATGTCGGATATGGACAACAATCTGGCATTCACCGGCATAGCTACTGTGCAGAACCTGTGCGGATGGGACCCCCTTCAGTTTGCAGGAGCCGAGGTGATGGTAGATGATTTCAACCGTTTGCCCCAAGTGTCGGCCCTGGTGGAAGGGGTGGTCAACCACACCCACGATGCCTATGGGGCCTATTATTCTTCGCCCACCATCAGCGACCTCTATCCCAGCGTTTTCTCCTGGCTGGAACTGCTCGACACCAATGTGTGGGTGATACTCATCCTCATGGTGTGTGTGGCGGGTTTCACCATGATAAGCGGCCTCTTGATTATCATCCTGGAGCGTACAAATTTCATCGGTGTCATGAAGGCCATGGGGGCCACCAACACCCAGATGCGACGCGTATTCCTCTGCTTTGCCGCCTTTATCATCGGCCGCGGTTTGCTCTATGGCAATCTGCTGGCCGCCGTGCTGATTTGGGCGCAGATGCAGTTCCATGTCGTCAGCCTCGACCCCCAGTCCTATTACATGGACACGGTGCCCATGACGGTTCATTGGGGCTATATGCTGCTCATCGATGTGTCTACGCTTGTCGTGAGCATGCTGGCATTGGTGGTGCCCAGCTACCTTATCTCACACATCCATCCTGCCCGCAGCATCCGTTTCGAATAGGATGGCTGTCCATTCGCTGTGTGTGGTTTGCCTCACGGGGTGCATTCCCAGTTCCGCCGCTTTCTGGCAGATGGCTATGGCATCCTGCTGGTAGAATCCGCTCAGCAGCATCATCCCCCCCTCTTTCAGCGTCTGGCGGAACAGGGGCATGTCGTGGAGCAGGATGTTGCGGTTGATGTTGGCTATGAGCAGGTGGCAGGTGGCAGGCTCATTCTCCAGCACGCTGCAATCCCCCAGTCTCACCTCGATGTCCGTGCAGTGGTTCAGGCGCATGTTTTCCTGGGCGTTGGCCACGCTCCGTTCGTCAATATCGTATGCCAGCACGCTGGCGGCACCTCTCATCCTGCACAGGATGGCCAGGATGCCTGTGCCCGTGCCTGCGTCAATCACCCGCCTTCCCTCCATCGGGATTTCCGTGAGCAGCTGCAGGATCATGCTGGTTGTCTGGTGGCTTCCTGTCCCGAAAGTCATGCTGGCGTTGATGACAATGTCGTATGCCACATCTTCCTGGGCAGGGGTGCGTGTGTCGTGGATATGGATGTCGTTCCCTATCCGGATGGGGCGGAAACCCTCTTGCTCCCATGTGGCATTCCAGTCCTCGTCGGGCACGGCCTCCACCCGGTAGCCTATTTCCACGCCCTCGATGGGGAAAGCGGCCAGGCACAGGTCCACCTTGTCAGTGTCCAACAGGGAGCAGGGAATGAATCCTTGCACGCCGTTTTCCGTATAGGCAAACGAATCGAACCCGATGGCGGCAATCTCTTCGCTCAGCACATCGGCCAGAGCCTCGTTGAAGGGCTCAATATTGAAGGTAACACAATAGTATCTCATAGAAAACAATGATATTTCATGCAAAATTATACCAAAAAAAATTAATGAGAGGGTTTTTTCCCATGAAAATAGGGTAATCCCTTTGCATGTGTCGCGTAAAGATGCTAATTTTGTGGTGTAAAACTCAAAAAACAAAAGGTTATGACACGTAAATTCATGCTTATGCTGGCTGTCGCCATAATGCCGATGGCCTTACATGCCCAAACCGATGACATGTATTTTGTACCTTCCAAGACCCAGAAGGCCGAAAAGAAGGCCGTGGAGCCCGTAAGGACACCGGCACCAGAAGTCGAGGAAGCCGACTATCATAGTGGTTCGCTGCGCGATGTGGATGAATATAACCGTCGTGGCAGTCGTCAGGTGCTGGCGCGCCTGGATGGCGACACGCTGTATGTGCAGTCGTCCGACACATTGCCCGAAAAGGAATACCTGGTGCGCTATCAGGACGAGGACTATTATGCCGACAATGAGTTCCGCGATGACTACTACTATGCCAACCGGCTGCATCGCTATCATGGCTTCTACTATCACGACCCCTTCATGTGGGATGTATGTTTCGGATGGTACGACCCCTGGTATGATCCCTGGTATGGATGGTATGGCCCCTATTACCGTTTCGGCTGGTGTGCATGGGACAGCTGGGGATGGGGCTGGGGATACCATTACCCCGGATGGTGCCATGGATGGGGTCCTGGATGGCACCACGGCTGGGAACCCACTCCTCATCGTCCCTATCGCCCTGGCGGCAGCGCATTGGCCAACCGTGGCTATCGTGCGGGTTCAGGCCTGGCGGGCGGACAGAATGTGAGGGGCGGACGCGCTACCACCAGCACCGTCACGCGTTCTTCGGCCATGTCGGGATTGCGCTCCAGCCGCATGCTCAACAGCACGCGTGTGGCCACTGATGCCACCAATGTGCGTGTGCCTTCCCGCTCTGTCACTTCCCGTGGCGTGCGCGGAAACACATCCTCGCGTTCCTCTATGCCCACAACCTCTTCCTCCTCGCGCTCCAGCCGTTCTATGCCCACCGTGAGCAGTTCTTCGCGTGGCAGCATGGGCAGCGGCTCATTTGGCGGCAGCATGGGCGGTTCGTTCGGCGGCAGCCGCAGTTCTGGCGGAGGCGGTGGAGCCAGCCGTGGCGGCCGTGGTGGCCGTTGAGCAATGGCGCATGTTCGCTTTTGGAGAAAGGAATATATATTTATTGACTTGTAAATCAATGGAATATTATGAATAGATTATTGTTTGCAACACTTTGTTGTGCCGTGGCCACACCGCTGATGGCACAAACCACATACACCAATGCAGAACTGTCTTCCACCTCCGATGTCATCGGAACTGCCCGCTATGTGGGCATGGGTGGTGCCTTGGGTGCCTTGGGGGCCGACATTAGCGCCATCAGCAGCAACCCCGCAGCCATAGGTCTTTACAGGCGTGCCGATGTGGCATTGACCGCCGGAGGCCTTTGGCAGAAGAACAAACAGTATGAGGCGGACAAGACCGGACGCGGCACCTTTGACCAGTTTGGCATCGTGGGTGCATGGAAGGTGGATGCGCCCAAGGTGCGCTATTTCAATGTGGGGTTCAACTATCAGAAGAAGTTCAATTTCTTCAATGCCTACTATGCCGACAATGGTGCACCCGGCGGGCTTTCGCAAGCCGACATGATGGCGGATCTGGCCAACAAGTTCTATAACGAAGAGACCTTCCGCTATACCCTCTACGGAGCCATGTATGACGCATGGATCTATGACAACGACGATAAGGGCTTCTACAATGGCGTGAGTGCCGACAAGAACCGCTTCTCCAGCTATACGACAGGTTCGGTGCAGGCTTTCGACATCAATTTCAGCACCAATGTGCTCGACCGCTATTTCCTGGGCCTCACCATCGGAATCGACAATGTGGAATACAACCGATACACCGAATATACCGAGGAGCGCACCCTGAACCATCTTATTGAAGGCATTCAGGATTACACGCTGGCATCGGAGCATCACATCAGCGGCTATGGTGTGAACGTGAAGCTGGGAACCATCATCCGCCCCTTTGAGGACAATCCGTTCCGCATGGGGCTCACCGTGGAGACGCCCACATGGTACAAGCTCAAGTCGACGGTTCTCTACGACATCTATTCAAAGTACGACTCGGAAGGGAACTACAACCAGATTGGCTATTGCAAACTTCCGTCAGCGGATGACAACTATCTGGAATACAATCTGCGCACACCCTGGCGTGCCCGTGTGAGCATGGGAAGCACCATCGACCGCTTCTTTGCCTGGGGGTTGGAATATGAGTATGCCAACTATGGCAAGAACCACATGAGCTATCCCGGCTACGACACATGGGACGGCTTTTCGGCCTCCTCGAGCCCCGACCGCGAGATGAACAAGATGAACAAGCGCACGTTTGAGGGACAGCACACCGTGAAGGGCGGTGTGGAACTCAATGTCACCGATGGGGTGGCCGTCCGCTTCGGCTACAACTACATCACCACACCCTACAAGAAGAATGCCCGCCTGCAGCAGGACATAGACAGCTACGCCATGGATTATGTGGCAGGAACCGCCTACTCGAACCTCAGCGACGTGAACATCATCACCTGCGGCTTGGGGTACCGCTACAAGAAGTTCTATGTGGACCTTGCCTATCGTTTCCGCCAGCAGAGTGCCGATGTGTATGCTTTCGACGACAGCTTCACTTCGTCTGACGACTTCGTGAGAGACAATCCCGAGTTGGCTTATAAGACCTTGCGTCCGGTGGATGTCAACCTCAACCGTCATAACATCACCTGCACGCTGGGCTTCAAGTTCTAGCTGCACGGGGAAGTATGTCCGGATTGCGTGGAGAAGGCGAATGCATGCAAGTAGAATAAAGTAGAATTAAAATATAGGTAACAATGCAAGTATCCAATCAAAGAATAGTGGCCGTGGATGTTCTCCGCGGCCTCACCATTTTCTGCATGGTGATGGTGAACAATCCCGGCTCCTGGGGCAAAGTGTATGCCCCCTTGTGCCATGCCCATTTCAATGGCCTTACGCCCACCGACCTCGTGTTCCCCTTTTTCATGTGCCTGATGGGCTTCTCCATGTATCTGAGTCTTGCGCGCAAGCGCCTTGACGTGGGAGTCCAGACAAGGCGTATCCTTCGGCGCACGGCACTGATTTTCCTGTTCGGATTGCTCATCAATGCCTTGAGCCACACCATGTGGCATCCGCTCAATCCTCATGAATGGCGCATTCTGGGTGTGTTGCAGCGTCTGGCTTTGGCATACGGGGGTGCTGGACTTTTGCTCTTGTGGCTCAAACCCCGCCGTGCGCCCTGGGTCATTGTGGCGCTGCTGGCCGCCTATTCCCTGATGTTGCTCCTTGGCCAGGGCTATGAACTGTCGGCCGAGAACATCGTGTGCAGGGTGGACCTTGCGTTGCTGGGAGAGTCACACATGTATCATGGCGAGGGGTTTGCCTTTGATCCGGAAGGATTGCTGAGCACGATTCCCAGTGTGGCGCATGTGCTGCTGGGGGCATGGCTGGCTCATTGGTCGCTGGCCGAGGAGTCATTGGCTTCCCGCATGTTGCGCCTGCTCATACCCGGTTTCCTGCTGGTGGCCGCTGCATGGCTGTTGTCCTACGGCTTGCCGATAAACAAGAAGATATGGAGCCCCACGTTTGTGATGGTCACCTGCGGCGCGTGTATCTGCATGCTGGCCGTTGTGATGAAGTGGCTCGACATGGGTAACCGCTCCACACGTCTGGCCGAGCCGCTGCGTGTGATGGGCATGAATCCGATGCTCATGTTTGTGGCAAGCGATTTGATTGCGCTTTTCATGTCATACTGGAATCTGCACGGCCCTGTGTATGCTTTCCTCCAGTCCTTTATGGGCGACTATCAGGCTTCGCTGGCATACGCGCTTTGCAATGTGGCTGCGTGTATGGGTGTGGCGTATGGCCTTCACCGCCGTGGCATTGTGTTCAGCGTTTAGGGGGCTTATTGCGTCACTTTCTTGTAGAGCCACCCTTTGCCTAGCAGGCGCCACAGGAAGATGATGCCTCTGAACGTGAGTTCGGCAGCCATGGCCACCCATACGCCCTGCAGGCCCATGCTGTCCACCATGAGTGCGGCCAGAGGGATGCGCACCAGCCAGATGCTCACAAGATTCATGCTGCACGGGATGAGCGTGTCACCTGCTCCCACAAACACACCGTAAGCCACGATGCTGGCGGCAAACATGGGTTCGGCAAAGGCCTCGATGCGGAGCACCTCCACCGTGAGCTGCTGCACCATGGCATCGGGGGTCATGAACGACATGAGCCATGGCGATGCAAAATAGATGACAATGCCCATCACACTCATTACGGCCATGCCCAGCCCCACACTCACGAAACCCAGCTCTCTGGCCAGCCGTTTGCGTCCGGCACCCAGACTTTGCCCCACAAGGGTGGTGGCTGCATCACCCAATCCGTAGCCGGGCATGTAGCACAGGCTTTCCAGTGTGATGCCGAAGGCGTTTGCCGCAATGGCCAGTGTGCCCAGGGGAGCCACAATGATGGTGCTCATGACCTGAGCCGAACACATGATGAAATGCTCCACTCCCAGCGGCAATGAAATGCGCATGCAGCGTATGAGCGTCTGTTTTTTAATTAGATAACTGCCCGAATCCTGCCGCAGGTTGAGCTCCAGCGAATGGTGCGTGAGCGCCCTGCACATGGCCAGCGAGCAGATGACGAACGAGAGGGCCGTGCCCAACACTGCGCCCGTCACTCCCAATCCTGCTCCGGGAACGGGAAGCGTGGCATCGCTCAGCCGGACGGTGCGGGTGGGGAATATCAGCAGGAAGTTGAAGACGACATCGAGCACACACATCCACACATTCAGCCTCCCTGGCGTTTGGGTGTTGCCCGATGCCCGCAACATGCCTCCACACAGGGCATTGAGCTGCATGAAGGGCATGCAGAGCGAAAATATCAGGAAATAGATGGTGGCATCGCGGCGGATGGCCTCGTCGGCTCCCAGCCACACCGGCAGCTGGCCGCTGATGGCCACACCGATGGCTGCCAGCAGCACACTCAGCAACAGGCAGGCGGGGAAACTCTGGCGCAACACGGCGCGTGCGTCGCTCCACCGGCTGCCTCCTATGTGGTGGGCCACCTGCACATAGAATCCCGTGCAGAAGGATGTTGCAAGCCCCCCGAAAAGCCAGATGGTGGTGGATACAAGGCCTATCGACGCACTTGCGCCTGCGCCCAGTGTGCCCACCATGGCCGCATCGATATATTGCATCACGATGCTGCTGGCTTGTGCCAGCATGGAGGGTATGCTCAATGTGAGAGTGAGCAGGAATCCGTCCCTCAAGCTCAGGTGCTTATGGTCACGGATCCTGCCCAGCAGAAAGTCTTTCTTCTCAATGACGTTCATCAGTCATCGGTGAGTTTGCGGTAGCGGATGCGCTTGGGTTCTTCCAGCCCCAGCCGCTTCAGTTTGTGCGCCTCGTAGTCGGTGTAGCTGCCTTCGTAGTAGTACACCTTGCCGTCGCCCTCAAAGGCGAGTATGTGGGTGCAGATGCGGTCGAGGAACCATCGGTCGTGGCTGATTACCACGGCACATCCTGCAAAGTTCTCCAAGCCTTCCTCCAGTGCGCGCAGGGTATTCACGTCGATGTCGTTGGTGGGTTCGTCGAGCAGCAGCACGTTGCCCTCCTCCTTCAGTGCCATGGCCAGATGGAGCCTGTTGCGCTCACCGCCCGAGAGCACGCCGCATTTCTTTTCCTGGTCGGCACCGCTGAAGTTGAAACGGCTCAGATAGGCACGTGTGTTCACGTCGCGTCCGCCGATGCGTATGAGCTCGTTGCCCTGGCTCACCACCTGGTATACGCTCTGGTCGGCCTGTATGGCCTTGTGGCTCTGGTCCACATAAGCCAGCTTCACCGTTTCGCCCACTTCAAAGGTGCCCGCATCGGGTTGCTCCATGCCCATAATCATGCGGAAGAGCGTGGTCTTGCCGGCACCGTTGGGGCCGATTACGCCCACAATGCCACCTGGGGGCAGCATGAAATCCAGGTCCTTGATGAGCACCTTCTCCCCGAAGGCCTTGCACAATCCGTGGGCCTCTATCACCTTGTGTCCCAGACGCGGGCCGTTGGGGATGAATATCTCCAGCTTCTCCTCGCGCTCCTTCTGTTCCTCGTTGAGCAGCTTGTCGTAGCTGTTGAGTCGGGCCTTTCCCTTGGCTTGGCGGGCCTTGGGTGCCATGCGCACCCATTCCAGTTCCCTTTCCAGGGTCTTCCTGCGCTTGCTGGCCACCTTCTCCTCCTGCTCCATGCGCTTGGTCTTCTGCTCCAGCCAGCTGCTGTAGTTGCCTTGCCAGGGTATGCCTTCGCCCCTGTCCAGCTCCAGAATCCATCCGGCCACGTCGTCGAGGAAATAGCGGTCGTGGGTGACGGCAATCACGGTGCCTTCATACTGGTTGAGGTGCTGCTCCAGCCAGTCGATGCTCTCTGCATCCAGGTGGTTGGTGGGCTCGTCGAGCAGCAGCACGTCGGGCTTCTGCAGCAGCAATCTGCACAGCGCCACTCTGCGCCTTTCGCCTCCGCTCAGGTGTGCCACGGGGGTGTCGCCCTGGGGGCATCGGAGTGCGGCCATGGCACGCTCCAGCTTGCTGTCCAGATTCCATGCGTCGGTGCTGTCGATGATGTCCTGCAGCTCCCCTTGCCGGGCAAACAGGGCGTTCATCTTGTCCTCGTTTTCATAATACTCCGGCAATCCGAACTTCTGGTTGATTTCCTCATATTCGGCCAGCGCGTCCACGATGGGCTGAACGCCTTCCTTCACCACCTCCAACACGGTTTTCCCGTCGTCGAGATGCGGTTCCTGCTCCAGGTAGCCCACTGTGTAGCCGGGGCTCCACACCACGTTGCCCTGATAGCTTTGGTCGATGCCGGCAATGATTTTCATCAGGGTGGACTTGCCCGCACCATTAAGTCCGATGATACCTAT
>JAEDIG010000092.1 GCA_016292545.1 Bacteroidaceae bacterium
GCAGCAGATCCTCTGCAACACGCAGACGCTCACGGCCAATCTCAACGAGAGCAGCAGACAGCTCAACCGGCTGCTGAAGACCGACATGCCAAAACTGGCACAGACCTATACGCAGGCAGGCGAACATATCATCACGCTTACCGACCATCTGAATGCCGTTGATCTGCAGGCCACATTGGATGGGGTGAACAAGACGGTTGACAGTGCCAACGAGGTGCTGCAGCGGCTGCAGAATCCCGAGGGGACAGTGGGCAAGCTGCTGACCGACGGGGAACTCTACAACAATCTCAACAGTACGATGTCGAGCGCCAACAATCTGTTGCAGGACCTCAAGGAGCATCCCAAGCGTTATGTGCATTTTTCACTTTTTGGCAAGAAGGACAAGTAGAAAATCATTTTTTTGACGGCAAGACGGCTTATATGGATTTTGTCCGAATAACAGTCTTGCTGTCAAAAAAAACGAATTGTAGGGTTTTGGCGCTGATAATCTTTGCTTTAGCTTGGATTCGAAATGCAAGCTCCGTTTCTTTAACATTCATTAAAACTCCTGATTATCACAATGTTTGTAATATGCAAATCCCCTGAATGGAATGTAACATCCGTTTTCTTGCTTATCCGATTTGTTCACAGTAAGTTACGGCCAAATACCCCGGGAATGTGATAAAAAGGGGAAATTTGGTAGTCTCGGCTAAAATTGCGAAATTTGCCATCGAATCTGGTCAGAAACGTGTGTTTGAAGGCCGGAATGAACCGAGACAAAGAAATGTAAATATATACATATTAAATAAATACGCAGATGGTAGAGAATCCGCAAGAGATGTGGCAGCGTTGTATGGAGTTTTTCCGCTCCAATGTCAATGAGCAGCAATACCAGACATGGTTTGTGCCTACGAAGTTCAATTCGTATAACAACAAGACCCATGTCCTGTCGGTCTGCATACCCAGTCATTTCTACTATGAGTATCTCGAGCAGCATTTCAGAAAACTGCTGCATGTGGGAATCTTCAAGTACTTCGGAGATAATGCCAAACTCACCTACAAGGTGAAGATGGCGGCCGATGCCACCGTGAAGCAGGAGAGCGACAATACGCCGTTCATCGCACAGGAAGATGCTGCGAAGAAGGACTTGTCTGTGGCTCCTGGTGTGCTGGATGCAGTGAGCAAGCCACAGGAACTGGATTCACGGCTAAACAACAAGCAGAATTTCGACAACTTCATTGCAGGCATCAGTAACCGCCTTCCCCGTGAAGTGGGCATGAGCATTGCAGTCCATCCCGACCAGCAGACCTTCAACCCGTTGTTCATCTTCGGACCCAGCGGAGTGGGGAAGACCCATCTGGTGAATGCCATCGGCACAAAGATTAAGGAACTGTATCCCCAGAAGAGGGTGCTCTATCTGAGTGCCCATCTGTTCCAGGTGCAGTATACCGACTCGGTGCGCCACAATACGGTGAACGACTTCATCAACTTCTATCAGAGCATCGACACGCTCATCATCGATGATGTGCAGGAGTTTGCGTCGTTGCAGAAGACACAGAACACTTTTTTCCATATTTTCAACCATCTGCATTGCAATGGCCGTCAGATCATCCTCACCAGCGACCGCCATCCCAGTGCGCTCATGGGCATGGAGGAGCGTTTGCTCACACGCTTCAAGTGGGGGCTCATGGCGGAGCTCGAGAAGCCCGAGGAGAAGCTGCGTCGTGCCATCCTGGTGAGCAAGATTCATCATGACGGCCTCTCCATCAGTCCCGATGTGATTGAATATATCGCCCACAACGTGAACGAGAGTGTGCGGGAGCTGGAAGGCGTGGTTCACAGCCTGCTGGCCAACAGCATCGTCTTCAACAAGGATGTGGTGGATCTGGAGTTTGCCAAGCGAATCATCAGTCGTGGCAGGCCTGCAATGGAAACGCGCTCCATCACGGTCGACCGCATCGTCGAGGAGGCATGTTCATGCTGCAATGTCCGTCAGGAGGATGTTTATGGCAAGAGCCGCAAGGCCGACATCGTGGAAGTCCGTCAGGTGAGCATGTATCTGGCCCAGAAGTATACAACGCTCACCAATAGCCGCATCGGCGTGCTCGTGGGCAACCGCAACCATGCCACCGTTTGCCATGCAATAAAGAATGTGGAGCATAAGCTCAGGGTGAGCACCAAGTTCCAGGAAACTGTGTCGAGGATTGAGAACAAACTCAAAGGAAAGTCATGAATATTCGTACCCGCAAGACCATACGCAAGTATAGTAGCCGTCCGTTGGAGGACGAGCAGCTCAACGCCTTGCTGCAGGATGCAGCACGCACCCAGACAATGGGAAACCTTCAGCTATATAGCGTCATAGTGACGCGTTCGCAGGAGATGAAGGAAAAACTGGCACCCTTTCATTTCAATCAGCCTATGGTGTGCCAGGCACAGGCTGTGGTTACCGTGTGCGCCGATTTCCGCCGTACGACGGACTGGTGTAATTGTCGTCAGGCTGCGCCAGGCTACGACAATGTGCTCAGCTTCATGAATGCTGCCACGGATGCTCTCCTTTACACCCAGACGTTCTGCAATCTGGCCGAAGAGGCAGGGTTGGGCATCTGCTTTCTGGGCACTACCCTCTACATGCCGCAGGAGATAGCCTCCCTGCTGCAACTCCCGGAACTGGTGTTTCCTGTGGCCACGCTGACGGTGGGGTGGCCCGATGAAGACCCCGCTCCCACGGATCGTTTGCCATTGGAGGCCTTTGTGCATCGCGAGACATACAATCCCTACACCCAGGAACGGATAGACAACCTGTATGCAGAGAAGGAGCAGCTGCCCGAGAACAGGCATTTTGTGGAGGTGAATGGCAAACAGACGCTGGCACAAGTGTTCACGGACTGCAGATACACACGGGCCGACAATGAGTCGATGTCCGCCAAATTGCTTGCTACCCTGATGAGCCAGGGATTCTTGAAACCCATGCATCTGCAGAGCCTTTTCCAGCATGTGGTCAGAGAAAGCCGTCCGGAGGTGCTGGAGTGTGACGTGGTGCGCTTCCAGAACAATCGCGAAAAGTGGGTTGCATTCGTGGGCCTCTATGAGGGCGTGCCCTACGAAATCTTCACCGGTCTGATGGACGACGAGGTGGGCATCATGGTGCCGAAGAGCATATCCAAGGGATATATCGTCAAGCATATCGGTGTGGATGGAACCAAGCGCTATGATTTCCAGTTCCAGAACAAGAGGGGGTGCAAGACAACAGTGGAGGGACTAAGCAGCAAATTCGAGCCCGAGTATTGGAACTATGCCAAGTTGGTGAGCGGTGTGTTGCGCTATCGTATGCCTCTGGGCCATGTAATCAAACTCGTGAATTCGCTGGAACTGGATGGCGACCAAATCAATTCCTGGAAAACGGGAGTGGCCCGTGCACTCAAACGCTACCTTCCAAGCGCCTCAGCGGAGGAGGATGAATGAAGTCCCAGATAGTATTGCCTTCTTTGCGCATCCATGCACGTCATGGCGTGTTTGAGCAGGAACGGAGTGTCGGGTCCTGGTTCAGGGTCTCTCTTGTGGCAACGGTCGAATGCGATGACCGCTTGATTGAGGCCGACTCCCTGGAAGGCACGGTCGACTATGGGCTGATTGTAGGTTGTATTCGCGACTGCATGAAGACACCAAGCCGTTTGCTGGAGCATCTGGTGCTTTCCACAGGCAGATGTCTGATGGCCCGTTTCCCTTCCATTGCCCATCTGGAATTGTCGATAGCCAAGGAGAACCCTCCATTGGGGTGTCAATGTGGGGAAATTGTCGTCAAAATGGCCTTTTCTAGATAATTGTTGGTGGATTATTGCACAAAATACGATAATTTTGTGTAACTTTGTAGCGAATTTCGTTTAAATCATCAATAATATGGAGAATTTAGGTATAGGTTTTGAACTGATGGCGGTGGGTATGTGCACCGTTTTCCTCATTCTTTTAATTGTTATCCAAGGTGGAAAACTGCTGATTCGTGTGGTAAACAGAATCGCTCCGGAGGAAGTGGTTTCTGCACGTAAGTCTTCTCAGGCTCCTGTCCGGATTGATGCAACCGTAATGAGCATCCTTCAGGAAACAGTGAAGCAGATTACGGGTGGAAAAGGACATCTTGATAGTGCAAGGAAATTATAGTTAGTAGGTTATTTCAAGGTATTAAAAACAGGTAAAAAAGTATATGGAAAGAGAAGTTAAGTTTAGTCTCGTCTTTCGTGATATGTGGCAGAGTGCCGGCAAGTATCAGCCCCGGGTTGACCAATTGGTAAAAGTGGCTCCTGCCATCATTCGTATGGGATGTTTCGACCGTGTGGAAACCAACGGCGGAGGTTTTGAGCAGGTGAACCTGCTGTATGGCGAAAACCCCAATGCCAGTGTGCGTGCATGGACAAAGCCTTTTCATGAGGCAGGCATCCAGACCCACATGCTCGACCGTGCGCTCAACGGCCTGCGCATGAGTCCTTGTCCCAAGGACCTCAGAAAACTTTTCTACAAGGTGAAGAAGGCTCAGGGTACAGACATTACCCGCATCTTCTGCGGCCTCAACGACCCCCGCAATGTGATTCCTTCCATTCAGTATGCCAAGGAGGCAGGAATGATTGCACAGGCATCGCTTTGCATCACCTACAGCCCTCTGCATACGGTGAAATATTATGTGGACCTGGCCAAGCAGTTCATTGATGCAGGCGCAGACGAAATCTGCCTGAAGGATATGGCCGGTATCGGCCGCCCCGTGAGTCTGGGCCAGATTGTAAAGGGCATCAAGCAATACAAGAAGGACATCGTCATCCAGTACCACTCTCATGCAGGCCCTGGTTTCAACATGGCTTCAATTCTGGAGGTGGCACAGGCCGGATGTGACTACATCGATACGGGTATGGCTCCGCTCTCTTGGGGCACAGGACATGCCGACATCATCGCTGTTCAAGAAATGCTCAAGGATGCAGGGTTCAAGGTGAAGGAAATCAATATGGAAGCATACATGGAAGTGCGTACGCAGATTCAGGAGATGTGCGACGATTTCCTGGGTTACTATATTCCTGAACTCAACCATATCAACAATTCCCTACTCGTGAAACCAGGACTTCCCGGAGGCATGATGGGCTCCCTGATGACCGACTTGGAGGAGAATCTCAAGAGCCTCAACAAGTGGAAGGTGAAGAACGGCCAGCCCGAACTGACAACCGACCAGCTGCTGGTGAAGCTTTTCGACGAAGTGGCATACGTATGGCCCAAGGTGGGTTATCCCTGCCTCGTCACTCCGTTCAGCCAGTATGTGAAGAATCTGGCCTTGATGAACGTCATCCAGATGGAGAAGGGAAAGGAGCGCTGGAGCATGATTGCCGACAATATCTGGGACATGATCCTCGGCAAGAGCGGCCGTCTGCCCGGACCTGTAGCCGACGAATTGGTGCAGATGGCCAAGGAGCAGGGACGCGAGTTTGAAAAGGGCGATCCCCAGAGCTATTACCCCGACGACCTGGAGGACTACAAGAAGAAGATGCAGGAAAAGGGATGGGAACTGGGTGAAGACCTGGAAGAACTGTTTGAGTATAGCATGCATCCGTCACAGTACGAGGCTTACAAGAGCGGAAAGGCAAAGGCCGACTTTGAAGCCGACCTGGCCGAACGCAAGGCAAAGAAGAACGCGCCTGCAACCGGTTCGCTGCCAAAGAGCATCAAGGTGAATGTGGGCGGCCAGACATACGAGGTGAACATCTCATACGACAACAATGCGCCTGCTGCCGCTGCAACATCAGCAGCACCAGCTCCTGCAGCTGCTGGCGAAGGCGAAGACATTCTGGCTCCTCTGGAGGGCAAGTTCTATCGTGTGAAGGACGCTCAGGAAACACCAAAGAATATTGGTGACGAGGTGAAGGCAGGCGACACGCTGGGCTATATTGAGGCCATGAAGACCTACAATGCCATTCGTGCCGACTTTGATGGCGTGCTGACGGCCATTCTGGTGAATAGCGGCGATAGTGTGGAGGAGGATGACCCCATCCTCAAGGTGGCCCGCAAGGCTTGATTGCTGTCCTGCGCAATAGTTTAATGTAAAAAAGACTATCAAATGAATGCAATAATTGAGATTCTCGACAAGCTGTATGGAATGACAGCCTTTTCGGCCATTGCCGACAATCCGCTGTTCATTGTCATGTACTTGCTTGCTTTTGTGCTGCTCTATCTGGGCATCGTGAAGAAGTATGAGCCTCTGCTGCTGGTGCCCATTGCCTTTGGCGTGCTCATCGCCAATTTCCCTGGCGGCGGCATGGGTGTGCTTCAGGCCAATAGCGAGGGCCTCGTGCCCGTGACGGTGAATGGTGTGACTGAGATGAAGAACATCTACGAAATGCCATTGCATGAGATTGCCCACGATCTGGGACTGATGAACTACCTTTATTATGCCCTCATCAAGAGTGGCCTTCTTCCTCCCATCATCTTTATGGGTGTGGGTGCGCTCACCGATTTTGGTCCCATGCTTCGCAACCTCAAGCTGGCCATCTTCGGCGCTGCTGCCCAATTGGGTATCTTTGCTGTGTTGCTGATTTCCTTGCTTGTGGGCTTCACACCTCAGGAGGCAGGCAGTCTGGGCATCATTGGTGGTGCCGATGGCCCTACGGCTATTTTCACCACCATCAAGCTGGCTCCCCATCTGCTTGGTCCCATTGCCATTGCTGCCTACAGCTACATGGCGCTGGTTCCCGTCATCATCCCGTTGGTGGTTCGCATGCTCTGTTCCGAGAAGGAACTCCGCATCAACATGAAGGAGCAGGACAAGCTGTTCCCCGACAGCACGGAAATCAAGAACATGCGCGTGCTGAAGATTATCTTCCCCATCGCTGTCACCACCATTGTGGCAATCTTTGTGCCTACGGCTGTTTCCCTCGTGGGTATGCTGATGTTCGGTAACTTGCTTAAGGAAATCGGCAACGACACAAGCCGCTTGTTCGATGCAGCCAGCAACGGCATCATGAATGCCGCCACTATTTTCCTGGGCTTGTGTGTGGGTGCTACCATGACTGTTGATGCGTTCATCAACGTCACCACATTGGGTATTGTAGCTGGTGGCTTCTGTGCATTTGCGCTCAGCATTGCCAGCGGCATCTGCATGGTGAAGATCTGGAATCTGTTTGCCAAGAAGAAAATCAATCCGCTCATTGGTGCCACAGGACTTAGTGCCGTGCCTATGGCCAGCCGTGTGTGCAACAATATCAGCACCAAATACGACCCCAAGAACCATGTGCTCAACTATTGCATGAGCTCAAACATCTCTGGTGTGATTGGTTCAGCTGTGGCAGCAGGTGTGCTGATTAGTTTCTTGGGCTAACTCTATTATCTATACTTCACGCAGAGAGGACCTCGCCAATCAGGCTTGGTCCTCTCTCACGTTTTTTTCTTGGTGTCCTGCAAATCTCTATTCAACCATGCGCCAGCTGTGGCCGTCCCAATGGTAGAGGTGGAGCGTGGTGCATTGTTTGCCGGTTTGCTTGTCGCGTGCGTGGTGCGAGATGTAGAAGTAGCCGTTGCCCAGGGCACATAATCCTGTGTCTCCGTATTTGAGGTTCCATCCCCAGGTGTCTGTAGCCTGGTCGTGAAGACCGCTGGGAAGCAGTTGCAGCACCTTTCCCCTGACAGTCTGGTGGAAACCTTGCAGTTTTTGTTTCTTGGGCTTCTGGTTTCCGTCGATGACAAAGAGGCTGTAGTTGGGCCATCCTTTTTTCTTTCCAGGATATACGGCAGCCAGCATGTGGCCGCTCGATGCGTCGTATGTCAGGTTCTGGATGCCCCATTCCGTGTTTCCTGTTCTCAGGAAATATTTTTCCTCGGGTTTGTCGGGACCGCTGTGATGAAGGTGCTGCTGGGAAAGCGGTTGTGCAAACTTTTTCAACTTCCTTATGTCGTAGCAGAGAATCACCTGGTAGTCGTTGTCTGTGCGTGTGGTATCGCCATAGACTGCATAGGCTACGTACACCTTGTTGGGTCCCTTTTTTTTCCCCCATGCAGGTGCGAATGTCAGTCCATCTATGCCAGAGCATCCAAAACGATGGGGAATCTTTTTGTCACCAATGCTTATGGTGTCCTCGTAATCACGGGTGGGCTCCTTCAGAAAAACCGTCTTCATCACTTCGCTGATAGGCATCAGAGGTCGGGTGATGAGGTCGGGGTCGAATATGGCCACATAAAAGCCGTTTGTTTTGTCAATCATGTCGGGGTCGATGCCTTTCTGCAGTCCTTTTCCGATAATGTCGTGCTTGTATTCAAGGCTTGCATACACACAGCCGTCATCAGGATTTAACGCCATGCAGCCCAGATGTCCTGTGAGTCCGGTCACACTTCCGATGAGCCTTCCTTGCAGGTCCAGCTTGATGAAGGTGTTCGTAAAGGACATGTAGACACACTGGCGCTCCTTGTCGTAGGCAATTCCTTGCACATGATGGTCCCCTTGTGGGCCACTGTAGATGGAGTGGGGCAGGGGAGGTGTGTTGGGCAACGTCTGCTGTGCATGCAGCTGCAGAGAGCTGCATGCCAGCAACGCGTATCCTATCCCTAGTGTTTTTGCAATAACAGATGGGTGTCTCATTGTTTGTTCTTTAGAAGGTCGCGGATTTCGGTCAGTAACTTCTCCTCTGCGCTGGGTTGAGGTTCGGGCTTGGGTGCGGGAGCCTCTTCCTTCTTGCGGCTGATGGCTGTAATGAACTTCACGAGAAGGAACACACAGAATGCGATGATGAGGAAATCGATGATGTTCTGGATGAATGCACCGTAGGCAATTGTTGCGGGTGCGCTCTCGGGGTCGGCCAATGGATTGAGTGGTAGTGTATAGGTGAGGTCCCTGAAGTTTACACCTCCAATCACCCATCCTATGGGGGGCATCAGGATGTCGTTGACCACGCTGGTTACAATCTTGCCAAAGGCACCACCGATAATTACACCGACTGCCATGTCCACTACATTGCCTTTCATCGCAAAGGCTTTAAAATCGCTTATAAAACTGTTTTTTGCCATAAAAAATGTAAATAATTTGGTTTGTAGGCCACGAAATTAAAAAGAAAATTGTACATTTGCACTAAAATTAAGAAAAAAAGTAATGAAAAGGATGATTTTTGTTCTGATGAACGTGATTTTTCTGTTTTTGGTAGCCGCTTGCAAGTCTGCCCATTACTGTAATTGTGGATAATAATAGAGTTAATCAAATAAATTAGAGAACCAATTTAATTAAGTTAAAAAAAATGGCAACAAAAGTAGGTATTAATGGTTTCGGCCGTATCGGCCGTTTCGTTTTCCGTGCTGCTCAGACCCGTTCTGACATCGAGATTGTAGGTATTAACGACCTGTGCCCCGTAGACTACCTGGCATACATGCTGAAGTATGACACCATGCATGGTGCATTCGACGGTACTATCGAGGCTGATGTTGAGAACAGCCGTCTGATTGTCAATGGCAAGTCTATCCGTGTAACTGCAGAGCGCAATCCTGCTGACCTGAAGTGGAACGAAATCGAGGCTGAGTATGTAGTTGAGTCTACCGGTCTGTTCCTGACCCAGGAGAAGGCTCAGGCTCACATCGAGGCTGGTGCCAAGTATGTGGTTATGTCTGCTCCCAGCAAGGACGCTACTCCCATGTTCGTTTGCGGTGTGAACTTCGACAAGTATGTAAAGGGTACTCAGTTTGTATCTAACG
>JAEDIG010000093.1 GCA_016292545.1 Bacteroidaceae bacterium
GAATATTGATTGCCAAAATGGCCTTGTCTGAAACAGATATTTTGAACACCCTACCCTTCTTTCATGTCACTCCAAAACTCGGAAGACCCAACAATATCACTGTGTACGGCAAATGAAGAAGGAGGCCTTTAATCATACTGCTTCCTCAAAATGTGGTGTCTACAACCGTGGAAGGTATCCTAAAGACCTCATTCGCCGGACGAATATGTCATTATTATTACAAAATTACGGAAAAAACAAAAAAAAAAGGAACTATCTGTTGTCAATCCGGAAAAATTATATAATTTTGCATCTGGAATTCCCGTTTTTAGCTACATTTCAGCTTCTGGCCCCATGGGTTTCCGCCCAAAAGCCTCCTGTCTGAAGTAGCAGCCCCACGCCGGTCCTGTAGCAAGCGTGCTACGAGGAGGCAGGGTGGGTAATCGGGAGAACACATACATATGAAGGCGTTTACACGGCGTCTTGTCTTGGCGGTTCGGAACTTCACAAACTCCATCAATCTTGCTAAAGACGGGGCAACTGTAGATGCCACGGGGTGTGAATATTTCGCATCCCTTTCGTGCGCTGCATACACAAGGGGACTCCCATCCCCTAGGCGTATTGCGCATAAGGGGAGGGTCAGACATTCATATCGGCGTGGGCTCTGCGTTGCTTGTCTCTGCAAGATAGGCAATGCGAAGGCCTCGAACCGCGGGACATGCAACAGGACAGTTCCCGCGCTTTTTTTGTGCCCCAAACTTAATCCTGTTCGTCGGTCGCCTGTGTGATTTGATTAGTTTAAAAAAAGAGAGATGCCGATGAATACGGTAAATGTATGCAGGTCGAAGTGCCTTGCCTTGGCTGTTTTGCTGGGAGGTGTTGCCGCAGGAAACCATGCGTCAGCCCAAGTGGCTGTGAAAACCAACCTCCTCTACGATGCCACCACCACACCCAATCTGGGTATTGAAGTGGGTGTGGCAAGCCGTTCCTCTGTGCAATTGGTATATGGGCTCAACCCCTGGAAATTCCACAGCCAGCGCCACGGCACACGCATGGTACGCCACTGGGTGGTGATGCCCGAATACCGCTGGTGGCCCTGCACGCGCTTCAACGGACATTTCGTGGGTATTCATGCCATGGGCGGGCAGTTCAATGCCGCCGCCGTGGACCTGCCCGTTCCGGGAGTCTTTTTCGGGGGAGCCAACCTGCGCAAGCAGGTGCGCTCCAGCAGCTTCGAGGGAGGCTTTGCCGGTGTGGGTGTCACCTACGGCTACCAGTGGATCCTGTCGCGCCATTTCAATCTTGAGGCAGAGGCGGGCATAGGCTACAACCGCGTGTGGTACGACAAGTATGCGTGTGGCGAATGCGGCCCGCGCCTGAAAGACGGTAGCACCAATTATCTCGGGCTCACCAAACTTGGTGTGTCTGTGGTTTATCTGTTTTAGCAATCAGGAGGAATACACACATGATACAGAAGACATTTTTCCTAGCGATTATCCTTTCCGTGCTCTCGGCGTGTGCCGTTTCCAGGGTGGACAGCGGACATATCGGCGTTCGCAATGCAAATATCAGCACCAGCAACGGACAGATGACCGTGTCGATGGACATTGCCCTCGACAGCCTTAAGCTGGGCAGCAACCGCCAGTTCTTTGTCACTCCCTATCTGGAGGGAACAGGCCGGCAGACCGTGCTGCTCCCCACCGTGCTCATCAACGGACGCAACATGCAATACATATATGAGCGCAGCGGCCTCCCGGAAAAGGCAAGAGAGACATACATTAATATTAATAAGGTAGTGAAACGCAGAAACGGCACGAGCCAAAGCATCAGCTATCTGGCCACGGCAGACCTACAGTCCTGGCTGCGCAGGGACGAGGTGAAGCTCCGCCTGTCGGTAGACACCTGCGGATGCGGGCTGCTAGTGGGAGGCGGGCTATCGGATGCCCTGGCCGCTGTGAACATGAATCCTGCCCCGCAGATGCGGTTGGCTTATGTGACTCCGCCCGTCACGGAGCAGCCAGTGGTGGCCCACGAGGGCATGGCACGCGTGCAGTTCGAGGTGGACAGCGTCACGCTCCACACCTTGCCCTACACCTGCCGTAGCGGGCAACGGATCGACAACCGTGCCCAGCTCCGCATCATCGACGATTCCATCAGCTATGCGCTCAGCGACCCCAATGTGGAGATTGCTGCCATCAGCGTGTGCGGCTATGCCTCGCCCGAATCGCCATACGTCCACAACGACTATCTGGCCACAGGCCGTTCGCGTGCCCTGTCGCTCTACCTGAGCCAGCGCTACAGCCTGCCTGCCGACCGCTGCACCTACAGCGCCGTGCCCGAGAACTGGGAGGAGTTCCGCCAGCTGGTGGTGGAAGCCCGCGACCTCACCGATGCACAGCGCAAGGCATTGCTCAGCCTGATAGACCGCCCTGCCTACGGGCCGTCGGACTATGATGCCAAGGAGCGCGAACTCAAGTCCTCCAAGGTGCTCTCGCGGATTTACAGGGAGAAGATTCTGCCCGTGTGGTTCCCGCAGTTGCGATGCACCAAATTTGTCATCAACACCCGTCTGCGCCCCCTGCCCGACGAGAAGCTGGCACAGATTATCGGCCGCACGCCCCAACTGATGACGCTCAACCAGATGTTCCGCGTGGCGCGCCTCTACCCAGAGGGGTCGGAGCCGTTCAACAAGACCATCGCCACTGCCCTGCGCTACTTTGCCCAGGACCCCGTGGCCAATGCCAACGCCGCCATTGCCGCCATCAAGGACGGACGGCTGGACGATGCCGAGAAGCTGTTGCTGAAGGCCGGCAACCTGCCCGAGGCCGAGAACGCACGGGGTGTGCTGGCCACCTATCGCGGCGACTACGATGCAGCCCTGCGCCACTTTGCCGCTGCCTCCTTGCTGCCTGAGGCGCAAAAGAACAAGGAGCTGCTGGAATAGGCGTACATACACCAAATTAATAATTATAATTCATTCACTTAATCCTTTATAGAATATGAAAAAGATATTTTTATTTGCAATGGTTGCTGCCGCACTAAGTGGGTGCAGCAACAGTGATGACACCGACGTTCAGTCGGAAGTGCAGCCCGGTGGCGAAGGCTACGTGGGGTTTAGCATTCAGTTGCCTACTGTGCCGGGGACACGTGCCAATGATGAGTTTGAAGATGGTACTCCTGTGCCGGACGAGTACAAGGTAAACAATGCCACCATGTTCATCTTCAAGGGAACTACGGAGGCAAGTGCAACATTCGACAATGCCTATCCAATGAATGTCAATACATTCGTAGCAGATGGTTCTTCGACTGCCCAATGTACAACCGAGGGCATTGTGTCTTCCAAGATTACAAAGCCAGAAATGGCCTCTGAAGAGAATATCTATGCTTACGTCATGATTAACAGCAATAGCATGATTGACCTTGCAGGAAAGACCATAGGTGGAACAAGTTACACAGAAAAGACCTTTGCTGAATTCAGCAAGATTGTTCTGACCAACTTTGGCGACCTCTCCAATGGACTCGTCATGACCAATGCCCCCGTTGCCAGCCAGGTTGGTGGTACATCCAATCCTGCAGGCGCCACAATCTCCACCCTTACCCAACTTGATGCCAACAAGATTTATCCTACCCAGGCTGCTGCCGAGGCTAATCCTGCAGGTGAGGTCTACATGGAGCGTGCTGCTGCCAAGGTTACGGTTGCTCTTGACCCTCGTATGGCAGCAGAGCCAGGCATCTCTGCTGACCCAAACGTTAAGTTTGATAAGGCAACTATCAAGTGGACTCTGAGCAATGAAAATACTCAGTATTACAACACACGCCAGATGAGTTCCGATTGGCTTCCCTTCCATGCGCAAGGTGATGGGGAAAACCCAAATATTGAGGGCACTCCTAAAAGCGCCACATTGTACCGTTTTGTTAGCGGCGCTGCCATACATGACCAAGTATATCGTACATACTGGGGTAAGGACGTAAATTACGATACAGATGCAAAATTCTCCCTCCCAGGAGCTATTGACAAGACTCCAGGCAACAGCGTCTATACATTCGAGAACACCTTCGATGTGGATCACCAGATAGTAAAAAACTCTACAGGCGTTGCCGTTTCTGCCAAATTCAACGATGGCAAGGATTTCTACATTGCCGATGCCTATGGTGCAAACAAGATTCTGCAGAAACCTACATATACTGGTTCAGAAGAGAAGATACAGGACTACATCATGAAGTATCTTTGCAACAATTATAACAAGTTCAAGACATGGTATGAAGTCTCTGGAGGTGCAAATAGGATTACCGTAACCATGAACAACACCAACCCGACAGATGCTAAAGTGACTTCGGTTACAAAAGTGACTGGTGCAGCTGACTTCCCTGCAGAATTCGGGGAATCGCAAATTATCGATGCACTAGACGCCATTAATTTCCAATACTACGCTGAAGGTGTAGCATACTACAACGTGCTTATCAAGCACTTCGGAAATGACGAGACACCCTGGGATCGTGATAACCACACAGTTAATAGCATTCAGGGTGTTTACAAGACAATCGGCAGTACTTCACTTAGCGACGATTTGGCAAACAACAACTACCTCGGCCGCTATGGCGTAGTCCGCAACAACTGGTATAAGATAGAGATTACCGGTATCCGTCAGATTGGTAGCCCCACAATTGATGGTCCTGTTGGTGGCGACGACCCAGACGACAACGTCGAAAACTACCTCAGCGTGAAGATCCACATCACGCCTTGGGCTGTGCGCAAGCAGAGTGTAGAGCTCTAACGCATAGCTGCGTATAATTGCAGGAAAGAGGACGCGGTGGAAAGGCTACATCCACCCCATCGCGTCCTCTCCTCCCTGCCCTATATCCAACCAAATACACTACACAAAAACAAAAGTCAGGAATGAAACGTTTTCATCAACTCATGACAGGTGCGCTCATCGCCGGCATGGCCCTTGCGGCCACGGGATGTTCGATGATGGAAGAGGACCGATCGGACTGCCCCACGGGGCTCTACGTGCGATTCGTCTATGACTACAACACACAGCGTGCCGATATGTTCAAGGACCATGTGGGCTATGTCAACGTTTATGTATACGACGAGGACGGACGCAAAGTGGCAGAGCGAAGCGTAGCCAACACCAACGGTGCAACGCCCCTCTCGCTGTACGGCTATGCCATGCACTTCGGCACAGACGAGCTGCCGGCCGGTCACCGCTACCGGCTGCAAGCCATAGCCATGCAACGACAGTGGGACGAAGCCCTGCAAACACCCGGTGCCAAGTACAGGCGCACAGAGGTGAACGACACCGCATCGCTCCGCATCACACTCGACCATGCCTTGCCTTCCGTCCCTGACCCACAGGACAGCGGACTCCACCTCGTGGACAACACGGCTCCGCTCGACACGCTGTGGCACACGCTGAAGGTGACTGCCCTAGCCCCCCTCTATGGCCGGCAGTCTCCCGCTCTGCCTGCCACGGGCAGGCCCTATTCCATCTACCCCGTGGAGGAACAGATGGTAGCAGTGAAGGAAGGCTATGCCACCTATGCCACCCTGTCGCTGGTGCGCGACACCAAACACCTCAACCTCACGCTCTACCAGACGGACGACCCCGCCCAGATGGATGCCAACGACTATGAAGTGGGCATAGTGGACGACAATGCCACCCTGACGGGCGACAACAGCGTGGCTGCAGGCGATTCGCTCCTCTACACCCCATACGCCCAATGGACCTCGGCACCGCACACCACCGATGCCATGGGCCACTACAACATCATGTTCAACCGCATCATGTATCCCGAAGCCGGCAAGCCCTCGGCACAACTGTACATCCGCCACAAATCCACGGGAAAGACGGTGGTGAAGATTGGGCTGGCCCAGTATCTGGCCGAATGCCGCATCTCACCCCTGTGGAACTATTCGCCACAGGAATATCTGGACCGCGAATACGACTACGAACTGAACTTCTTCCTGCGCGGCGACAAATGGGAATACTGCTCCATCGTCATACACGCCATGCCATGGGCCGTGCGCAAGCAGAACGAAGAACTATAGAAGAACAAGGAAAGGAAAGAAAAGAAATGACAAGCTGGATAACACACGTCCGAGACATCCTGGCCACGCTGCTGGCAGCAGTCTGCATGGCCGCCTGCCACCCGGAAGCCGTTGAAGACGACCCGAGACAGGGCGAGGCCTACGTGCGCCTCACCCTGCAGTTGCCGTCTGCCGGCACGCGTGCTGTTGTCCCGCAAGGAGGAGAGGACGGTGATGGGCGTGAACCTGGCACCGATGCCGAGAACGAGATAAAGGACATCTGGGTGTATATCCTCCGCCATACCTTGGGCATGGATGCACCGGATGGGACACCCCTGCTGTACACGGGATGGTTCAAGGAAGAGACGGCCGAAAAGTGGACCAGGACAACCGAGGGGGTGGAGGTGACCTTTGTCATCCAGGGCTATCATGCAGAGGAGGGTGACCGCGTGATTGCAGTGGCCAACGGCGGTGCCCTGCTGCCCAAGCCCACAAATCTGGGCGAACTGCGTAACCAGACGGCATACGCTGCCTGGAACAGGGCAGACGGCACCCGCTTTGTGATGTCCTCTGCCTGCAACGACTCGGATGAAGGAAAGATAACCGTCACCTCGAAGGCAGGTACCAAAGCCGACCCCTTCCTGAGCGAACTACGCATACAACGGACAGCGGCCCGCATCGACCTGATGTACAACCATTCGGAAAACATGTCCTCCTCAGGGACAGAACTTATATATAAGGTGTATGCCGACCCTAACAACCCTTCGAGCACGGTGGTGGGAAAGATGCACCTGCAAAACATCATACCCCTCAACCTGATGCAGCAGAGCAGCTACATGATAAAGCGCGTGACCTCAACGGACGACATATCATCCACTGTGAAATACGGTGCCAGGGAACAGACAGCAACAGACGGCACACCCACGAACTATGTGGTGGAGCCACATACATTAGTGAAAAATGGAAGCGTGAGCGACGATCAACTCAATGCCTGGTATGGCGACACACGTGCAAAGACTGTCTTTGCCAATCCTACGCCCTACCTGTCCACCACGGGCATCAAGGCATACAGCGGCACGGAGACAGAAAAACCGGGGCTGGGCGACCATTTCACACACGTCATGACACTGGCATACACCAACGAGAACACGCAGGACAAGGACCATCAAAGCACCGACTTCATCACGGGGCTGCTGCTCAGGGCGGTATACGAGCCCATGAAGGTATATACCGACAAGGACTGCACCACGGAGACCGACTACGCCACAGGCCACACCTTCTGGCGATACTGCCCCACCAGAATAACAATGAAGGAGGCCGACTGCATCTACTTCTCCAACCTGGCGGCTGCCGAAGGCTACAAGGCGGCACATCCCTCCGACATGGCGAAGATAACAGCGTTCGCCGATGGCATCTGCTACTACAACATCTGGCTGCGCCATGCCAATGTGGACAGCAACCCCCATCTCACCTTCCCCATGGAGTATGGCATCGTGCGGAACAACATCTACCGGGTGGGGGTATCCAAGGTAACTGGCCCAGGCACACCCTCGCCAAGCAAGAACGGCCCGGAGCATATCTACCTGCGCATCTTCGTGCGCCAATGGAACCTCAGGGAGCAACCGCCTATCAGGCTATGACGCAATTATTACATGATTATAACGACATACGAATATGAGAAAAGACGTCATCACATACCTTATGCTGTCATTGCTCACGGCTGTCTTCGCCACATCCTGCTCCGAGGAGAGCGGGCATGACCCGGAAGCCGGCGGAAGGACGGTGGCTGTGGACATGGTCATTGCCACACGTGCCACCGGCACTCCCGAAGCCGCACAGGCAGACGTGGAAAAGATACACACGTGGTGGGTGGCCTTTGTGGACAAGGACGGCATAGTGCGCCGTGTGGAGAGCCGCGACCCTTTGCTCACGACCTATGTGGAAGAAGAACGCATCGAGATGAATGTGCCCACCGGCACCTACACCCTCTACGCCTTTGCCAATATCACTCCCGAGGCGTTGAAGGCGGAGACTGGCGTCGAGTTCATCGTGGGCAGCACATACCCCTCAGCCGTAGAGACTGCCGGATATACCCTTGTCCAGCATTGGGCTTCGGGCACGGACCTGCCCATGTCGGGCAAGCAGGAGGTGACGGTGACCGGCCGCACCAACGAGGTGTTCTCCATAGAGGTGGTGCGTATGCTTGCCAAGATGGAAGTGAAGTACAGCAACGAGTCGAGCAAGAAGATTACCATCAACAGCCTCAAGCTGTCGCAGTCGGCTACGGACAAGGTGCCCCTGCTGCCCAACTACACTTACTTGGAATCGGGATGGGACACCGATGTTCCCTGCACGGCAAGGGACTACCTGCGGAAATATAATGAACTGATGGCCGCCGCTCCTGTATTGGACGCATACGCCGGAGGTACGGCAAAGGGCTACGACGACATATTCTACGTGCGTGAGTCCCAGGCCAACTACAACGTCACGGGTCGCTACCTGATGGCAGTGAACATTATGCGCGAGGGAGGCCATCCCGAAGACCTCCTCTTTGCCCTGACAAAAGACTTGCGCTCCATCTACCGCAACGACCACGTTGTAATCCCCATCATCCTGAGCGACTATCAGGTGAACCTCGACGTGAACTTCTATCCTCCCATCGGTGGCTATCCTGCCGTCATCACCGAGGAGAGCCAAGAGGGCTTCTACTGCAAGTTCGGCACGGAAGGCGACTTCGAGATATATCCCAAGGTGGAGGACACGTACAACGGCTATGCCCTGCTCTACGGCACGGGCGACCCTAAGTTTACGTACACTATTAGCGTGAGCGACCCCGAAGGCATCTTCACCACCATTCCTGCCGTAACGCCCTCCGGTGAGATGCTTGGCTGCATTGGCAACACGCCTGGCAAGGCTTACGTGGATGTGGAGATAACGGTGAGCAGGACGGGAGCCTCTGACCAAATATACGACAGACGAATTTATATCATACGATCATAGCAATGAGATATATCACATACATACTGCGCACAACAGCCACTCTGTTTTTTATTATGCTGGCGACCGCAAACCTGTCGGCATTGGACAAGATTGGCAATGTATATTGCATTAGTACGGCAGATCAGTTGAACGAGTTCGGTACTATCGTGGCAAACGGGGATACCACTGCCAACGGTATGCTCATGAACGACATCGACTTCTCGGGATGGACATCGTGGGAACCTATCGGCGGCAGGGGAGGCAGTAATCCTTACTGTGGACACTTCGATGGAGGTGGTCATCGCATCAAGAACCTTGTCGTAGACAATGCCAGCAAGGACTGGTCGTCGCAAGGCGTATTCGGCAGGGTGACGGCAGGATGCGTCATAGCCAACCTTGTATTCGATAGCAGTTGCAGCATATCGGGCAAGAACTTTGTAGGAGGTATTGCCGGTAAGGTGAGTGGCGTTGCCAAAGGTACGGTTAAATTCGTCAACTGCGGCAACGAAGGG
>JAEDIG010000094.1 GCA_016292545.1 Bacteroidaceae bacterium
CCTACCTTTCAGAACAAACAATCACTGCTGATACACAAATCATTTGAACTTGCGATAGTTGAAGGTGTTATAGAAAATTCCCGTTAAATCTGCTCAAACGCCTGCTTGAGGTCGTCGATGATGTCGTCTATGTGCTCCACACCGATGCTTAGGCGGACGGTGGTGGGGGTGATATGCTGTTCGGCTAGTTCTTCGGGCGACATCTGGGAATGGGTAGTCGTGTAGGGGTGGATGACCAGCGACTTCACATCGGCCACATTGGCCAGCAGGGAGAAGATTTGCAGGCTGTCGATAAACTTCCACGCGTCTTCCTGGGTGCCTTTGATTTCGAAGGTGAAGATGCTGGCGCCACCGTTCGGGAAATATTCCTGATAGCGGGCATGGTCCTTATGGGTGGGCAGCGAGGGATGGTTCACCTTGGCCACCTTGGGATGGCTGGCCAAGAATTCCACTACCTTGAGGGCATTGGCCACGTGGCGTTCTATGCGCAGGGGAAGCGACTCAAGTCCTTGCAGGAGAATCCATGCGTTGAAGGGACTGATGGTGGCACCGGTGTCGCGCAGGATGACGGCACGGATGCGGGTGACGAAGGCCGCTGCACCAGCCACATCGGCAAACACGGCTCCATGGTAGGATGGGTCTGGCTTGGCCAGAGTGGGGAACTTGTCGGGATATGCCTTGAAGTCGAAACGGCCACCGTCTACAATCACGCCACCCAATGAACTGCCGTGTCCGCCAATGAACTTTGTGGCGCTGTGGATGACCACATCGGCACCATGCTCAATGGGACGCACAAGGATGGGGGCAAACGTGTTGTCCACGATGAACAATACGCCATGGCGGTGTGCCACCTCGGCAATGGCATCCAGGTTGGCCACATCGCTGTTGGGGTTGCCCAGTGTTTCGGCATATATGACCTTGGTCTCCGGACGGATGGCTGCCTCCAGTGCCTCCAGGTTGTTTACGTCCACGATGGTATAGCTGATGCCTTGGGTGGGCAGCGTGTGGGTGATGAGGTTGAAACTGCCGCCATAGAGATTGTCGGCGGCCACGATGTGGTCACCGGCCTGCAATACGTTCTGCAGGGAATAGGTGACAGCTGCCGCTCCACTGGCCACAGCCAATCCGGCCACACCCCCTTCGAGGGCGGCCACACGGGCTTCAAACACACCCTGTGTGCTGTTGGTGAGGCGTCCGTATATGTTGCCTGCATCCCGCAGTCCAAAGCGGTCGGCTGCATGCTGGCTGTTGCGGAACACGTAGCTGGTGGTTTGGTAGATGGGAACGGCGCGTGCGTCTGTTGCGGGGTCGGGGGCCTCTTGGCCCACATGCAGTGCCAGTGTCTCGATGTGAAGTTTCTTTGTTGCCATAATGTTTGTATTTTTATTGGTTGATTATTGTCTGTTGTTTGTTTTTTGACACTGCAAAGTTACGGCGGATTGGCCATTGATTCCAAAATTATTTTTAATTATGGAATATTTATCTGTTTATGGAATGTTGGAAAGTGAATATGTTCTAATCTTGCAGCCAAAACTCCTCAGTGCCAGTATACTTGTTCTTTTTATGGCTGAACCGCCAGGATTCCATGTGTGTGCTTTTTTGTCTCAGTATGGTTCCCGTCTCAATAAAATTTTGTACTTTTGCATTGGAAATGAACTTAAAACCCATAATAATGAGAAAGAAGAAGACCAAGAGACAATGGCTGTTGGCGGTATGGAGCCTGGCCGCAGTTATGAATGTGGCAGCATACGACTGGCAGACCGACCTGAACCATCGTCTGCAGTGCGATTTCGTGTGTGGCCGTCAGGAGGTGGTGGACTACATCCGGCAGTATGTGCCGCATGTCAACGACAGCTGCATCGCCCGTTGGGAACGAAGCGGTGCGCTGGAACAGATGACCATCAATGGTGAGAAACGTTATTTCCATGCGGCGGCCCGCAATCTGTTCCGCATCGACCCTTGGTGTGCAGAGGTGTGGAAAAAGGCGCACCCCGATGAGCCGCTGTCGGCCTCGCAGATTGCCATCATGAAGAATGTACCACAAATCTTGCGCGATGCTCCGCAGCACCCGCAACATCTGGCACAGGCCCGCAGAATGAGGGTCACCTACACGCTCACGGTGAAGGCCGATGCTGTGCCTGCCGGACAGACGCTGAGATGCTGGCTGCCTTTCCCCCGCACCGACCAGGCGCGCCAGCAGGAGGTGGAACTGCTGGAGGTGAGCCAGCCCAAATACAAACGGTCTGCCCCCGACTGTGCCCACAGCACGCTCTATATGGAACGCAAGGCTGTTGCCGGTGAACCCACTGTGTTCAGCGAAACGTTTGAATACACCAGCCGTGGTGCATGGTTCGACCTTTCTTCCGTGCAGCCCTACCAGACAGATTCAAAACTATATAAGGAATACACAGCCGAGCGCACCAGCCATATCCGCTTCACGCCTGAGCTTCGCCAGCTGGCCGACAGCCTCACCCGTGGTGTGGAGAACCCCGTGGAGAAGGCACAGCGCATCTTCACCCATATCAGCCGCACTTTCCCGTGGGCTTCGGCACGCGAGTATTCCACCATCGACAACATACCCATGTATGTGCTTCGCAACGGCCATGGCGACTGTGGCCAGGTGTCGTTGCTTTTCATCACGCTGTGCCGTATATGCGGCATCCCCGCCCATTTCCAGAGCGGTTTCATGATGCATCCTTTTGGCCACAACCTTCATGATTGGGCCGAGGTGTATTTCGAAGGGGTGGGCTGGGTGCCTGTCGACCAGTCGTTCGGCATTTGTGAATATGCCACGGACAATAAGGAACGTCTTTTCTACATGGGCGGCATCGACTCCTGGCGCATGATCGTGAACAGCGATTATGGCATGCCCCTTTCGCCCAAGAAGAAATATCCGCGCAGCGAGACGGTGGACTTCCAGCGCGGAGAGGTGGAATGGAAAAAAGGCAACCTGTATTTCGACCAATGGGATTGGGACATACAGGTTGCCTATCTTGATTAGGAGTCTTCTTCCGTTTTTATAGACTCACTTTCTCTTTGCTGCCCTTTGATTCGTTGTGCAGACGGTCGAGGGCAGTAACTATATAGGTATAGTCCATCTCGCCTCCTGCATAGGGTAGGGGAAGGAAAGTGTTGCTGGTGATGCAGACAATCTTGGAGGGGTCTTCCAGATTCTGGCGTTCACCTTTCAGGAAGCGGTACACCACATATTGGCGTGCTTCGTCCATCACCCTGCGGGCCTTGGGCGCTGTCCAGAAGAGCACGGGGCCGTCTTCTGTCCAGATGACCTTTGTCTTTCTGGGCTTCTTGGGGCTCTTGCTGTCAATCCATGGCATAAGGGGCTGCAGGGCAGGCGTGTTGTGGTATATCTGGCGCAGGGTCATTCCATAGTTGCCCACATTGTCGGCCACGGCCTTGGCATACCATTGGCAGCTGCCGTAGATGCCCGGAAGGGAACGCTGCAGCATATACTTGCGTCCCATCTGGTGGATTTGCGGATTCTGCGGGTCGGCAAACTTGCAGGTGCGTTCCACGTCTTGCCCGATGTAGAGAGGCCGTTCGCCTGCATGGCTGCTCCACCAGTGGATGAGCGTCTCATAGTCGGCAGCCTTGTTGCCTATTTCCCAGTAAATCTGGGGCAGATTGTAGTCCACCCATCCTTCCTTTATCCACAGCAGAACGTCGGCATACAGGTCGTCATAGTTCTGGAGGCCGTTGGTGTTGCTTCCGTCGGGATCGTTGCGCTTGTTGCGGTAGATGCCGAAGGGTGACACGCCGAACTTCACCCAGGGCTTCACAGCCTGAATGGTTTCGTGGAGCTGCTTGATGAAAAGGTTCACGTTCTGGCGGCGCCAGTCGCCGCGGTCCATGCCTTTTCCATAAAGGGCATACGATGCGTCGTCGGGAATGGGCACGCCGGCTGCGGGATAGGGATAGAAATAGTCATCGATGTGGAATCCGTCCACATCGTAGCGGCTCACGATGTCGGCGGCCACCTGGCAGATGAAGTCACGGTTTTCGGGATAGCCAGGGTCGAAAATCATCAGCCCCTCGTATGAGAAGAAATGTTTGGGGTTCCTGAAGTAGGCATGGTTGTTGGCCAGTGCCTGTGTGCCCTTGGTCTTGGCACGGTAGGGGTTTATCCATGCATGGCATTCCATCTGGCGGGCATGACATTGCTCCACCATCCATTGCAGAGGGTCCCAATAGGGGTTGGGAGCCATGCCTTGCTGCCCCGTGAGATAGCGGCTCCAGGGTTCCAGCGCACTCTCGTAGAGTGCGTCTCCCTCGGCTCTCACCTGGAAGAAAATGGCGTTAATACCGTCCTTCTGCAACTCGTCCAGCTGGCTGCTGAGTGTTTGTTGCATGGCATCGCGTCCGATGCCTTGGAATTGTCCGTTCACACACTGGATCCATGCACCGCGAAACTCACGCTTGGGGTTCTGCGCCATGGCCAAAACTGCTAGCAAAAGCAGTGAAAAAAGCATTCTAGTTCTCATAATTGGTTACAAAGTTACAAAAAAATGTGACAAAAAGCCTTTTCGTAAGGAATTTTTTACGGGCATAACCAAATCCTGCATCTATTCCGAGGATTTTTTGTAACTTTGCGCCATTATAACCGAATGAGTATGTCCGATATGAGCACAAATATTATAATAAAAGGCGCACGCGCGAACAATCTGAAAAACATCGATGTGGAGATTCCGCGGGGCAAGCTGGTGGTGATAACGGGCTTGAGCGGCAGCGGAAAGAGCAGTCTGGCCTTTGATACGCTCTATGCCGAGGGGCAACGGCGCTATGTGGAAAGCCTCAGCTCCTATGCACGCCAGTTCCTGGGCCGCATGAGGAAGCCGGAGTGCGACTTCATCCTGGGCATCCCGCCCGCCATTGCCATAGAGCAGAAGGTCATCACGCGCAATTCGCGCAGTACGGTGGGCACCAGCACGGAGATATACGAGTACTTGCGCCTTCTGTTTGCACGTATCGGCCACACCTATAGTCCTGTGAGCGGAGTGGAGGTGAGGCACCATACGCCTGACGATGTGGTGAAGCATGCCCTGAAGCATCCTGCGGGCACTCGTTTCATGGTGCTCTGCCCCTTGGTGGTGCCGCAGGGGCGCACGCTGGAGCAGCAGCTCCGCATGAGCATGCAGAACGGCTTCACCCGTGTCCGGATGGAAGGCGAGGTGTACAGGATTGATGATGTGCTTTCGGGCAGTGTGCCGCTGGCAGCATGTGTGCTGCTGGTGGTGGACCGGATGAGTGTGAGCGATGCACCCGATGCGGTGTCGCGACTGACGGATTCTGTGGAGACGGCCTTCTATGAGGGGCATGGCGAGTGTATGCTCAGTTTCCTGCCCGATGGCCCGATGGAACATTTCAGCACCCGCTTTGAGGCCGACGGCATCACCTTCGAGGAGCCCTCCGACAATCTTTTTGCCTTCAATTCTCCTGTGGGAGCATGCCCCGAATGCGAGGGCTTTGGCCGTGTCATCGGCATCGACCCCCAGCTGGTCATCCCCAACATGGCGTTGAGTGTGTATCAGGGAGCTGTGGTGTGTTGGCGTGGCGAGAAGATGAATGAATGGAAACAGCAGTTCATCCTCCAGGCCGATCGTTACGGCTTTCCCATCTTTACGCCCTATTTCCAGCTCACCGAGGCCCAGAAAGACCTTTTGTGGCATGGCGACCCTGATATTCCCGACTGGCACGACCGCATCTGCATCGACAGCTTCTTTGAGATGCTCAAGGAGGGGCAATACAAGATCCAGAACCGTGTGATGCTGGCCCGCTACAAGGGAAAAACGGATTGTCCTTTGTGTCATGGCACCCGCCTGCGCAAGGAGGCCACCTATGTGAAGGTCGACGGCAAGAGCATTGTGGAACTGGTGAACCTGCCTGTGTCGGAGCTTGCCCAGTGGCGGCCGCTGCAGGACGAAACCGTTTTGCCGGAGCATGAGCGTGTGATAGCCAGCCGTCTGCTCACGGAAATCCGAAACCGCCTGCGCTTCCTCGTGGATGTGGGTCTGGGCTATCTCACACTCAACCGCATGAGCAACACCCTTTCGGGTGGCGAAAGCCAGCGCATCAACCTGGCCACCAGCCTGGGCAGCAGTCTGGTGGGAAGCCTGTATGTGCTCGATGAGCCGAGCATCGGTTTGCACAGCCGCGACACTCAGTGCCTCATCAATGTGCTCAGGCAGCTTCGCGATTTGGGCAATACGGTGGTTGTTGTGGAGCACGACGAGGAGATCATGCGTGCTGCGGATTGGATTATCGACATAGGTCCAGAAGCCGGAAGGCTGGGCGGTGAGGTGGTCTATCAGGGGCCGGTGCTCGATGAGTCCTCCCTTCGCAGCCAGACAGAGGTAGGCCGTTCCCATACGGCCCAGTTCCTTTTGGGGCTCGACCGCATACCAGTGCCCACTAGCAGGCGCGGCTGGAACCAGTACATCATGATAAAGGGTGCTCAGGCCAACAACCTGAAGAATATCGATGTGAAGATTCCGCTCAATGTAATCACCTGTGTCACGGGCGTGAGCGGTAGTGGGAAGAGTACATTGGTGCGCGACATCCTCTATCTGGCCATGAAGCGGCAGCTCGACCAGGTGGCCGACCGCCCTGGCCAGCATAGTGCCTTGGGAGGCGGTGTGGAGGCCGTGCAGGCCATCGAGTTTGTCGACCAGAACCCGATAGGCAAGAGTTCCCGTTCCAATCCCGTCACCTACATCAAGGCATGGGACGAGATTCGCAAGTTGTTGGCTTCTCAGCCTTTGGCAAAGCAAATGGGCTATGGCCCGGGTCATTTCAGCTTCAATACCGAGGGCGGACGTTGCGAGGAATGCAAGGGCGAAGGCACCGTCACCATCGAGATGCAGTTCATGGCCGATCTGGTGTTGGAATGTGAGAGTTGTCATGGCAAGCGGTTCCGCAATGAAATCCTGGAGGTGAAGTACAATGATGCCAATGCCTACGACATGTTGCAGATGACGGTCAACCAGGCCATAGAGTTTTTCACCGAGCACAAGCAGGCCAAGATTGTGCGGCTGCTCAAGCCGTTGCAGGATGTGGGGCTGGGCTACATCAAGCTGGGACAGAGCAGCAGCACGCTTTCGGGTGGCGAAAACCAGCGTGTAAAGTTGGCCTATTATCTGAGTCTCGACAAGCTGCAGCCCACCATCTTTATCTTCGACGAGCCCACCACGGGGCTCCATCCTCACGACATAAAGCGTCTGCTTGCGGCCTTCGATGCCCTGGTGGCTCATGGCCATTCGGTGGTGATTATCGAGCACAACATGGATGTCATAAAGTGTGCCGATTATGTCATTGACCTCGGTCCCGAGGGCGGCAATGCCGGTGGCTCGTTGGTGGCGTGTGGCACACCGGAGGACATTGCAGCTTGTCCCCAAAGCCATACCGGGCATTTCCTGCAAAAGGTGTTGAAGCATTCCTGAAGATTTCCTTTGACTCAATACATTAACTTGTCAACCCGTTTTATGAATAAGACGATAAGTAGTCAACCTAAATAGTTAAACTACAATGAGGACCCCACAACCGGACTTCCAGGATCCTTCTTTATAGGTTCTAGAAATAAGCGGATACCTAGGGTGCGGTTGTATGTATGGATATTCCGGGGCTTCTCCAAGACTCGTGAATGAAGGAGACCCGGAGGCGGAGATGTGTTTCCATGAGATTGCCGACACCATTGTTGTCCCGACGTTCTCAAAGATTGAGGATGATTGACCCGTGGACATGTCTCAGGACTGTGTGCCTAATCACGTCAGAACGGTCATTCATGTCGCGTGCTCCGAACGGAAGACGCGCGTGCTCCGAACGGAAGACGCGTGTGCTCCGAACGGAAGACGCGTGTACTCCGAACGGAGCACGATGCAATGCTTGAGGGAGCATATCCATTGTCAACATACTTCGCCAACTATCTAAACATACTTTGCCATTTATCTTTAGGTGTTTTGCCATTTATGTTTACATCTCTGGCTTTGGCCGAATAGCCCTTCTGATGCCATTCCCAGTGCTTAACTTACGGCTAGGGCAAGTTGAATTGATGTATGAAAACACACGGAACTATGGCGACATGGAAGTGCCTCCCGAGAACATAGGCGGACTATGGGAGAGCGTGGATGTGACGAACGATAGCTGGGGATATGCATGGTACGACCGCAACTGGAAGACACCGCAAACATGTGTGCTCTTTACATCAGAACATCCCGTTAAGTAGGGCGCGGGTTTGCACATAGCTGGGTTCATAGTAGGCGCTGGTGTTATAGTCGTCTATGGTTTCGCAGATGGGCGAGTTGTATACTTGATGAATAGCCCTCAGCATATTGTCGGAATGGTTGACGGATGCTATGAGCCGTGCATACACCTTGCCCATCTGTGTGGGTGAGGGTACTTTGTCTGTATAATGCGGATCCACATTTGTAATGTCAAAACCACCTGCTTCCATCTTGTAATCCCTAATCCACTCGTCCTCCACCTGTTCGGGGTTCATGCAATGACTCACTTGGGCCACCGAGAGTTGGTGAAACAGTCCCTCATCGCCCATCTTTTTCACTACATATTTGTTGCGCTGGTGTAGCTTGCGTGCCACACGCTCTATCATATAGCACACAAAATAAAGCTCGTCAAAGCCGATTTTCTCGTCAGGAAAGTATTTATTGCTCATAACTGATAATAGGATTTAAAGGACAATGTTCCGAGTGCGTGGTCGGTGCAGAACAGAATTTGATGGGTTGGATGTTTGAATCGGGCCAATGCCCAGAAGGCTTCACGCGTGATTCTGCCCGAGAGGAAATCCTCTACGTAGTCCCATACTTCATCATCGGCCATGGGACCTTCTACTATATCAAATGAATGAGGCTCCCCATGTCGACAGGCTGCCACGAAATCCAACCATTCATCAGTCATCTTCGGGAATGATTTCACATTCAGTTTAGGATTGGGCATATAGTCGTAAAGGCATACAATGTGCACTCCACGTTTAGTCAAAGCCCACCGTTTTGCCTGTCGCTCAAGTTGGCTACAATAGAATCCAAAACCGAAGTCCTTGTTATATCCCGAAACTCGGACCTCAGGAAACCGTACTACCGTATTTGTTCCGTGGTAGAGTATCATGATGATTTCACTTTTCTTTATCGTTATTCGCCCGCAAAAATACACAAAAATTTTGGTGTGACCAAGAAAAAAGGAGAATATCAACATACCCCGCCAACTATCTAAACATACTTTGCCATTTATCTTTAGATGTTTTGCCATTTATGTTTACATCTCTGGCTTTGGCCGAATAGCCCTTCTGATGCCATTCCCAGTGCTTAACTTACGACTAGGGCAAGTGGTAAGTTAATTCAACTTTCGCAAGTTCAATTTCGTTGTGAATGAGCGTATGAGAACGCCCCGAAGGGGCAACCTGCTACTAGCCCAGGGCAGAATGGAGCGGAGCGGAA
>JAEDIG010000095.1 GCA_016292545.1 Bacteroidaceae bacterium
GCAAAAAATGCGTAGGTTTTTGAAGCCTATTTTGAACACCCTACCTTTCAGGGCGTGCTCATACGCTCATTCACAACGAAATTGAACTTGCGAAAGTTGAATCATCTCATTTTATTGGTTCGTCTGTCCCATGAAATCGTTGATATGCCGGAATCTTGCATCGCGGATGCAATTTTTTTCTGATTTTTATTTCTCCGGCCTCCAGAAATCATCGGCGGTGAGGCCGCAGGCTGTGGCGATGCGTTTGCAGAAGTCCAGGCGGAAGGAACGGTGGTCTCTTGTGTCGGAGCCGAACACGAATTTCAGGCCGGCACGCTTGCACAGGAGGATGAACTCCTCATGGGGCGTCTGGGCCAGGTCGTTGATTTCCACGGCCACCTTGCGGGCCGTCAGCATGTCCACGATGCGCTCCAGCCGTTCCCTGGTCCACACCTTGTCGTAGTGGCGGGCCACACAGGGAGGCAGATACAGGGGCCAGCCAAAGATGTCCAAGGGTTCGGGGTTCTCCAGCACAGCCTGGTAGTGGTTCATGTTGGCTTCCATGAACGCGTCCAGGTCGGGCACATAGCAGTCGTGCTCCCACACCTCCAGTGTGTCGCCATATCGGTTGCCTCCAGGAATCACCTGCGGGTCCATGAAGAAGTAGTCCATCTGGCTGTAGACGCGTTCGCTCAGCCGCTGGGTCCATCCCAGCCGCATGTTCTGCATGCCCCGGTAGCATCCCAGCGGGGCCGTGTCGTCGATAAACTGCTGCAGGCTTT
This sequence comes from Bacteroidaceae bacterium, assembly GCA_016292545.1. GTDB lineage: Bacteria > Bacteroidota > Bacteroidia > Bacteroidales > Bacteroidaceae > Physcousia. Next base: position 762 of record JAEDIG010000095.1, read on the forward strand.
CGTCGGTGGCGGGCACGGGCCGTGTGCCGTTGAACATGATGCCCACGTATTCCAGGCCGTTCTCCTTGGCTCCGCGTGCAATGTCCTCATACGAGAGGCTGGCCGAGGCATGGATGTGGAGGTCGTGCAGGGGAAAGTCCCCGATGGCAGTGGGCTTCACGCCTTTCCACAGTTCGTCCTTCCATGCGTTTTCCGATGGCTGTTTCCCGTTGCAGGCCTGCATGCCCAGGGTCATGCTTCCCAGAGCCAGCATCCCGCTCGATTTGATGAATGTTTTTCTGTCCATGTTTTCCTTCTTGTTTTCAGCTATTTTGCTGCAAATATACGCGTTTTCCCCCAATGCGCCAAATATGGATGTGTTTTTCTGCGGGGGAAGCAGGCAAACTGCATGATTTAATGTTCCAGCCCCGGAATGTTAACTGTTAACGCGTAACTCCGTTTGTGTTTTCTTTCGCACGCCCCTCCCTCTCTGGACAGGCGGACTGCCGCCGAAACGAGAAGGGGCAACCTCTTACCATTCCGGGGCATTATCTCGTTTCCTTCCCCCCCTGAACAGGGAAACCGAGGAGCAGCGGCCTATTCCGGTGATATGATGGGGAGGTTAATTGTAAAGATAGGTTAAATGCTATTGCGGGTTTCCATTTTTCTGCGATTTCTCTATAGTTAGAACGAGAGAATTGAATACATTTGCAGAACTGAAACCAATTTTTCAACCAAATTAAAACATAAATGAACACAAAACTACACAAACTCTTGTTCATGGCAGCCCTGATGGCACCGTGTGCCGGCGCGCAGGCCCTGGACAAGGTGGATGGTGTCTATCAGATTGCCACTCCACAGGACATGGTGGACTTTGCCGCCCTGGTGACGGATGGAGAACCCGATGCCAATGCCGTATTGACGGCCGACATCGACATCTCGGACTACCACACGCTGCAGATTGGTGCACCCACGGTCCCCTATACCGGCACCTTCGACGGACAGTACCACACCCTCACCATCGATGCGGCCACCGATGCAGAGTATTGCTCCCTGTTCCGTATGCTGGCCGGCACGGTGCGCTGCCTCAATGTGCGCGGCAATGTGTCCGCACAGGCCAAGTATGCCTCGGCTCTGGTGGGCGAGGCCAGGGACTGTACGATTGAGAACTGCGTCACCGAAGCTACTATCTATTCTACGTTGGTAGGCGACGGCACTTTTGGCGGAATCGTGGGACTGGTGGCCGACAACTGCCATGCCACGGTGAAGAACACCTGCTTTGCTGGCGCCATTGTGGCAGAGAACACCTCAAGCTGCGGTGGCATCTGCGGATGGTCTTCTGGCACCATCACCATCGACCATTGCATGGTGATTGCCGATGTGAGCCAGACTTCCTCCTCGGAATGTAACACCTTCAGCCGCAATCCAGGCAATGCCACCATCATCGGGGGTGCCTATTTGAACGCTTACGGCACGGTGCCCGCTGGCGTAGCCCAGCTGGAAGCCTCCCAACTTTCTTCGGGTGCGGCTTGTTTTATAGTGAACGGAATGTCCTCAGAGAGCCCCGTGTGGTTCCAGAACCTGGGCGAGGATCCTATTCCCGTGCCCAATCCTTCTCATGCCACGGTCTATGCATCCGGACGGATCCATTGCAATGGCGATGTGTATGAAGGGACCGTTTATCAGAACACAACGGGCACCATTCAGCAGGACGACCATGACTGGCTGCACGGTAAGTGCAATTATTGCAGCCTGGTGGATGAAGCCTATAAGCAACCTGCAGCGGACGGATTCTATGAGCTTGCCAGTGCAGACGACCTGCTGTGGTTTGCCGCGCTGGTGAACTCGGATGTCAAGCCCGATGCCAACGCACGCCTCACGGCCCCCGTTTCGCTGGAGGGCATCGACTGGCCGTCTATCGGACGGGCAGATATAGTATATAAAGGTACGTTCGACGGTGGTCTGCAACCCATCACGGGACTGAACGCCATCTTGTTCGGTTCTGCCAACGGGGCCACATTCCGCAATATCGCCATCGAGGAGGCAACCATCGTTGGGCGCGATGCAAACCGTGCAGCACACAGCGGCTCCATTGTGGGCGTGGCGTTCAATTCGCAGATGACGGGCTGCTATTCCAAGGCCTCCTTGACCCTTGGCGACGAGGGCGATGCCGGTGGACTTGCCGGTAAATTATCGGGCACCATCAGCAATTGTGCCTTCTATGGCACCCTGACGAGTGCCGGATGGTCGGAAGGCGGTATCGCAGGCAGCGGTGAGGGGTCGTCTTCCATCACGATTGAGGATTGTTTGGTAAGCGCCGAATTGCTTACTACTGGCGGACAGGCCAAGGGTACCCTTCTGGGATGGAACGACAATGCCACCATCACCAACTGTTTCACGGTGGAGACACCCGAGGGCTTCGATGGATTCTCTGGCAACATGTCCACAGCCAAGGACGACAGCCGCATGGTAACCAGTGAGGTGATGGCATCGGGTGAGGTGGCATGGCTCCTCAATGGGCAGAAGTTCTTGGATGTCAAATGGTATCAGAACCTTGATGAGGATGCGGCACCGGTACTTGATCCCACTCATGGGATTGTTTATCAGATAGGCGAAGGACTCTATACAAACGATCTCATGGATGTGCGTGACCAACTTCTGGAAGAAGCCGCCGACTATGCCAACGCGGTGGTGGCCTGTCAGGCAGATCTGGGTATGTTCCTGGCTGCCATCGAAACTGTCAGGGCAGCCACTGGAGATGCTTTTGTGCAGGCATACGTGGAATTGCTGGCTGCGCGTGCCGTAGTGGAGAAGAGTGCACAGGCATACACCGCCTATCAGCAGGCTATCGACGTGATTATCGCCTATGTGGACGAGCACTACGACGAGCTGGAAGGTCCTATGCTGGATGTGCTCGACAGCTACCTGTATGGCGATGCAGAACCCGGTGAGCAGGGATTCCCCAACGGAAGCTATGGCTACATCATGGAGAACTGTGCGCTTACGGCCGAACAGATACTGGAGGAGATAAAGGTGGCCAATCAGCTGCTCGATGATGCCGTCCGTGGCGGATTCAGCACAGGAAGCGAAATCACCAAGCTGGTGGCCAATGCCAACCTCGATGATGCTGAGAACTTCAAGGGATGGGAAACCAGTTCCTGGGGCAGCACGTTCACGGTGCTCCGCCAGGACGGAATCACCTACACCGCCGAAGGATGGAATGCCACCTTCGACCTTCACCAGACCCTCACGGGCCTGCCCAACGGTGTGTATGAGCTCCGTGCCAACGCAGCCTTCCGCGCCGCCAACAATGAATATGACGGCAACGACAACTACGCCGCCTTCCTCTATGCCGGCAACAATGCCGTGAACGTGATGACGGCAGGCGAGGACCTGATCCCCTCTGCAGAGGCCGTGAACATGGAGAACTCCTACATAGAGGGTCCGGGCAATGTGGACAAACTGTATGAGGACGGCGAGGTGGAGGGCTACTATCCCGTGGGTCCCGTGGGATGCTACTATGCCTTCGGTGCCGGACGCTACCAGAACCGCATCGCCTGCACCGTCACCGACGGCACACTGACCATCGGCCTCAAGAACCTGGGTACGGGTCAGGAGAACGACTGGTGCGGCTTCGACAACTTCCAGCTCTTCTATCTGGGCACCGAGGAAGAGGCCGCCGAGGCGCTTGCCCCCACGCTGGAGGGCATGGCAGCGCGGGCACGCACCTTGCTCCGCTATGTGGCCGACAGCGGTGAGGGCTATCGTGTGCGTCCCAACTTCTCTGCCGACCTGCGCGACCGCCTGCAGCAGGCCGTCGATGCAGTGGAGACCACCACGGACGGCAGCGGGAAGATGCGTCTGGTGGAGACCTTCTCCCAGCTGTTCCAGGAGGTTTATGACTGCAAAAAGGCATACATAGCCCTGGAGGATGCCGTGGAGGCGCTCCTGGCATCCGTTTATGAATATCCCGATGCCACCGATGAGGAGAAGGCCGAAATCGAGGCACTTGTGCCCGTAGTGATGGAGAAGTGGGAAGCTGGTGCCTACACCACCGGGGAGGCACTGGACCAGACCGATTTGAAGGCCACCCAGTTCTACCAGCGTTTCTTTGCCGGTGCGCCCGAGCAGGTGGACGGTGTCTACCAGCTGGCCACAGTGGATGACCTGCTCTGGTTCTCACGCCTGAACAACAATATTTCGATTGCCAGTCTGAAGGTTGCCCTCACGGCTCCTGTGGACATGACTGGCGTGGAATGGGAACCCATCGGCACACCCGGCAAGCCTTTCCAGGGTACGTTCGACGGCCGCCTGCAGCCCATTACCGGCCTCACCAAGGGCCTTTTCGGTACGGTCAACAATGCCACCATCGAAGGTGTGGCCATTGTGGGCGGCTCCATCACGGGCGATGCAGCCTATGCAGCCCATACGGCGGCCATCGTGGGCATGTCGTATGGCACCACCACATTGAACCGCTGCTTCAGCTCGGCCAGCATCGTAGGCGGCACGGGCGACGGCGGTGGCCTTGTGGGCAAGATGGCCGGAAACGGCATCATGACCAACTGCTATTTCGCCGGCAACATCATGTATGGATGGAGTGCAGGCTGTCTGATAGGCAGTAGCGACGGCACCACCATTGCCGAGGTGAGCGACTGCTATGTGGATGCCCGAGGTGTCACCTATGGCAACGGCGACGCCCACGGCCTGGTAGTGGGCTGGCTCCACGATGGACAGACAGACCGCTTCAGCGACGTGTATCTGATTGCCGCTCCCAATCTGGATAATGTCATGGGCTATGTGGACAACCGAAGTGCGGCTAATGCCAACTGCCCCATTGTGGACGTGGAAACCTTCAAGAGCGGCGAGATAGCCTACAAGCTCAACCATGGCAACGAGGACAACCCCGTATGGTTCCAGACGCTGGGCACCGACGAGACCCCCGTGCTGGCCTCCAGCCACGAGATTGTCATCCTGAAGGAAGACGGCACATACGCCAACAAGCAGGGCAGTGCCATCGACAAGGTGGAGATGGAGCAGCGCCTGCCCGCCGTGGTGAACGTGTATGGCATAGACGGCCGGTTGGTACGTTCGGGCGTAGCCGGAGCCGATGCCCTGCGTGGCCTTCCGGCAGGTATCTATGTGATTGGCGGCAGGAAAGTGGCCAACAAGTAAACGACCATCCTGACTGAGCCGATTCGTCGGCCCGTGATTATCCGAATCCCACTTTGCGTGCTGCAAGGTGGGATTCAAATTTTTTCTTTCATTTTATTTGCTTGCATCGACATTTTTTGCTACTTTTGCCGCCAAAAGCAATAATAACATGTCAATTTCAAACTTGGATGCTCTTGATGAGCAGATTCTAAAGCTGATTTCCAACGATGCCCGCATCCCGTTTCTGGAGGTGGCGCGTGCCTGCCACGTGTCGGGTGCGGCCATCCACCAGCGAATCCAGAAAATGGTGTCCTGCGGGGTGATAAAAGGGTCTCAGTTTGTGTTCGATCCCCAGATGCTGGGCTATGAGACCTGTGCCTTTGTGGGCCTTTTCCTGAAGGAACCTTCCGACTTCGACCGCGTGGTGGCTGCCTTGCGCGAGATGCCCGAGGTGGTGGAGTGCCACTACACGACGGGCGGCTATGACATCTTCATCAAGATTTACACACGAAACAACAGCCACATGCTCAGCTTCATCCACGACAAACTGCAGCCGCTGGGCCTGCAACGCAGCGAAACCATCATCTCGCTCCACGAGGCCTTCCATCGCAAGGTGGCTGTGCCCGATTTCGCCACGGAGGAAGGAGGGGCCGCGGAATGATAAGCCTGATTGCAGCCGTGGCCGCCAACGGGGCCCTGGGCCTGAACAACCGCCTGCTCTATTGGCTGCCCAACGACCTGAAGCGCTTTAAGCAGCTCACCACGGGGCATACCATCGTGATGGGGCGGCGCACATTTGAATCGCTGCCCAAGGGCGCACTCCCTAACCGCAGGAATATGGTGGTGTCCGCATCGCTCTCTTCGTTGCCCGGGGCAGAGGTGTTCCCTTCGCTGGAGCAGGCATTCCAGGCATGCAGGGCCGACGAGGAGGTCTTCGTCATCGGAGGTGCCAGTGTGTATCGCCAGGCATTCCCCTTTGCCCAGCGGATCTATCTTACCCGGGTGGACGATGTGCCGGCCCAGGCCGACGTGTTCTTCCCCCACATGGACGAGGGAGAATGGGAACGGGTGGCTTGTGAACCGCACGAAAAGGACGAGAAGCACGCCTATGCCTATCGCTTCGTGGATTATAAAAGAAAGGACTCAGAAGAATGAAACAATACCTAGACCTTTTGGACCGCATCCTGCGTGAAGGCACCCTCAAGGGCGACCGCACGGGCACGGGCACGATGAGCATCTTCGGCCACCAGATGCGATTCCGGCTGGAGGACGGTTTCCCCCTGCTCACCACCAAGAAACTCCATTTCAAGAGTATCGTGTACGAACTGCTGTGGTTCCTGAAGGGCGACACCAATGTACACTACCTGCAGGAACATGGCGTGCGCATCTGGAACGAGTGGGCCGACGAGAACGGCGAGCTGGGCCCTGTGTATGGCCACCAGTGGCGTGCTTGGCCCGACTATCAGGGCGGCACCATCGACCAGATAAGCAACGTGGTGGAGCAGCTGCGCCACAACCCCGACTCCCGTCGCATGATTGTGTGTGCATGGAACGTGGCCGAGGTGGAGCGGATGGCCTTGCCACCGTGCCACACCCTTTTCCAGTTCTATGTGGCCGACGGCCGGCTGAGCCTCCAGCTCTACCAGCGGAGCGCCGACACGTTTCTGGGCGTTCCCTTCAACATCGCATCCTATGCCCTGCTGCTGTTGATGATGGCTCAGGTGACCGGACTCAAGCCCGGCGACTTCATCCACACGACGGGCGACACACACATCTACACCAACCATCTGGAGCAGGTGAAGCTGCAGCTCACCCGCACACCGCGGCCCCTTCCCCGTGTGTGGCTGAATCCCGAGGTGAAAAGCATCTTTGATTTCCAATACGAGGATATCCGGCTGGAGGACTACGACCCCTGGCCCCATATCGCAGGCAAGGTGTCTGTATGAGCATGGGAAGACTGCCTGCCGACTTTGTCGCCCTCATGCGGCAACAATGGGGTGCTGAGGATGCCGACCGCCTGTGCCGTTCGCTGACCGAAAGTGAACCGTCGGTGTCTGTGCGGCTGAATCCCTTCAAGGCCCCTTTCGGCGTGAGGGTAGGGGAGCAGCAGGTGCCCTGGTGCGGCGATGGCTTCTATTTGTCTGCCCGTCCTGCCTTCACCTTCGACCCCCTGCTCCATGCGGGTGTCTATTATGTGCAGGATGCCTCGTCGATGTTCCTTTCCCACATCCTGCAGCAATGCGTCCATCGGCCTGTGGTGGCCCTGGACCTTTGTGCCGCTCCCGGAGGAAAAAGCACCCTGCTGGCCGCCCGCCTGCCCGAAGGGTCTCTGCTGGTGAGCAACGAGCCGTTGCGTCAGCGTGCCCAGGTGCTGGCCGAGAACATGGCCAAGTGGGGCCGTCCCGATGTGGTGGTCACGCAGAACTATCCGGCCGATTTTGCTCCGCTGGAACATGTGTTCGACCTCGTGGTGGCCGATGTGCCCTGCTCGGGGGAAGGCATGTTCCGGAAGGATGCCCAGGCTGTGGAGGAGTGGAGCATGCAGAATGTGGACCATTGCTGGAGGCGCCAGCGCGAGATTGTGGAGGCCGTGTGGCCGTCGCTCAAGCCCGGCGGGCTGCTGGTGTATAGCACCTGCACGTTCAACCGCCTTGAGAACGAGGACAATGTGGACTGGATCTGCAGCCGTCTGGGGGCCGAGCGTGTGCCGCTTCGGGTGGATGCGTCGTGGGGCATAGAGGGTGCCTATCATTTCCTGCCCGGAAGGGTGTGTGGCGAAGGCCAGTTCATGGCTGTGCTCCGCAAGGCCGGAGCGGAGGATGACGGAGCCGCACCGTGTATTCCGCAGCCCTCCCGAAAGGACCGCCGTGTTCAGGACAGAGGACGCAAAAAGGCCGACACCCAGGCTGAACCCCGGCATCTGCGCGAATGGGTGGAGGGCGATTTCCATTTTTTCCTGCGCGACGATTCGTATTGCGCCTTTCCTCAGGCATACGCCGGACTGCTCCCTCAGTTAAGCCGGCTCAGTGTCCTCTCTTGTGGGGTGACGCTGGCTACAGTGAAGGGCCGCGACTGGCAACCCCATCATTCGTTGGCCATGACTACGGCCCGCAAGGCCGATGCCTTTCCCGTGGCTACGGTTGGCTATGAGCAGGCGCTCGCCTACCTCCGCCATGAGGCCATCCAGGTGGATGCTCCCCGCGGCTATGTGCTGGTGGCCTATCAGGGCCATCCCCTCGGGTTCGTGAAGAACCTCGGGCCCCGTGCCAACAACCTCTATCCGCAGGAGTGGCGCATCCGTAGCGGCCACACGACTCCTTTCTCCCTGATTCCCTAACTCCTTCCCATGCCCGCCCCTCTGCATCGTCCTGCGCCCTGTATTCCTTTGCTTTATCTCTCATGATTTGAAGGTTTTTGATGTAAGCATTTATCTGTTTATCCATCTTCTGCCGATGGTGGTCTGAGGCCTTCCAAGCATTCCGACGGTGCAAAGTTACGACAAGGTTTCCATTCCTGCAAGAGGTTTCCG
>JAEDIG010000096.1 GCA_016292545.1 Bacteroidaceae bacterium
TGAAAACAGACACTTTTTTGAGCAGATTTTAATATCTATTTTGAACGCCCTACCCGGAGGGGCAGCAAGCCACCAGCCCAGGGCAGAATGGAGCGAAGCGGAATGGCACCCTGGGTCATCAATATGGTTAAATACCCATCGCCCTACAGGGGCAAAAGCCAGACTACTAGTAATGGCTTGGGTGTGTTTCTCCTACATGCCTTTTGCCCCTCTGGGGCACAATCGCTATGGAAAAAATAAGGGGACATACCCTTGGCGGTTGCCCAAAAAGGTATGTCCGATGTATGTGTGGCACGGGTCACGCCGCAGGCGGGCGTGCCGTGTGATGTGTTTATCAGAGGAGCTTGTCCATCTCGGCAGCCTTGGCGGCCTGGCCGGTCACGGTGTAGCACTGTTTCAGCTCATAGGCCCACTTCTGGGGCTCGTCGGGCGTAATCTCGCGGGCCTTCTCGAAATAGGGGATGGCATCGCCGAAGAGGGAGCGTGTCTTCTCCAGGGTCTTCTTGGCCTCGGCCTGGTTCTTGATGCTGCTGATGGTGCTGTTCAGGTCGGTGGCCTTGCGGAAGATGCACAGGCCGCACTGGTACCATGCATCATAGTAGTCGGGCTTGATTTCGGTGCACTTCTGATAGTACTTCATGGCGTCGTCATACTTTGCCTCTGCAAAGTACACGAATCCGCGTGCATAGTTGGCAATCAGCACATTGGGGTCAACGGCCAGCACAGCGTCAGCAAACTCGCCCATCTTGTCGGTGCCCTTCTTCTGGTAGTAGGAGGCCAGAATCTGGATGAGGTCCTCGTTTTCGCTGGGAGCGGCCAGGCACATCTCGCGTGCCTTGGCTGCCCATGTGGCGGTGTCGCCCTGCTCCATATAGGACATCAGGCGCACCTGGCTGGTGCCCTTCGCGCCGTCGGCAAACTGCATGGCCTGCTCATAGTACTTGTCCATGGCATCATACAGCTTGCCCTGATGGGCGATGTGGAAGGCATAGTAGGCAATCTGCTCGGGCTTCACGGGCAGCTCCACCTTGTCGGCCACCTCGGGATAGAGCTTGCCGTAGTTGAGCGCTATGTCGTAGGCCTCCAGGGCGCGGTCGTAGCGCTGGCAGTCGCCCTCGAACTGGGCGGCATACACGAAGTATACGGCGCTCGAAGCCAGGTTGCTCTTCTTGCTCTCCAGTTCCTTGGCGTTGCCTGTTTCGCCCGGTGTGGGCTTGGTGTACTTGAGTTCGTTGTGGAAACCGTCGCACAGGAGCTTCAGGTTGTCATAGTAGGCCACCGTGTCGAACGGCTGCTTGCTCGAAGCCTTGCCCAGATACAGGTTGTGGCGCAGCATGGCCAGCATTTCGCTCACCTTGTAGGCCTCGCCCAGCTTCTTCTCCTCGATGTGGCCGCTCTTCAGGGCCTTGGTGATGAGGTCGAGGCCCTTCTGGCTCTCGGCGAACACCTCCTCCTCTTTGGCGGGGTTCTCCTGGTTCTGGACCTTCAGATAGATGGCGTCCTTGATTTTCGTGGCTTCGTCCATCTGAGTCTTTGCCTCCTTCTTGGCTGCCTTCAGTGCAGCGGCTTCGGCCTTGGCCTTGGCTTTGTCCTCGGCGCTCTGTGCCATGACACCGCAAGAGAGCAGTGTCAGTGCAATTGATAGAAAAATCTTTTTCATATTAATTTAGGTATTAATAGGGTTATTGTTCTCTGTCTGTCCGTTGTCCCCGGTCTTGTCCTGCGTTTCGCCTTCCTGGGCCAGAGATGCTTCTTCCTCCTCGTCGTCGCGGGGCACCACACACACGTGGCTGATGTTGTCGTTGCGCTTCTTCAGCTCTATCACCTTTGTGCCCTGGGTGTTGCGTCCCAGGTTGCGGATGTCCTCCACATGCAGGCGGATGGTGGTGCCGCTCTTGTTGATGATCATGAGGTCCTCGTCGTCATGCACCACGAGCAGGGCCACCACGCAGCCCGTCTTGTCGGTGATGTTGAGCGTCTTCACACCCTTGGCCCTGCGGCTGGTCTTGCGGTATTCCTCCACACCCGTGCGCTTGCCGAATCCCTGTTCGGAGAGCACCAGGATGGTTTCGTTCTCCACATCGTTCACCACAGCCATGCCGATGACAGCGTCCGTGCCGTCGTCGTCGGTGAGCAGGCTTGTCACACCCGTGGCCGTGCGGCCCATGGCACGCACCTGGTCCTCGTTGAAGCGGATGGCGCGTCCGTTGCGGTTGGCAATGACCACCTCGTTGTGCCCGTTGGTGAGGGCCACGGCTATCACGCGGTCCTCCTCGCGGATGTTGATGGCGTTCACGCCGTTGGCGCGCGGACGGCTGTATTCCGTCAGGCAGGTCTTCTTGATGATGCCCTCCTGGGTGCAGAAGAGCACATAGTGGCTCTGGCAGAAGGCGGGGTCGGAGAGCTTGCGTATGCAGAGGCAGGCGTTCACGCTGTCGCCCTGCTCAATCATGAGCATGTTCTGGATGGCGCGTCCTCGGTTGCCCTTCGAGCCCTCGGGGATGTCATACACCTTCAGCCAGTAGCACCGTCCGCGGGCGGTGAAGAACATCATGGTGTTGTGCATCGTGGCCATGTAGATGTGCTCGATGAAGTCGTTGTCGCGTGTGGCGCTGGCCTTCACTCCGATGCCGCCGCGGCCCTGTGCGCGGAACTCGCTCAGGGGCGTGCGCTTGATGTAGCCCATGTGGCTGATGGTGATCACCACCTCGTCGTTGGCATAGAAGTCCTCGGCATTGAACTCCTCGGCGCTGGGCATGATTTCGGTCTTGCGCTCGTCGCCGAACTTGTCCTTCACCTCCAGCAGCTCGTCCTTCATCACCTTGCGGCACAGGTTGTCGTCGGTGAGTATCTGGTTGAAATACTTGATGCGCTCCAGCAGTTCGTCGTATTCGGCGTGCAGCTTCTCCTGCTGCAGGCCCGTGAGCTGGCTCAGACGCATGTCCACGATGGCCTTGGCCTGCACCTCGTCCAGCTGGAACCGCTGCATCAGGCCCTCGATGGCGGCCTGCGGTGTCTTGCTGGCCTTGATGATGTGCACCACCTCGTCGATGTTGTCGCTGGCTATGATGAGCCCGGCCAGGATGTGGGCGCGCTCCTCGGCCTTGCGCAGGTCGTAGCGTGTGCGGCGGATGACCACCTCGTGGCGGTGCTCCACAAAGCAGCGGATGCAGTCGCGCAGGGTGAGCAGCTTGGGGCGTCCCTTCACCAGTGCGATGCTGTTCACACTGAAGCTCGTCTGCAGCGGGGTCATCTTGAAGAGCTTGTTCAGCACCACGCGGGCGTTGGCGTCGCGCTTCACGTCCACCACGATGCGCATGCCCTCCTTGTCCGACTCGTCGTTGATGTTGCTGATGCCCTCAATCTTCTTGTCGTTCACCATCTGGGCGATGCCCTTTATCATTTCGGCCTTGTTCACGCCGTAGGGTATCTCGGTGATGATGATCTTGTCGTGCTGGTCGCCGCTCTCGATCTCGGCCTTGGCGCGCATGATCACGCGTCCGCGCCCTGTCTCGTAGGCGTCGCGGATGCCCTGCATGCCCATGATATAGGCTCCCGTGGGGAAGTCGGGGCCCTTCACGTATTCCATCAGGTCGGTGCTCGACAGCCCGGGATTGTCCACAAAGGCCACACAGGCGTCTATCACCTCGCCCAGGTTGTGGGTGGGGATGTTGGTGGCCATGCCCACGGCAATGCCGGTGGCACCGTTCACGAGCAGGTTGGGTATGCGGGTGGGCATCACCGTGGGCTCGCGCAGGGTGTCGTCAAAGTTGTTGGTCATGTCCACGGTGTCCTTGTCCAGGTCCTCCATCATGGCCTCGCCCATCAGGCTCAGGCGGGCCTCGGTGTAACGCATGGCGGCAGGGCTGTCGCCGTCCACCGAGCCGAAGTTGCCCTGGCCGTCCACCAGCGTGTAGCGCATCGCCCACTCCTGTGCCATGCGCACCAGCGCGCCATACACACTGCTGTCGCCGTGGGGATGGTATTTACCCAGCACCTCACCCACTATGCGGGCACACTTCTTGCTGGGCCGGCTGTGCAGGTTGCCCAGCTCCTTCATGCCGAAGAGGATGCGGCGGTGGACGGGCTTGAAACCGTCTCTCACATCAGGCAGCGCACGGGCCACAATGACGCTCATCGAGTAGTCGATGTAGCTCTTCCGCATTTCATGCTCGATGTCTACCTTAATGATTCTTTCTTGATCTTCCATTTATAATTTATTAGTTGTACACTTCACGTAACAGGCAACAATGCCTAATTCGCTGCAAATTTAGCCAAATTTGGCGATATGAGCAAATTTTAATCAAGATTCGCTCACCCTGACAGCCTATTTTCACCAAATTCCTCCCCTGGCGACAGCCTTTTCCGGGGAAAATGCGGTTCTCATTGCCATGCCACCCTGCGGAAGAGCCTGCCCAGCACATAGAGCAGGCAGCCAATGCCCACGCCGGAGAGCAGGCGGCACCATGGGGGGATGTACCTGACGTTCCTCACCCGCTCCACCTCCCGCACCACCGGCACGGTGTCCGTCCGGTGGATGTTTCTGCAAATATACGAATAATTGCTGAATGGCCAAATGATTTGGGCCAAAAAATGTACGCCCATGGCATCTGAGCCACGGAATGTCACACATGCCATGCCCTCCCCTATTTAGGGAGGACACGGGAAAAACGCCCTGGACTGGGAGCAGGTTGCCCATTTGTGGCGCATTATCTTCCCCCTAAACAGGGGGATTGAGGGAGTCTGGGCTCCTTCAGCAAATCATTATAAAGGTGCCAATCATGATGAGCAGACAGCCTGCGGCCGTTTTCCAGGTCAGGGTCTCGCCCAGAAAGGCGGCGGCAAACAACAACGTGAGCACGAGGCTGCACTTGTCTATCGCCACCACCTTGCCCACGGGCCCATACTTGACGGCATAGAAATAGCAGAGCCAGGAGGCACCCGTGGCCAGCCCCGACAACACCAGGAAAAGCCAGCTATAGGGGGTGAGGCCGTGGACTTCCGAAAATAGGCTCCCGGAGGGATGGCCGTAACGGTGTGAGACAATCACCACCACCCAGGACATCACCAGCACTACCGCCGTGCGGATGGCGGTGGCCAGACTGGAATCCACATCACGGATGCCCATCTTGGCCAGGATGGACGTGGCAGCCGCAAAGACCGCCGACAGGACTGCAAACAACAACCACATATTATTCTTCATGACAAATGGTGAAGCTATGTGTGTTTCCCCTGAAGGGCCAGGGATATGCCTTCTGCACTCTCATGAAAACGGATGCCGTGCGCTCCGGCGAGCCCACAGTCCATGGCCAGGTTGCGGGGCAGGGCGCTGAACCTCTCTTCGTCGGGCACTATCCAGCCGGAAGGGTTGCGGAGCCCCATCAGACGGGCGGCCTCCATGTGGAGTTCATAGCTGTTCATGCCGGCGTTGCCGCTCCCGAAGTTGTAGATGCCACCGGGCAGGGAGAATGTCTTCTCCATGGCTGCAACCACCTCCCACACATTCGTCACTCCGCGGAACTCGTGTGTGGCAGCCCTGAGAACCGCTCCCTCATCGGATGCCTTCTGCAGGTTCACCAGTATGTTGCCGTTCAGCTTCATGGGGCTACAGGGAAGGTCGTACATCCATGTAAGCCGCAGCCCCACGCATCCGGGCAGATTCCATTGTGCCCTCTGCTCCGCCTCCAGCTTGTGGCGGCCATAGACGCTGACGGGCGGAAGCACATCCTCTTCCCTGAGGGGGCCGGAAAGAGGCGTGCCGTTATACACCTGGTCGCTCGACATGAATATGAGCCGGGCACCGGTGAGCTTGCAGGCCTTGGCAATCCTCACCGTGGCCTGCACGTTCGCCCTGTGCGACTCTTCGGGATGCTGTTCGCAATACCATGTGTTGCTGAGCGCGGCACAATGGATGACCACATCGGGACGGTGTTCCTCCATGTATGCCCTGACGGCTTCTTCGCGGCATACGTTCAGCTCGCCATGCGACGGGAGCAGCAGGTCGTGCCTGTCCCTGTAGCAGCAGGCCAGCCTGCTGCCAAGGAATCCGCTGGCGCCCGTTATCAGAATCTTTTTCTTCATCATTCATTATTGCTCTATTGATACACTGTTATTCCATTTTACCGATTGTTTCATACAGAGCAAAGCCCTTGACAGTTAAAAGGTATCTCTGTTTGGGTGAACGGGGCGAGTCGGGATAGAGCATGCGAACGAAGCCTTCGGCCATGGCAGGCGAAAGATACACATCCACAAAATTTTCCCTGTTTCTTAGCCCCATCGAATCCATCATCTGCCTGACCTTCATCTCGGAGTTTCCGATAATCCGTACAAGTGAAACGATATTCGGATTACTTGTCGTCAACTTGTCGGGTACTTGTCGGGTACTTGTCGGGGACATGGTTTCTGACGCTTTCAGGTTAGGCTGCACCTTCCATTCCTTCGGAGGACAAATGTGCAGGTATCTGTTGCGTAGGTCCCACCCATCCCCTAACAATAAATTGCTGAAGAATCGTTCCAGATAGACAGGAGTGTAGTCAACCCCCTTTTGTACATTCTTATAATTGGCACGAACAAGGGCATTGCGGAAGTACCATGAATGACGGGCAAACATTTCATTGTTAACGTTAAAACCTATGGAACGCAGATATTGAATAAGGAAAACTGCTGTGGTGCGGGTGTTGCCCTCGCAAAAAGCATGGATCTGCCATAATCCCGACGTGAACTTGGCAATATGAGCTATCATGTCCTCGGCTGAAAGGCCTTTGTAACTGAAATTCTTCTCTTGCTCAATGTCATAATTAAGGGCAAGACGCAAGTCCTCCCAGTTCAGATAACTCACCGAATCACCGTCAAGCACCCATTCCTTTTTCGAAATATCATAGTCTCTGATCCTGCCTGCATGCTTGAACACCCCTTCAAATACGCGCCTGTGTGTTGAAACGTATCCATTGGTGTTGAACGAGAATGTGCGTGATGAGAGTATCTTGGCAATGTTGGCAGACACTCTGTCCGCTTCTTCTTTGTCTTCGTCGTCAGCATCATGGCTGACCTTCGAAAGATAGTAGGTGCGTACCTGCTGTGTTACATCATCAATGGTTATTGTGCCCTCAATGTTTTCCTGGGCCTTTTGGAGCAGGAAGTCAGACGGTGTCAGGCCGTCCACCTGCTGTAAACCTATGGCTGTACGCCAAATGTCTGCCCTCTCTCTCTTTTGAGGTTCACTTTGACGCAGATATTGGTCAAAGGCTGAAAAAATGTCTTTATCGTTACTCATAATACTGGAATTCTATCGGTTTTCATTCATGAACGCAATGGCATCGCCGACTGCCCTGCCGAAGGCGGCATCCTGCCCCGGCACGGTGATGAACAGGTGCACCGCTCCCTTGTACTCTATCCTGGCCAGCCTGCCGCCCATCCGGCTGGCCAGCTCCCTGCCCTGGTCGCGCAGGATGTCCCTTTCGGCTGCCACAAGGAGTGTCCTGGGGAGGGCCTGCAACGCCTCGTCGCTGCACAGGCCCACACTGATGTCGGCCCGGCGGGCATCGGTCCCGATGGTGTATGCCCGGTTGAAAGCCTCCATGATTTCCGCATCCAGCCCGTATCCCTTGCCATACAGCCGCCATGACTCCGACCCGTCGGCAAAGGCCTTGGTCACGGGATAGAACAGCAGCAGTGACTCTATCCTGCCGTGGCACGGTTCCGACAGGGCCGTTGCCAGCGCAAGGTTGCCGCCCGAACTGTCGCCGCCCAGAGTGATGCGGCCGGTGTCAATCTGCAGCTCCTCGCCGTGACGGATGATATATTCCACGGCATCCATGCAGTCGTTCAGCCCCATGGGATAGGGATGTTCGGGAGCCAGACGGTAGTCGAGGGCTATCACGCGCACCTGCCCCGTGGCAGCCATGGCATTGCAGAACTGCCCGCAGCTGTTGATGCTGCCGAATGTCCAGCCTCCGCCATGCAGATAGAGCAGCACCGGGAGCAGCCTGCCCTCGCTCCCCTTCGGCTCATACATGCGCATGGTCTTGGTAATCATCCGCGTCTGCACATTGTCGTGGGCC
The DNA here is from genome assembly GCA_016292545.1 of Bacteroidaceae bacterium. Taxonomy (GTDB): domain Bacteria; phylum Bacteroidota; class Bacteroidia; order Bacteroidales; family Bacteroidaceae; genus Physcousia. Next base: position 8,061 of record JAEDIG010000096.1, read on the forward strand.
TCCGGCGGTGTGTTGCGCACGTTGCGTACTGCCGCCAAATCGCTGTTGTCGCCGTCTATCGCCCTGAGGATGGCCTGGGTCTGCCGCTGTTGCAGGCCGGGCGGCATGTTCTGCAGGAACTCGTCGGCCTGCATGTGCATGAGGCATTCTTCTGCCACGAGGACAGAATCGCCCGGCGTGAGGCGGTTCCTGTCGAGATAGTCCGCCCCATGCAGGGCGGTTGTCGGCTGCGCTTTCATCTCCGTGGCTTGCAGAATGCCAAGGAGCAATGTGATGATTATGGTAGGAAACTGCTGTTTGTTCATCATTTCATTTTAATGTGAATCAGATAAGGACGAATTTTCCTGTTTTTTTAGAGAAGATATACTTACTTGCCCGAAGAAGATATACTTACTTTGCCCATGAAGTATATCCTCTCTGAAAAGTCAGTAGTACTCATCGGTTAGTGCCGTATGCCCTTTCGGAGTTCCTCATTTTTTGCCTTCATTTCCTCATACATATCATTCAGTGCGTCAGGAAATCCCCATCCGCAAGGGCTTGCCCAACGAAGGCATTGCTTGATTCGGGAATCATACTTGTCCCAAAGGTCATATAGCACGATATGGCGCAATGTCTTGTCGAAATTGCCCTCTACAGAATCATAGAATTGCTCCCACATGTCACCATAGTCGTATGTGAACTGGCATGCGTTCTCCATATAGAACACCATCAGTTCCGCTATGGATTCTTCCGAAGGCTTCAGTTTCTTGAAGTCGGACAATGCCTTGCGGCACACGGAGAAACGTGTCTTGGGCTCTCTGTTCCTGACCGGGTAGAACTCTTCCCGTATGACATGCTTGTACTCTTCCAGCTTCTGGCCTTCGTTCGGTTCCGCATAGAAATCAAGGTATTCCTTTGCCTCTTTCCGCGCGGAATAAAGTTCCATTACCATTTTTATTATCTCGTCCTTGTCCATAGACATGAGGACAGACCTTAATTTTGATTTTGACATGTTTGCTATTTTGTAAAATGAACTTATCGTTTTCAATGACCCTGCATTTGATATGCAATATATCCTTCCTGGTCGTAACACCTGTGAAACTGATGGATGAGGTTTATCAGGCGTTGCAGGGAAGGGTTGTCGCATTTCAACCCACGGAAATGGCGGTACTGACTGTCGTACCGCTCTCTTGAACCACAGGACAGCCTTGCCTCAATGTCTTCGGGGACAAGGAATGAGGAGCGTCCGCCCAGATGTACATGAAACTCCATGAGGAAGATATGGATGCCGGCAAGGTCGAAGTCGCCGAAATGTACATATCGGTTGG
>JAEDIG010000097.1 GCA_016292545.1 Bacteroidaceae bacterium
AGGGCTCGTTAGGGACTTACACCCGTTAGATGATACACATGCTGGTCAAACAGAATGCCCGCAACACACTCACACAGCGTGTGCAGGGACCGCTGTCTACAGCCACCACCGAGATGGACCTCTCGGGCCTGCGCGACGGCAATGTGGCCGGCATGGGTGTATTTGAGTTCCCCTACGCCTACATCGCTGTGGAGCAGCATGGTGGACAGCGCAAGATGGTGATGTGTAACGACGGCAAGGAAATAGCCTCCCTCTCCCTCCCTGCAGGAGGGCAGACGGTGTGGATACGTGTGTGCACCACCGACCGCGATTTCAAGGCCAATTTCTTCTATAGCCTCGACGGAACCTCCTTCTTCCCCATGGGCAATGTGCTGGAGATGGGGCTGGGTCTGCCGTGGACGGCCAACCGTTTTGCCCTCTTCAACTTCTCCACCACGGAGCAGGGTGTAGGAGGATGGGCCGATTTCAACTGGTTCCGTATGGCAGGCAGCCGTTAACCTGATTCCTCCCTATCTTGTGCCGCCCCCGCGCTTTCGTCTGAAGAACGATTGCATAAGGGCGGCACATTCGTCTTCCAGCACCCCCTTCTCCACCATTGTCTTGGGATGAAGGGCCTGTGGGGCGAATGTAGCGAATCCGCGCTTGGGGTCGGCAGCCCCATACACCACCCGCCCCATCTGTGCCCATCCGATGGCTCCCGCACACATGATGCAGGGTTCCACACTCACGTAGAGTGTGCATTCGCTGAGATACTTGCCGCCCAATGCCTCCTGGGCAGCGGTAATGGCCTGCATTTCGGCATGGGCAGTCACGTCGGTGAGCCGCTCGGTCAGGTTGTGGGCCCGCGCTATCACGCGCCCTCTGCACACCACCACAGCTCCCACCGGCACCTCGTCTTCCTCAAAGGCCCGGTGTGCCTCTTTCAGTGCCTTCCGCATGTATTGTATGTCCTCGTTCTTCATTTGTCTTTTCTTTGCGTTTTGGTTTTTTGCCCTCAGCTCCGTCTCATGTATACCTTGGTGTTCCCTCTGCCCTCCGATGTGATTCCCGTAGGTTGCATGCAGAAGTCACGCAGTTCGTTGGCGGCAGTGGAATGAGGGAGGCCGGTCATGGCCTCGTAGTCTCTCACTCGCATGAAGGGGTGATTGGAAAGATAGTCCTTGGCCATTTTCAGCCGTTCCTCACGCGTGTAGGGAGAACGGTTGTTTGGCGATTCGTAGCCTTTGTGCAGTTTGCACATGCGGCCAATGTCCCTCACCATCTGCTTTTCCGGACGGAAATTCACGCTGCGCACGCCAATCCGTTTGGCATTCACCTTTTTTCCGTAGCCTTCAAAATTTTCCACCTCATCATCATCCATCACGCCTATCGAAAGGCTGAATGTCCCCAGTTCGTCGATAGTGACTGTGTGACCTTCGGCCAGCCATCGCTTCATCTCGTCTACCATGCGGCACATGACTTTGGCCACATCCCCCTGATTCAGTCCTGAACCGGGGTAACATATCTTCTTTATAAAGTCCTTGGAGCTGAGATTGCTATAGGTCCTCACCTTATAGTAGCATTTCCTTTCTCCGCTGCCGTTCATGTCCGGCATTTCTCTTTTGATGTATTCTGCCATGGATTGTGATAATATTATTGGTTCAATAGGTCTTATAACCTTTGTATAACTGTCCTTATTGTTTTTCCCGCCTGTGGCGGCAAACATAATGCAGCATGAAATGGTCGTTTCATGGCTTGATATGGTCATTTCATGGCTTGAAACAACCATTTCAGGCCGCAATACGAGATTATTGCCGTTTGTGCATGGGGCTTTATAGTCTTGTGCGTATTGCCTTGCCTGTGTAGGTGACGGTCTTGCTGGTTCCGTCGGGCAGTTGCAGCACGAATGTGCGGGCCTTCAGCATGCCGGGGAAGGAACCCTGGCGATTGGCAATGGTGAGGGTGCGCGTCTTGTTGTTCCAGGTGATGGACGTTTCGGCAAAGGCACCCTTCTGGTAGTTCATGTTGTCGCCTTCGTCCTCATAGAGGGTGAAGGAGGCATTGTCGCCGGGGTAGATGAGAAGCGTAATGGTGTCCCATGGCTTTTCGTTGCAGTATTGCAGGTCTGGCCCCATGGGGATGATGCTTCCCTGGCGCACGAAGAGTGGCGAATGGCTGATTGGCGCATCGGCCTCTATGGTGGTGCCACCGGTGTGGAGTTGCCCTGTCCAGAAGTCATACCATTGGCCCTTCTTCCCCCCTATGGAGTAGGCAGGCAGGTACACGGCATACGCTTTGGGGGCATCCCATGCCACGGATGGCCATCCTCCTTCAGAGGCATTGCCCTGTCCGGCGTTCCATCCTGTCATCTCATCGGTCTTCACAATCTTTTCGGATGTGAAGAGCGGGTCCAGCACGGGGCATACGAGCATGCTGCGGCCGAACATGAACTGACGTCCGTTGTCCCACACGTTCTTGTCGTCCTTGAAGTCCATCATCAGCGCACGCATGAAGGAATCGCCGGCTGTGCTCACGCGGCGGCTGAGGCTGTAGATATAGGGCAGCAAGCGGTAGCGCATCTTCACGGCCGAGAGCAGGGCATCGTAGACCGGTTCTCCGGGCTTGCCGTAGTAGTAGAGTTCACGATACACATCGGTGCCATGGCTGCGCATCATCGGGCAGAACAGACCGAACTGCATCCAGCGCACATAGAGCTCCTGGTATTGCGGATTGCCGACGGCAGAGTTGTCGCCCCACCTGCGGTTGTAGGCACCGGCAAAGAAACCGCCAATGTCGGTGTTCACGTTAGGGTTGGCACAAAGCGTGTGGTTGAGGCATAGGGGGACCTGGGCGCGCAGGCTCTGCCATGAGCTGCTCACGTCGCCGCTCCATGTGCAGGCTCCATAGCGCTGCTGTCCGGCAAAGAAGGAACGGGTGAGGATGAACGGACGCTTGAGCGAGTCGCAGCCACGCTGGTGGCTGTCCACCCCGCCCACCGTCATCAGCGGGAAGATGTTGCGCACCGAGCGCCAGCTGCCCATGGCACACGGTTCGTCCAGGTCCGACTCCTTGTAGTCGTGATGGTCGGGGTCGGTGGAGTCCATCCACCATGCGTCCACACCCATCTGGTGAAGGCGAGAGAGATGGTTCCAGTAGATGTCGCGTGCCTCTTCGGAATAGCAGTCATACACACGCACACCCGAAGGATAGTCGGTTCGTGGCGGCCACTGCGACAGGCCCGACTGCGGCCATGTGGTGAAATGGAAGAGGAGGCCTTTTTCGGAGAGTTCCCTGTAGGGTTTTGTCTGGGGGCCGAAGGATGCCCAGATGCTCAGCGACAGATGGGCTCCCTGGCGGTGCACCTCGTCAATCATGCCTTGGGCATTACCAAAGTCGGGGCTGATGAATTCCATGGCGTTCCATGTGTAGTTGCTTCCCCAGTATTGCCAGTCCTGGATGATGCCGTCGAGGGGTACACCCGTTTGACGGTAGGTGCGGAGCACTTGCAGCAGTTCGTCCTGCGACTTGTAGCGTTCGCGGCTCTGATGGAATCCGTAGGTCCACAGCGGCAGCATGGGCACCTGGCCCGATAGATGGCGCATCCGGCTGATGACGCCATCCGCATTGCCGCCATACATGAAGTAGTAGTCCACACACTGTCCCACCTGGCTTTCCAGCGCAAAGGCGCTGTCGTCGCTGACCGTAGTGGGGGAATAGTTGTCCCAGTACACACCGTAGCCCTTGATGCTCTGGAAGAAATGGGCGTAGTCCTCCAGATTGGACTGCTGCATCTTGCGGTGTTCGCCGCGCAGGTTCATCTTTCCGTGCTGCATCATGCCCAGCCCGTAGATGGGCTCCCCGGCATCCAGTACAAAGGTTTGCCCCACCTGATAGTGCCCCCTGTCCACGCCTTCTGTGATGGGTTTGAAACTGTGGTTTCCTTCGGCAAGCAGCGGTGTGCCGTCGGGTGCAAGGAAGGACACCTTTTGCTGCTGGCGGTCCACGACAACGGTGAGTTGTTTGGTTTTATAGGTGCGCACATGCCCCTTGTCGGCAATGGAAACGGCCACCTTGTCGGGCTTGGCCGTTACTACCAGACTCTTCCTGTCGGGCACTGTGCCATCCGGTGTTTTCACTACACGCACGATAGAGGGCGTGAAGAACTCAATTTCTTGGGCCGAGGCGGACATTGTCAGGAATGCGGCCAAGGATAGCAGATAATGTTTCATAAATATGGGCTTCGGGGTTGTTATCGTTGCGGTATGATGTGATTATGCCTTCTATAGAAAGCATAAATCATAGAAATCATGCAGTCTATAGAAGGCATGTCTTGCAGAAAATAATGCAGGCTAGAGCACCTTCTCCAGCTGGGAGATGTTGCGCTGCACATCTTCATCGGTGACGACATAGTCCTGAAGGCTGCCGCTCAGATACTGGTCATAGGCAGCCATGTCGATGAGACCATGGCCGGAGAGGTTGAACAGGATGACCTTTTCTTCGCCCGTGGCGATACATTTCTTTGCCTCGTTGATGGCTGCGGCAATGGCATGGCAACTCTCGGGAGCAGGAATGATGCCTTCGGCACGCGAGAAAACCATGCCCGCTTCGAACGATTCTAGTTGGCGGATGTCGACAGCCTCCATCATCTTGTCCTTGAGCAACTGGCTGACGATGACACCCGCGCCATGATAGCGCAGGCCGCCTGCATGGATATTGGCGGGCATGAAATTGCGACCCAGCGTGTACATGGGCAGCAAGGGAGTGTAGCCGGCCACGTCACCGAAATCGTACTGGAACACGCCGCGTGTGAGCTTGGGGCAGCTGGCTGGTTCGGCTGCAATGAAGCGGGTGGTGCGGCCTTCCAGAATGTTGTGGCGCATGAAGGGGAAAGAGATGCCGCCAAAGTTGCTGCCGCCGCCAAAACATCCGATCACGATGTCGGGATATTCGCCGGCCATCTGCATCTGCTTTTCGGCCTCCAGACCGATGATGGTCTGATGGAGCGTGACGTGGCTCAGCACCGATCCCAGCGTGTAGCGACAGTTGGGTGTGCTGAGCGCCAGCTCTATGGCCTCGCTGATGGCTGTGCCCAGAGAGCCCTGGTTGTTGGGGTCACGGGTGAGAATGTCCTTGCCCGCACGGGTGGACATGCTGGGAGAGGCTGTCACCTGCGCCCCATAGGTTTGCATGATGCTGCGGCGATAGGGCTTCTGGTTGAAGGAAATCTTCACCTGATAGACAGCGGCCTCAAGCCCGAATGCCTTGGCTGCGTAGGAAAGGGCGGCACCCCACTGGCCGGCACCCGTCTCGGTGGTGACATTGGTGATGCCCTGCTGCTTGCAGTAGTAGGCCTGTGCCAGGGCCGAATTGAGCTTGTGGCTTCCCACGGGGCTCACGCTCTCGTTCTTGAAATAGATATGGGCAGGCGTGCCAAGCGCCTTTTCCAGACCGTAGGCACGGACGAGTGGTGTGCTGCGATAATATTTGTACATGTCGCGCACCTCCTCGGGGATGTCTATCCACGCATGCTCCTGGTCGAGCTCCTGCCTGCACAGTTCCTCTGCAAACACGGGATAAAGGTCTTCGGCCTTCAAGGGTTTCTTGGTGGCCGGATTGATGGGCGGCAGGGGTTTGTTCACCATGTCTGCCTGAATGTTGTACCACTGCGTTGGAATTTCTTCCTCTGTCAGAAAGTATCTTTTTTGATGCTTTTCCATAACTTTTTATCAATAAAAATAGATTACCGCGCTACAAAGATACAAAATATCCTGTAACGCGGTAACATTTGTTCTCAAAAAAAACTGCGCAGCATGCAAAATGCTATTCCTTCCGGGTGTATTTGAGCCCCAAATACAGCCCATTCACGTTTTTCAGCAGTGAATTGAGGGTGTTCATGGTGGTGCTGAGCGAACTGGTCTTCTCGGTGACAGAAGTGACGAGGGTGAGCAGTTTCTCGGCATTCATGGCCACCTGCAGTGTGTTTCCCGACACCTTGGCATTCATCTTTATCGATTTCTGGGTGGTGGGGAAAGTGAGCGTGAGGTCGGTGCCCGACAGGCTCCACTGCACATCCACCTCCCTGGTGCCGCAGGCAATGACACCCGTGCTGTCCGAATTGAAGGTGAGCACCACCCTGCCCTCGGTGAAGCCGGCCTTCTGGAGAAGACTCTTGAGGGTGGTTTCAATCTTGGTGCTGGCGGCCACACCGCCCAACTGTGTGAGCACATTCTCGCTCTCAAAGGCTACACAGGGCTGGCTGTACACCCATGTGCCCTGCACGGAGTCGGTCTTGAGGATGACCGTGCCCAGCAGGTTTGCCACGGTTTGGGCCACGGTGCCTGCCGTTGAGGGCGAGGAACTGCCCGACGAGGTGATGGAAGAAACTGCACTGCCCAACTTCTGGAGCAGCGACTGAGCCTTGGACTCCTGAGGAGCCGCAAGGAAAGCAATGGCCACAAATGCCATCAGAAACCTAGACTTCTTCATAATATCAAGAACAGTATTTGAATTTAAACGGTGCAAAATTACAAAAAAAAAACGATTGGGCGTATGGAGAGCCACGTTTTTTCCGTGTTTCTTTTGTCACTTGCAGAAAATTAAGTATTTTTGCACGACCAATGGACGGACTTCGTCCGTGTGGCATACAAGAACATGCAAACAAAATATAATTAAAAACTTTGTCATGCGAGAATTCAAGAATCTGAAGATTGCAGTGGCTGGAACAGGTTATGTGGGCCTTTCCATCGCCACACTCCTGTCGCAACACCATCAGGTGACGGCGGTGGATGTGATTCCAGAAAAGGTGGAGAAAATCAACAACCGCGTTTCGCCCATCCAGGACGAGTATATCGAAAAATACCTGAAGGACACCTCCATCCTGCCCTGTGTGGGAGAGGCATGCCCGAACGGCGGCGGTTCGCTCTATGCCACCCTGGACGGAAAGGCAGCCTACAAGGATGCCGATTTTGTCGTCATTGCCGCCCCCACCAACTATGACCCCGTGAAGAATTTCTTCGACACACACCATATCGAGGACGTGATAGACATGGTGCTGGAGGTGAACCCGGACGCTGTGATGGTGATCAAGAGCACCATCCCCGTGGGCTATTCCCGCTCGCTCTACAAGAAATATGCCCTGCAGTTCCTGCTGAAACCCGAGCTGAAGGGAAAACACTTCAACCTGCTATTCTCGCCGGAATTCCTCCGCGAAAGCAAGGCGCTCTACGACAACCTCTATCCCAGCCGCATCATCGTGGGCTACCCCAAGCTCATCAGCGGGCAGGAGTTCGACGAGGAGAACGCAGCCATCGAAGCCATCGGAAACCCCGACGCACAGGAATATGCCCGAATATTCGCCTCCCTGTTGATTGAAGGTTCCATGATACCTGGCGAGCTCAATCCCGAGGGAACCTATCCCCTGAAGGGCAGCACGGAAAGGGTACTGTTCATGGGAATGAAGGAGGCTGAAGCCGTGAAACTCTTTGCCAACACCTATCTGGCCCTGCGCGTGAGCTATTTCAACGAGCTGGACACCTATGCCGAAATCAAAGGCCTCGACTCGCAAGCCATCATCAGCGGCGTGGGGCTCGACCCCCGCATCGGCTCCCACTACAACAACCCCAGCTTCGGCTACGGCGGCTATTGCCTTCCCAAGGACACCAAGCAGCTGCTGGCCAACTATGCCGACGTGCCACAGAACATGATGTCGGCCATTGTGGAGTCGAACCGCACACGCAAAGACTTCATCGCCAACCAGGTGCTGAACAAGGCCGGCTACTACAATGAGAACGCCCACTGGAATGCGGAGCAGGAGAAGGAAGTGATTATCGGTGTGTACCGTCTGACAATGAAGTCGAACTCCGACAACTTCCGCCAAAGCGCCATCCAGGGCATCATGAAGCGCATCAAGGCCAAGGGGGCCACGGTCATCATCTATGAACCCACACTGGCCGACGGCGAGTCGTTCTTTGGCAGCAAGGTGGTCAACGACCTCCAGAAGTTCAAGCAGCTCTCGCAGGCCATCATCGCCAACCGCTATGATGCCTGTCTGGACGATGTGAAAGAGAAAGTATATACGAGAGACATTTTCAGGAGGGATTAAGACCAAACTTTGAGCCGACAGCATGGTACAATATAATATAGATTTGAGCGGCAAGACCATTCTGGTTACAGGCGTGGCGGGCTTCATCGGCAGCAACCTGGCGAAACGGTTGTTGAACGATTTTGAGCACATCCGTATTATCGGTATCGACAATCTCACGGATTACTATGACGTCCGCCTCAAGGAAGAACGGTTGCACGAATTGGGCATACAGAACCTACAGGAGCCATCTGAATCGGAGGATTCCCGTTTCCGTTTCGTCAGGGGCAATATATCCGACAGAACAATGGTGAATCTCCTGTTTGAAGCCTATCATCCGCAGGTGGTGGTGAACCTGGCAGCCCAGGCTGGTGTGCGCTACAGCATCACCAATCCTGACAGCTACATAGAAAGCAATCTCATTGGGTTCTATAACATCCTGGAGGCCTGCCGCCATCATGCGGTGGAGCATCTGGTATATGCCAGCAGTTCCTCCGTATACGGCAGCAACAAGAAAATCCCCTACTCCACCGATGACAAGGTGGACAACCCCGTGAGCCTGTATGCCGCCACCAAGAAGAGCAACGAGCTGATGGCCCATGCCTACAGCAAGCTCTACAACATCCCCAGCACCGGCCTGCGCTTCTTCACCGTCTACGGTCCGGCCGGCCGCCCCGACATGGCCTATTTCGGCTTCACCGACAAGCTGGTGAAGGGCGAAACGATAAGGATTTTCAACTATGGCAACTGCAAGCGCGACTTCACCTATGTGGACGACATTGTGGAAGGGGTTGTAAGGGTGATGCAACACGCTCCGGGCCTCAGCAGCCTCACCCCCTGCCCCTCTCCTAAAGGCGAGGGGAGCAAGAAGCCCTTCCCTTCAGGGGAGGGTTTGGGAGAGGCTCCCTACGCTATATATAATATAGGTAACAACCAACCCGAAAATCTGCTGGATTTCGTCACCATTCTGCAGGAAGAACTGGTTCGCGCCGGTGTGCTTCCCGAAGACTACGACTTTGAAGCGCACAAGGAACTCGTGCCCATGCAGCCGGGCGACGTGCCTGTCACATACGCCGACACCACACCGCTGGAGCAGGACTTCGGTTTCAAGCCCTGCACACCCCTGCGCGTAGGCTTGCGCAGATTCGCCGAGTGGTATAAAGGATATGCGATGAAAAAATAAAAGGGGAAAAGCACCAGCCCGCCAACAACCAAAAACACTCTGGAAGTGCCCCCTCAGCCACCCAGTTAAAGGGGAC
>JAEDIG010000098.1 GCA_016292545.1 Bacteroidaceae bacterium
AAACGTGAAAGTAGGAGATAAACGCCTACGATTAGCGTTTACCTCCTACTCGATTAGGTATGGGGGGAGGGGCCAGTACGGGACTAATGGGGTCTATGGTTTCACCCGAATGAGACCATCTTTTATTTCCACATCGAGGATGCGTAGATGGGCATCGTTGTTGTCGTAGTGGAGCGACATTTTGAGGTTTCCATCCAAGTCGTGGAACAGCATTTGGTGGCCTCCATTCACGAATACGGGTTGTGATTCATGCTTCCAGGGTCCTCTGATGGTGCCAGAAACGGAAGTGAGTTGCCCTACGGCATATATGTCGCCGGTAGTGAAACTGCTCCACAGCAAGATGAGCTTGCCGCTCTGCTTGTCTTTCCAGATGAAGGGGGCATCCACCACATGGCCTCCGCCCTTGAATCCCGGTACCCAGGGAGCTTCGTCGGCACGGAAAAGGAAAATGGGATTGCCCACCTTCCCGTCGAGCCTTTTGGTGAGCTGCTGTGCCCAGGCCTCGCCCACCTTGTTCTTCACCTCCGGGCCGTTCCATTCCTTGGTGTATACAATCCAGGGTGTGCCATCGTTGTCCACGAAGAGCGAACCGTCGATACATTGCACGCCATCGGGTGTGAGAGGAATCTGGCGGACATCCTTGTGCATTGCCCGGTATGGGCCGAGTGGACTTTTGTGCGAACAGAGGGCGGTGGTGAAACGCGGAATGCCGTTGGCCCTGGAACTGCTGGTGACAAAGGTATAGTATCGCCCTTTGTAGTGATAGGTGTCGGGTGCCCACCATATGTCTTCTTCCGGGTCTACACATGCCAGTGCATCGCTGCTGCTATCGTATACGAGGCCTGCGTCATGCCAGTGTTCAAGATCTGTGCTGCGGTAGGCCCGCAGGGCACGATGGCGGCTGTCGGTCAGTGCTGCGGTGATGATGTAGTAGCATTTCTTCTTCTTGTCTACCAGAACAAACGGGTCGCGAATGCGGAAAGTAGCGGGTGTGAGGACCGCGGTTTGTTCTTGCGGTGTTGCTTGTTTGCCACCGTTGGGGTGGGCGGCCGCTGGAAGAAACGAAACTGCCAGCAGGGCGGATAAAAGGACTTTTTTCATTCTATGAGGTATGAGTGGTATGTTAGAGAATGTCGGGTGCAGAAAGCGAAAGCGTATGCCTGGTGTGGATGCCTAAAAGGGAGGCTGCTTGCAGGTTGTTTTTGTTGTCATCGATAAACAGCGTGTCGGCAGGTTGGATGCCTGTGGCTTCGAGAACCATCCTGTAAATCTCGGTTTCAGGCTTTATCGCGCCCATTTCATAGCTTAGGAAAATGCGTTCAAACAGTTCTTCCGCTTTGAATCCGCATGCGGGAAATACATGGCGGCGGATGTATTCCCAGTGGGCTTCGTTGGTGTTGCTCAGTAGGAATACACGGCTGTGTGAGGCAAGCGACTTTACCAGTTGAAGCCGTTCGGGTGTGGAGGTGAGGATGACGCTGTTCCAGATGTGGAGCAGCATTTGTCGCGTTGTCTGTGGGTTGCAGAACGGTTGCAGGCGGTCGAATAGCTGCTGTGTGGAGATGGCACCGCGTTCGTAGTCGGTGGCCCATCGAATCAGCGTTTCTTTGTGGGCGAGCTGCTTCTCTTTCGTGAATCCAGCTTTTTCGAGTCCAGAGGACAAAAGGCCAAGGTCAACGTCGACCAACACGCCTCCAAGGTCTAGGATGTAGTTTTTATACATTGTTTGCTTGATTAGGTTCTGCAAATTTACAAAACTCTTTTCGATTGAGAACTACGAGCGGTAATTTTTTTTGTGTCGGGTCTGCATATTGCTTCAATTATACCATTTTTGCGGGTTTGGTATTTGTGTGTTACATGGGAATTTTGTAATTTTGCAGCCAGTTATGAAAATTAAGGCAATCTTTTTTGATATTGACGGCACACTGGTGTCCATCAAGACACATGCTATCCTTTCTTCTGCCAAGCAGGCCATTCAGGCTGTCCGCAGAAAGGGAGTGAAGGTGTTTATCGCTACAGGCAGGCCGGGGCTCTTTATCGACAATCTGGAGGATCTGGAGTATGACGGCATCATCGAGACGAACGGTGCACATTGCGAGTTGACAGATGGCACGGTTATCAGTCATCATCCCATCCCGCAGGCGGATGTAAAGCGGATGAACGAGTATCAATTGGCACATGACTTGCCAGTGGTGTATGCAGCGCACGATGAGCTGTTCATCACGAGCCATACACCCACATCGGACATGATTTTCCGCATGCTTAATCTCGATCCTCCACAGTTGGGGCGCATGGAGCATGCCTTGCAGATGGATATCCTTCAGATAATTGCTTTTTTTGACACGCAGGAAGAGCCTTTTCTCATGGAGCATGTGTTGCCTGGGTGTGTGGCCCAACGCTGGCACCCCACCTTTGCCGATGTCATTGCCAAGGGATGCGACAAATCAACCGGAATCGACGAAACCATCCGGCATCTGGGGATAAGCCTTGAGGATACGATGGCTTTTGGCGACGGAGGCAACGACGTGGGCATGCTGGCTCATGTGGGACTGGGCGTGGCTATGGGAAATGCGTCGGACTATGTGAAGCAGTATGCTGACTATGTGACAGCAGATGTGGACGAAGACGGCGTGGCGCGTGCGCTGGAACGCTTCGTGTTGTGAAGGCCGCTCCGCCCGGGTTGTGGGTGGTCACATATGTGCGCTTGAACGGCAGGGGGGGGGCTCCGGCTAGTATTTGCGGAAGGTAAGGACCTCTGTCTTGTGGCTGAGAACCATCTTGTCGGAGTTGAGCCTGTCTACGTGGAAACGGCCATTCTCTGGCACTCCATATTCTGCAAGGTCACTGGTTATGTGGACGGAGTCGCCCGGATAGGAGAAAATATCGCCAAGGATGATGCTGTCGCCCCGATGGGTGAAGTAGGCGAGGAAATAGGTGCGTGGACTCTCGGCTTTCCATATCCTCATCAGGTTGAGCTGAAAGCAGTAGTAGATGCCGGTGCTCTTGTCGGCGTGCACTGTCTGGCTTTGCGTGTCTTCCCATCTCAGCATCTGCCACATACCGTCCAGATTGCCATTCTGGTCGTATTTTGTTTCGCATGAACTGTGGAAGAAGGCAAGGATGCCCATTAGGCAGCAAATGATTATCTTTCTTGTTTTCATTGTGGTTCCGGGATTAGTGTTTCTTGTTGATCCATCCATCGTATGACAGGGTAATCATGCCACCACGGCTGTGGCCTATCAGCTGGCCGCCGTTCTGGCCGTATGCGGCTGTGACATGGAGCCCATGGCACCATGTGGGGTGATAGGTTGCCTCCAGGAGCAGGAAATTTCCATATTGTGGGTCGGTGAGCGGGAGGGAATATTTCCCCAGGCTCTTCTCGTGAGTGAAGAGAATGCGATAGCCAATTTGGCTACATGGTGTGCCGCTGATGCCGAAATGGTGGGCAAGCACTCTGTTGTGGTAGCAGGTGATGTTGTGGTCGCCGTTGTAAAGAGGAGAGATGATAAGAGGGCTTCCCATCGTGAAACCGGCATGTTGCCAGGCACCATAGATGTGATGGTTGTAGTAATCGTCCAGGGCACTTATCTGCACTGGAAGCGCGCTTGTGGCGTCGTGGTAGATGCTGCCTGTCTGATCGGTAGTGCGCAGGTGCTCATACACGAGGCTGCTGACAAAGGGATTGCGAGGGAACTTGACTTCAATCCCATACAGCATGTCTTTCCATTCATATTGCCAGAACATCTGGCTGTGGTCGTCGAAGAAATGCTCGGCATATGCTCTCAATCCCCAGCCATAGCCTGTATAGCCGAGGCTTAAGTGCCAACTTCCCAACTGATTGCCGGCAACGTTCTTGTAGTCGCCGTCATTTACATCGTTCCCGCCCGGAATGAATGCATTCCAGAAGTCTTTGAGGCTGCTGCCCAACTTTTGGTGGGGGTCAAATTCTCCTACGTGGTCGAGGCGGTCACGGAGATTCCAGGCCTCTCCACCGAATTGGCAGCTCATCTCTATGCCTCCTGTAAGGGTGAGGGGGAAGCGCTCTGTGTTCCCAATCCTCAGGAAACCTGCCTTGCTGTGGTACAACGAATTGGCGGTATACAGATAGTGTGGGTCACCGTCATTGAATTCCCGTTGCCATACGTTGTCGGTGTATGCACCGTATGCGATGTGCCCTTTTATGGCCAACCAGTTTCTGGTGCCGGGGATAACTAAAAAGTTGGGCAGCTCCAGACGAATCTGTGGGATGGGGCGGGCGTTGATACCGGATGTCAGGCCTCCGCTGGACAGCTGTTGGTTCTTCAGTTCCATGGGACGCTCCTTCTGGCCTATGTTCAGACGAAGTGCTTTCCATTGAAAATCAGCATATAGTTGTTGCAATACGAAATGCCGGTCCATGCCAATAGGGACAGCCAAATCTGCACCATATCCAATGCGCCAGTTGCGCAGGCTATCGGCATCTACATTCCGGAAAATGCCGGCGCGGATGATGCTACTGTTGTTTTCCTGTGTGGACAGACCGTAGCGGTTGTTGGTCAGCCAGAAAGGGGCAAAATCCCCCTTGCTGAAGACCGATGTTTCTTCGGCATGGTATTCAATATCCTCACCTATCCGGATCGTTTGTGCAGACGCACATAAGGGGAGGCATAGGAAGAATAATATGGTATGGTATGTTTTCTGTGTCATGTTTCTTACCTTAAAAGGATGAATTCAGTGCAAAAGTAGTAAAAAAAATCTTTATGGAGACTGTTTACATGCTTTTTTTGAGTATTCTCCCATAAAATATAGGCAAAAAAGTTTGTAATATGCCCAGTTATTGTTAACTTTGCAGGAAAACAACGCATTTTATTGTGGAATAATGAGTAAATTCAATATAGAAGAGTCTAATATATCCAGAGCGGCCATCATAGCATGTGATTTAGTGGTTACGTGTGGCTGTTTTCTGGCGTCATATTTTATGCTGCATCGTTTTATGCCGGACATTGTCCCGGTTATAAAGATGCGGTCCTACATGTTGTTGCTGGTGTTGAGCTATGGCTTTGTGGCATTTTTCTATCCCCCCATTCTTTTGCATCGAGTTGTGGATGGGGAAAAGATATTTGCGCGTGGTGTGTTGACCGCCTTTTTTGCTTTGCTTTCGTATGCATCCGTGTTGGGCCTTCTCAATCATCTGATGGTAAACAGGTATCTGCTGCTTCTGTTTTATGCGCTCCTGACGGTGCTCCTTGTCATTGAGCGTTTGAGCCTTCGTGTATTGGTGAAGCATCTTCGCAGCAGGTCGCAATCCAGAAAACATGTGATAATGGTGGGCAACATGGATGAGATGTCAAATCTTTATTCCAATCTGTGCCGTGGTGAATATGGGTTTACGGTCGACGGCGTTTTCACCGATGACGAAGGTGCTGTGCTGCCTGATGGCTTGAAACTGTTGGGGACGACGGCAGAGGCTGTTGATTATATTTCATTGGACAATCCCATACATACAGTATATTGCTCGCCGGGTTCAATGGGGAAGGAGGAATCCATGGCATTGTTCAGAAAGTGCATGAATGTGGGTGCGCATTACTTCGCATTACCGTTGTATGTCAGCTCTTTGCATCGCAACATGGTTGCTTCTTACATGGGCTCATGTATCATGCTTTCTCCGATGGCAGAGCCTTTGGGCACTTTAAGCAATCGGCTCCTGAAACGTTTACTGGATATTTTTGTGAGTGCATTGTTCCTGTCAACCCTGTTCCCTATAATATATCTGATTGTGGCCATCAAGATAAAACGGCAGAGCCCGGGGCCAGTGTTCTTTGTACAGAAGAGGACTGGGCTGGATGGGAAGGACTTCAAAATGCTCAAGTTCCGGTCCATGCATATCAATGAACAGGCTGATACTATGCAGGCTACTCTTAATGATCCTCGAAAATTCCCCTTTGGTGACTTTATGCGTCGCATGAGCATAGACGAACTGCCGCAGTTTATTAATGTATTCTTGGGGAGCATGTCGGTGGTGGGGCCTCGCCCCCACATGACGGCTCATACGGCATCTTACAGTAAGTTAATCAATCAATATATGATTCGACATTGGGTGAAGCCGGGCATTACGGGCTGGGCTCAGGTGAATGGCTTCCGTGGTGAGACCAAGGAACTTGAACTTATGGAGAAACGTGTACATGCCGATATCTGGTATGTGGAACATTGGTCGTTCTGGTTGGATGTGCGCCTGATTCTCCGTACTTTTTTCAACACCCTTTTTCATAAGGAAACGAATGCATATTAAATAATTAAAGAAAATAACATAAGGCTATGACTCCATGTCAGAAGACCTTTAATTTAGTAAAAATATGTCGATAATAGGAAAATTATTTCACAGGAAATCAGAAGATAAGCCAGTTGTGGGAGGCATGGAGGATTTCATGCTTCTTATACGCGTATATTATCAGGCATCCATGGCGGCACAGGTTGGTATAAACAATCTGGCGGCATTGCCCGATTTGCGCATCTTCAAGCAGACTTATCATGTGACTACGCTCAACAATAAGTTGGGTTTAGCAGAGAAGAAACATTGTAGGAAACTGATACAGGACATCTATGGTCTCTCTCCAGAGTTCTTCGTGGAGATAGATGCCAGTATCAAGAAACGTTGCAAGAGGATTCAGGATGTACAGTCATACCTGCTTTCCTTCCAGGGTTTTAGTCAGGATCTGATGATGTTGATGAGTAATCTCATGCAGTGGAAATTCCGTTTGCCTAGCTTCTTCCATAAAGCACTCAGGCAGATGGTGGCAAAGCAGATTCATGACATCCTGACCAAGAACGACTGGAAGGACGATGGTGTGAGACGTGCATGTGTCTCTATCCGTAAGTACCAGAACATGCTGGGATACAGCGAGGCGTGGATGACCGAATATGTCCATTCCCTGGTGATGCTTGCAAAGAAAGAGCCTCAGAAGAAAGCCGAGGATTAGCTATTTGAAATGTGATGGATGCGCAATTGAAATCTCTCCTTGTTCGGCTGGAAACCAGGACCCGTCAGTTGGTCCTGGCATATAATCAGCTGGCTGTTGAATGTAACGGCCTGCGGCAGGAACTGGAGGATGCTGAGCAGGAGCAGAGCCGGTTGCGTGAAGAGAATGAGCAGTTAAGGCGACAGTATGACCATCTTAAGATGGCCAAATACATAGAACTATGTGATGACGACAAAAGACTGAATCGCCAGAGAATAAACAAATTGGTACGTGAGGTAGACAAGTGTATTGCTATGCTCAAGTCCACAACGTCTGATGAAATCAATGAGTAATCAAGGAAACAAACTATCCATAACACTAAAGCTGGGTCGTTGGGTGATGCCAATCAATGTTGCACCCGAAGAGGAATACACCTATCGACAGGCAGAGAAACTCATGAAGGACCGATATGCATTTTATTCAAATGGCTATCGGGGCCAGGGAGAGGACATGCATCTGGTGATGACATTGTTCGATCTTGCAATGACGTGCAAACGGCAGGAGATGAATCTTAGTGTACAGCCCATCCTGGATAGATTGTCTCCTTTGCTCGACGATGTGGAGTCTGCCCTTGTGTCAACCAATCAAATGAAGAAATGACTCCGATTATTAATTTTTAATTTATACAACAAACATGACACTACCTATTATAATTGCATTAGCTGTAGGGCTGGTATTTTTCCTGCTCCTTTTGGCTGTTTGGTATTTTTTTGCGGTTCCCGCTAAAAGGAAGGCTTTGCGGGAAGAGGCACGTATGGTTGCCGACAAGGAATCTGAGGTGCTAAAACAAAAGAAACTTCTGGAGGTGAAGGAGAAATTCCTTAGTAAGAAGGCCGAACTAGAAAAAGAAGTACAGCAGCGGAACCAGCAGATTCAGCATGCGGAGAACCGAATCAAGCAGCGTGAGCTTACCCTGAACCAGCGGCAGGACGAGTTGAACCGCAGGAAACAAGAGAATGATAGCTTGCGTCAGCGTCTTGAGACACAGGAATCCTTGCTGCAAAGAAAGGAAGAGGAGATTGATATGCGTCAGGCGGAGTTGATAGAGCAGGAACGTTCCAAACTTGAGGAACTTTCGGGTTTGAGTGCTGAGCAGGCACGCGAAAAGCTCATTGAATCAATGACTGACGAGGCGAAGACAAGTGCGCAGGCCTATATCAATGAAATCATGGATGATGCCAAATTGACTGCCAACAAAGAGGCTAAAAGGATTATTATTCAAACCATTCAGCGTGTGGCAACGGAAACTGCTGTTGAGAATAGTGTGACAGTATTCCATATTGAAAACGATGAGGTTAAGGGACGCATTATTGGTCGGGAAGGACGTAATATCCGTGCTCTTGAAGCGGCAACGGGCGTAGAAATCGTAGTTGACGACACGCCGGAAGCGATCGTGATTAGCGCCTTTGATCCTGTCCGCCGAGAGATATGCAGACTCGCCCTTCACCAGTTGGTGGCTGATGGACGTATTCATCCGGCACGTATTGAGGAAGTCGTGGCAAAGGTTAAACATCAGGTGGAAGAGGAAATTATTGAAACAGGAAAGCGGACCACCATTGACCTTGGTATTCATGGCTTGCATCCGGAACTCATTCGCATTGTGGGCAAGATGAAATACCGTAGCAGTTATGGCCAGAATCTTTTGCAGCATGCACGTGAAACGGCCAATCTGTGTGCTGTGATGGCTAGTGAACTTGGACTGAATCCCAAGAAGGCCAAGCGTGCAGGCCTTCTGCATGATATTGGCAAGGTGCCTGATGAGGAGCCTGAAATGCCGCATGCTCTTTATGGAGCAAAACTGGCTGAACGTTTCAAGGAGAAGGCGGATATATGCAATGCCATTGGTGCCCATCATGACGAGATGGAGATGACTTCCCTCCTTGCACCCATCGTTCAGGTGTGTGATGCAATCAGTGGCGCACGTCCTGGTGCACGACGTGAAATTGTGGAGGCATACATTAAGCGTCTTAAGGATCTTGAGAATATAGCGATGAGTTATCCAGGCGTTGTCAAGACCTATGCCATTCAGGCAGGCCGTGAACTTCGAGTCATTGTGGGTGCCGACAAAATTGACGATGAGCAGACCGAGAAACTCAGTGGTGAGATTGCAACCAAGATACAGAATGAGATGACCTATCCTGGCCAGGTTAAGATTACAGTCATTCGAGAGACACGTTCGGTGTCTTATGCGAAATAAGGCCATACCATAATATATTACGCGCACGCGAGGTCTTCCGCATTTTTCCCGGAAATGCGATTTTTTTTGC
>JAEDIG010000099.1 GCA_016292545.1 Bacteroidaceae bacterium
ACAGGTCGGTCAGGAAGGCTGTCATCACCTCCTTGTCGCCGAAGACCTTCTTGAAGCCGTAGTCCGTCAGTACGTTGATGTATCTGTTTTCTCTCTGTGCCATACCGCTCTCCTTTTATTGATTTTTGCCACAAAACTACATCTTTTTTCTTAAACCACCAAACGGATATGGGTTAAAACATCTAAATTTAATGAAATCCTTATCTTCCTGAAATGATTTTTATCGCCTGTTATTCTGGTGCAAAGCCGCTAGTTAATGGCTTGGAAAGCCCTTAAACATAGGGTGTTCAAAAAAAAGACGCGACCTGTACAAATGGAGGAGCACCCTGTAGAGGCATCATAATGGAGGATAGGGTAATAACCAGAAGACAGTACCGCAAAATTAAAGTAGGGGCAAAAGCCAGACTATCAGTAAGGTTATTGATGTTATCCCTGACATATAGTCCTGCTTTTGCCCCTTCAGGGCGTAGTGTTGTTGTGTGTGGTGTGATGACCCAGGGTGCCATTGCGCTCCGCTCCATTCTGCCCTGGGCTAGTAGCAGGTTGCCCCTCCGGGGCGCGACATCGGGACAACGTCCCTTTGGGCGTGGAATGCTGGATTGCTTTCAGAACTGGAAATAGTTTGACCTGTACAAATGAAGAAGCGCCCTTTCTTAGTGTTGTGTAATCGTTAAAAACCTGTAGGGCTGACATGATATATCACAGAGTCAGGGCTGCTGTGCCTTTTTGCACCATTCATCGCTGCCATAAACGCCGGCCTGTGAGAAGTCCGTGGTCTGGAACTTGATGCGCTTGGCCGCACGTTTCGAGGTGAAGGTGAAGTTGTCGGCTTTTGCATCTGCAAACATCGGGTCGGCACATACGGAGTGGGGCTCATGCTGCTGTGTCCATTCGGCAAAGGATTTTCCCATCACCTTGGGCATGTCGCCCGCCATGTTCCAATAGAGGTTGTAGTCCATGTCGGTCTGCGCTTTATCCCATGCACCGGCCAGCACCTCCCCGCGGTCGAAGAGGATGATGTTGTGGCGGAAATGGAACGACAGATGAGGCTCGCTGCGTGTGAGCTGCAACTGGTGGACATGGGAGAATGCCAGAATGTTGTGCTCTATGCGGTTCTCTTTTCCGTAGTGCTGGTGGAAGGCACCGCTCTTGCAGCGGTACACCAGGTTGTGCGACATCTCCACCCCGGTGGAACCTTCATCGGTGTAGAGTCCCCATCCTCCATAGTCGTATGACCACACGTCGTGTATCACATTGTAGCACACACGGGTGCCTTCCGACTCGCCCAGTGTGTACACGGCTCCCATGTCGGACAGTTCTCCGGCTCCGATGTGATGGATGTGGTTATGGAGTATCTGGTTGTGGGTGGCAGGGCTCACCATCGGCACCTTCACGGTGACGGAACGGTTGTCGTCGGCCAGTGCGGCAATGGACTGCGGTTGGGGATTGTTGTAGCCCCATACCCATCCCACGGATACACCCGAGTAGAGCAGGTGGGAAATCTCGTTGTGGGTCACCTGGTTGTGGGATGTATGGAAAAGGGCCACTCCCACGCCGCAGGGCTGTTCATGACCGCCATCGGTGATGATGTTGTTGTCGATGAGGGTTTCCGAAGTCAACGTCCTTTCCGAGGCGCGCCACCAGGGTTCGCCCACCTTGATGCCACCTGAGCCCAGGTCGGCCATGTAGCAGTGGGTTATCTGGTTGCGGTAGCACCCTTGGCGCAGCCACAGGGCGTATGCCCCGGTGTGGAGCAGTTCGCAGTCGTGCAGGGTGCAGTCTTCTGCAAAGTCCATCAGCACAGCAGCTTCGGTGGAGGCCGCCGCCTGCATGGGCTCCTCGCCCCCGTCGGGTATGAGATAGGAGGTGTAGCAGAACGTCAGTCCCTCGATGTGCAAGTGGCGCACAGGCTGATTGGGTTTCCCCTTGACCACCAGCCATTGGTGGAGGGCCGGAACGATGCATTCCACCTCATTCATGCGTTCACCCGTGCGGGGCTTGTAGTAGAGGTAGCCCTCTTTCTGGTCGAGCCACCACTCGCCCGGTGCATCCAGTGCGGCACGGCAGCCATACAGGAAATAGCGTGAGCCTTTGGTGATGGGGTTCCAGGGTTTCATGCCTGCTCCCTCCAGCCATATACGTGAGGAGTCGGCTTCGATATAGGCCGGTGCCTTGCGGGTGATGTCCCATTTGTGGTAGAAACGGAAGGTCATGCCTTTGAGCCTGCCGGGAGAGACATTGTGCAGCGCGCTCCAGTCGGCCTCGTCGAAATTGATTTGCTGCACGGCGTATGAGGCGGCACGTGCTCCTTGCACAAAGGGTGTCTCGCGTGAGGATTTCACAAAGAACCATTTCTCGTTGGGAGTGCGGGCGGGGATGGCACGCTTGCCATCCACATAGAACTGCTCGAAGCGCATCCCGTAGCGTTTCACCTCGGGAACGTAGGCGCGATAGAGACCGTCCTCGCAGGGCTGCCATCCGTCGACACGCAGGCCGCCTATCATGCGCGGCTTTTCGCCTGCTTGTGCACGGATATGCAACGGGCGTGTGACCTTTTCGTTGACGACGATGGGGCGGTCCATGTAGTAATCGCCTGCTGCCACCAGAATGCACAGGGTGTCTGCCTTGTTGCCCTTGGTGGCATGCTGGCGGATGGCCTCCTGGAGGGAGGAATGGGGATGGGAGAGTGTGCCGTCGGCTTGGGCTGCGATGCCTGTGGCCGACACGTATACTGTATCAGTGTTGGCGGCAGCCGATGTGGTGGATGTGGCGGATGCCATTGAGGAACAAAGGCTGCAGAGCCAACATGCAGCCATCCATGTGTAGTTTTTCATTTTCATTGATTGGGATTGAAAAGGGTGTTCTATAAATCGGCGCATCCGGCTGCCGAGCAGCCGCGGCCCGATTTATGGAACACCCAGGATTGTCTGTGACAGCAAACGGTTTATTCCTCGCAGAGCTCTGTGAGAATGCCGCAGGTGCTCTTCGGGTGCAGGAATGCAATCTGCAGACCGTCGGCACCCTTGCGGGGAGCCTTGTCGATGAGGCGGATGCCCTGTGCATCGCAGTAGGCCAGTGCGTCGGCTACACCGTCTTCAACCTTGAAGGCAATGTGATGGATGCCGCGGCCACCGTTGTCCAGGAACTTCTGTACGGTGCTCTCGGGGCATGTGGGCTCCAGCAGTTCCAGCTTCACCTCGCCCACCTTCATGAAGGCGGTCTTCACTTTCTGGTCTTCTACTACCTCTTCCTTGTAGATGTCCAGACCCAGGACATCCTTGAAGTAGGGACGTACTGCCTCGATGCTCTGCACGGCAATACCAAGATGTTCAATGCGTGAAATTTTCATAATGATTGTAACTTATAATATGGTGTTTTGTTGTCAAATCTCGTACAAAGTTATGCTTTTTCATCGAACTGGCAAAGAATTCTGTTAGAAATCTATCAGGATTCTGCCATTCACCATGCGTCCCGTCAGATAGTTGGGCACTGCATATTGCTGGTTGCTGATGTTTGTCACCCAATAGTAGCTGCTCACATTGTTCAGGCCGAAGATGTTGAAGCAGTCCAGTCCCAGCCAGATGTTACGCACCACCTTGCGCCTGCGCGAGGTGTCTTCTTCGGAGAGCAGGCGGTAGCTCATGCCCAGGTCCACACGCCTGTAGGCCGGGGCCCTGAAGACATTGCGCTCCAGTCCCGTGTGGGGCGGACCAAAGGGCAGACCGTCGGCAAAGGAGGCCTTCAGGTTCATCTTCCATCGTGTGGTGCCGGGGAAATAGTCGCTGAAGAAGAAATTGATGTTATAGCGCTGGTCGGTGGGCTGGGGGATGCTCTTCCCGTTCAGGCTCATCTGCGCCTTCATCAGGCCGAAACTGATCCAGGAGTCGGTGCCCGGCACAAACTCGCCATACAGCTTCACGTCGGCCCCCACCACATAGCCCGATGCACAGTTGTTGCCATAGTACACGATCTTCACGTTGTCCACATTGTAGGGGTTGAGCCGCGACTGTGCCTTGTAGTAGGCTTCGGTGGTGAACTTGAACGGACGGCCTGCCAGCAGGAACTTGTATTCCACAGCTCCCAGCACCTGGAAGGAACGCTGCGACTTGATGTGCTTGTTCAGCGACACGGTGGTGGCTCCATTGGTGGTGACGGTGTCGCGCAGTTCCTTGTAGAAGGGGCTTTGGTAATACATGCCTGTGGCCAGCCGGAAGGTGAACTTGTCGTTTCCGGCGGGCACAAAGCCCATGCTCACTCTGGGGCTGAAAAGCCACTCGCCGTTCCAGTCCCAGTAGCTGAGGCGTGCGCCGTAGTTCAGGCTCAGGATGCCAGCCTTGCTCTCCTTGCGCCAGGTGTCTTCGGCATAGAACTCCATGCGGTGGCTGTTCACCTGGCCATTGCTCTTCAGGTTATAGATGACCTGCAGGTTCTGTCCGTCGTGGGGCATGCTGTAGCCGCTGGAGTCGCGGTATTCCCATTCGCGGCTGTTCTCCCTGACCAGGCTGTGCTTCCACAGCAGGCCGGTTTGAAAATGATGATTGCCCCGCCGATGGTCGAAGGCCAGTTTCAGGGCCTGTGTGTGGCTGTTCAGGCTGTTGCGCGCATGTTCCATATAGGTGCCCACGCCCAGCTGCTCTTCGCTTCCGGCCTCGTCGAGCCAGTATTGCCCCTGAATGTCGTAGTTCTCGTGCTCGCGTGTGGTGAAGGCGGAGGCCGACAGGCTGAGGGAGCTCTGCCTGCCCCATTTCCTGCTCAGGGTGAAGGCTCCGAAGAAGGTGTCGAACTGGTCTGCCTCCTGGCCGTCGAAATATACGGTGAAACTCTTCACGTCTTCCAGTGTGCCGAATTTCGTTTCCCTGTTCTTGGGCTGGAAATCGTATTGGTTGTGGCTGATATATCCAATGATGTCGGCCTGCCACCGGGACGATGGTTGCCAGCTCAGGTAGGCCTGGTAGTCGAGAAACGAAGGACTGTATTCGCCCTTTGTCTCCAGGCTGCCCAGCATGTATTGGTTGGTCTTGTAGCGCAGGCCTTGCGAGAGGGCCACCTTCTGCTTGCCCACCCCCACGTAGGCACTGGCACCGAGCAACGATGCCTGCAGGGAGGCCTCCGTCTTCTTGGGACGGTTGTAGGTGATGTCGAGCACACTGCTCATCTTGTCGCCATACTTGGCATCGAAGCCCCCGGCAGAGAAGTTCACCTTTTCCACCATGTCGCTGTTGATGACCGAGAGCCCCTCCTGCTGTCCGCTGCTGATGAGCAAGGGACGATACACCTCTATCCCGTTGATGTAGACACAGTTCTCGTCAAAGGAGCCACCGCGCACATTGTATTGGCTGCTGAGCTCGTTGTGGGTGCTCACTCCGGCCTGTGTGGCCACCAGTTCTTCCACTGCATTGCCTGTGGTGGAAGGCATGCGCTTCAGGTCCTTGGTGTTGAGCTCCTGGGTGGAGGTCATCTGTCTGCGTGTGTCCACCACATTCACTTCGCTGAGTTCGCTGTCCTTCGGGCGCATCACGATGTTGAGGGTAAGCCTTCCGCGGGGCTTCTTGAGCACACGCCTGCGCGTTTCGAATCCCAACATGCTGTATACAACCGCCACACTGTCGGCCGTGCGGAACCGGATGCTGTACTTGCCGTCCGCACCGGCCATGGCGGATGCTGCCTGTCCCTCAATGCGCACAAGGCACATCGGGACGGGCTCCTGCTCTTCGTCTGTCACGCGTCCGTGGAGTTCCACGCCTAGCGTGTCTGGTGAGTCCTGTGCCCACAGGGTGGTGCTGGCAAGGCTCATGTATACCATAATTAATATATAATATGCTCTCATCTTATAAATAAACGAAAAAAAGCGCGCGAATTGTATATAGCTTGGCAACTTTTTCTTACCTTTGCATCAATTATTGGCCGCAAATATACAACAAATATATGGAAAAATTCAGTGAATTGATAAAAATACGCCGTTCGATGCGTAAGTTTTTGCCGGTTCCTCTCACCCAGGAGGAATTGCACGCCATTCTTCGTGCTGCCCTGATGGCTCCCAGCAGCAAGGGGTCGCACTGCTGGCAGTTTGTGGTAGTGAAGGACAGCGACACCCTGCAGCGCCTGTCCCGTTGCAAGCAGGTGGGCGCCGATTTCCTGGCCGGTGCACCCTGTGCCGTGGTCGTGCTGGCCGACCCTTCGGTGAGCGACGTGTGGATTGAGGATGCCTCCGTGGCTTCCACCATGATGCTGCTCCAGGCCGAGGACCTGGGCATAGGCAGTTGCTGGATTCAGGTGCGCGACCGCCAGACGGCCGAGGGCACACCGGCAGAAGATGTGGTGCGCGACATATTGCAGCTTCCTGCCCATCTGCGTGTGCTCAGCATCGTGGCCCTGGGGCAGAAGGGCATGGAGCGCAAACCGTTCAACGAGGACCGCCTCTTATGGGACAAGGTGACGGAATGGAAATAGTCTCTATCGGAGCCGGTAACCTGGCCACCCAGCTTTGCCTGGCCCTTCAGAAAAGTGGCCACCGTGTGGTGCAGGTCTTCAGCCGCACGGAGGAGAGTGCAGCTGCATTGGCCGGGCGCTTGGGCTGCGAACCCATCAGCCGGCTGGAGGATGTCACTTCCGAGGCCTCGCTCTATATCCTGAGCGTGCGCGACCAGGTGCTGGAGGAGGTGGCGTGCCGCCTTTATGACAGCCTGCGGCGCAAGGTCGCTCCCGGTTGTTCCCGCGTGGGGGCAGGAGCCCTGTTCGTGCATACGGCGGGCAGCATGCCGCTGGACGTGTTGCCCATGCTCCGCAGGGGAGTGTTCTATCCCATGCAGACCTTCAGCAAACAACGCGAAATGCCTTTCACGGGGTTGCCTGTGTTCATCGAGTCGCCTTCCGATGCCGGCTTGCTCCGCGGGTTGGCAGAGAGCATGGGGGCCAATGTGTATGAGATGGACAGCGACAGCAGGCGCTATCTGCATGTGGCAGCCGTGTTTGCCTGCAATTTCTCCAACCACATGTATGATGTGTGTGCACGTGTGCTTGCCCGCCATGGCATTCCTTTTGAAGTGATGCTCCCGCTCATCGACGAAACGGCACGCAAGGTGCATGATCTCACGCCCCGCGAGGCACAAACGGGTCCGGCAGTCCGCTATGACCAGACGGTGATGCAGCGCCATCTCGACATGCTGGACGATGATGACCTGAAGCAAATCTACAGTCTGCTGAGCAGGCACATTCATCGGTATACCGAATAGCCCTGCATGCGACACCAATTACAGAACCCATAGAAAACAGCAAGGATGATAAACTATGACTTGAAGAAGATAAAGGCACTCATGTTCGACATAGACGGTGTGCTGAGTGCGGAAACAATCGGGATGGACCACGAGGGCACCCCCATGCGCACGGTGAACATCAAGGACGGCTATGCGCTCCAGCTGGCCGTGAAGCAGGGACTGCATGTGGCCATCATCACCGGCGGCAGGGTGGAGGCCGTTCGTCACAGATACGAAGGGCTGGGCATCACTGATGTCTGCCTCGGGTGTTCAGTGAAGATTACGGTCTATGACCAGTTGCTCCAGAAATACGGCCTCACAGACGAGGAAGTGCTCTATATGGGCGACGACATACCCGACTATGAGGTGATGCGCAGGTGCGGGTGCCCTTGCGCCCCGGCCGATGCGGCCCCCGAGATTATAGACATAAGCCTTTATGTGAGCAATCGCAAGGGTGGCTACGGGTGTGGCCGTGATGTGGTGGAACAGGTGCTGCGGGCCCAAGGAAAATGGATGGCCGACCGCAAGGCTTTTGGCTGGTAATTGCAAAACGGATACAGAATTATGACTACAACAAAGAAGATATTGCTTGGTTCGGCCTCTCCGCGCCGGCGCGAGTTGCTCACCTCGCTGGGACTCGGCTTTGAGGTGGTGGCTGCCCCGGGCATCGACGAATCGTTTCCCTCGGGATTGCCGTGTGAGCAGATTCCGCAGCATATCGCCCTCCAGAAGGCCAAGGGATACAAGGTGGATGCCGACCAGCTGCTTATTACTGCCGACACCATCGTGTGGATCGGCGGCCAGGTGCTGGGCAAACCCGCGGATGCGGAGGATGCATGCAGGATGCTGCGTCTGCTCAGCGGACAAACGCACCAGGTGGTGACGGGTGTGGCACTCACCACATCCCAGTGGACCCATTCTTTCTCCAGTGTCACCCATGTCACCTTTGCCGCCCTCAGCGAGGAGGAAATCCGCAGCTATGTGGACCGTTTTTCGCCGATGGACAAGGCCGGTGCCTACGGCATACAGGAGTGGATTGGCTACATTGGTGTGACAAGGATTGAAGGTTCGTTCTACAATGTCATGGGCCTGCCTGTGCAACTTCTATATACAGAACTAAAGAAATTAAATATTATAATATGAAGAAAACTTATTTGTCTTATGCGGTGGCGGCCTGTATGGGCCTGTGTGCATTGGCCACGGCTTGCTCCGATTCCGATGCACATTCCTACATGCCAACCTTTGAGGGGTTTGATGCCCCCAAGACGGCCAGCCCCGGCGATTCGGTGACGGTGTATGCCCGCCAGTCCAAGAAGGGCACGCTCATCTATCACGCCAGATACACGTGGAGCTATTATTATGACTATGCCACGGAAAACGGCACGGGCCGTGTGGAAAGCGACCCCACATATCAGACCGTTTGTTACGACATGGAACCCGACGACCCGCAGTTTAGGTTCTATGTGCCCGACAGTGCCACCAGTGTGGTGGTGACCTTTGTGGGCGACTATGACTACAGTGCCCAGGGCGACAACGCATACGATGGAAGCGACACGTCAACCGGTTCTGTGTCAAACGGCTACATCCGTCCCGTCACCAGCAATGTCGCTGGCGGCAAGAGCAAGGGCTCTGTGCGCATTACCATAAGGTAGTAGTAATTCAACTTTTGCAAGTTTAATTTCGTTGTGAATGAGCGTATTAGCACGCCCCGAAGGGGCAACCGACGCCAAGCCGAGGGCCATCAAGCCACGCTTGAATGGC
>JAEDIG010000100.1 GCA_016292545.1 Bacteroidaceae bacterium
AGCAAACAGATGAGCCAGCAGTACTATCGCGACTACGACAAGCTCTACAGCCGCGTGTTCCCCGTCTACGACAAGCCTCTGGCTCCCGGCGACTACACACCCGACATGACCCTGCGCCCCATGAGCCGTGTGTTCAAGCAGCAGGAGAAGGCAGCCAAGGTGGATCTGAAGTTCTTCCCGGAAGGAGGCCATCTGGTGGCCGGAGCACCATGCAGGGTGGCTTTTGAGGCCAACGACGAGGACGGACGCCACACGGCCGGCACCCTCACAGTGAAGGACGGCAGCGGGCAGCAGGTGGCCGAAGCCAAAGCCCAGCAGCGCGGACGCGGCTGCGTCACCTTCACGCCCCAGGCGGGACAGAAGTATACGGCCACCTTTGCATGGGACGGCGGCACCGCCACAGAGGACCTGCCCAAGGCAGAGGACGAGGGATGCGGCCTGACGGCCAAGCCAGGAAAGGGCACGATGGAGCTGGCCCTGCACACGGCAGGCGCCACACAGGGACTGGAACTGGGTGTGACGGTGATGCACGAGGGGATGCTCTCCGACTTCCGCCAGACGGAAGCGGGCGCCGACCGCACCGTGACGTTCGACACCTCGGAATGGCCCACCGGCATTGCCCAGATAACGGTATTCGACGCACAGGGGCGCGTGTATGCCGACCGCATGGTGTTTGTGCGCCAGCCCGGCTTCAAGGCCGAAAACGTGGAGATAGGCGGTGTGAAAGACAGATACGAGCCCTTCCAGGCCATCAGCATGACCCTGCAGGGCACACCGGGAAGCACACTGAGCGTGGCCGTGCGCGACGCAGCCACCACCGAAGCCCTCTATGACAACGCCAACATGCTGAGCGAGATGCTCCTGAGCAGCCAGATAAAGGGTTTTGTGGAGAATCCGCGCTACTACTTTGAGGCCGACGACGCACAGCGCGCCCAGGACCTGGACCTGCTGCTGATGATACAGGGATGGCGCAGGTATGACTGGCGCACGATGGCCGTGCCCGGCGAATTTGTGCTCAACCACATGCCCGAACGCACGCCCCTGATGATGGGCCAGGTGAACCGCTACAAGGCGGAGGGCGCAGCCCTACAGTTCGAGGAGTTCGAGAAGGCTGTGGCGAGAATGGGCGACACGATGACCGAAAACACCGGCTCACAGAACAGCAACGACCTGGTGCCCGCCGACAAGCCACGCACCAACGAGGCCGCCGACAAGTTCTACCAGAAGGAGAGCAACCTCAAGCACGAAGTGCGCATGCACGCCGAATTCGTGAAGCCCGGCGCCAGCGAGGGCGTGGTGGGCGAGGTGGACACCGAAAAGGGCACGTTCAAGATAGAGAGCCCCCGCTTCTTCGACCAGTGCTTCTTCTTTCTGGGAGCATCGGACACCACCAAGTGGAACGGCGGCCAGCCACCCCTTTGGGTGAAAGAGGCAGAGGACGGGAACGGCGAACCCAACTACCCCGAGTTCTACGTGAAGCTCACCCCCATCCATCCGCGCTTTGTGAAGCCCTACGGGTGGTACCACTGCAACACCATGACCGCGGGCGTAGTGGGCACCGACGGCACCATCACCCAGGAGGCCGACGGCACACACACGCTGAAGCAGATTACCGTGGGCACGCGCCGCAGCATCAAACGCGGCTTCACCGCCAGCAAGCCCGCCTTCGTGGTGGATGCCTATACGGCCTTCAACGAGGTGTGCGACGCAGGGTTCAATACGGGCGTATACACCAGCTATGCCGGCTTTGCCCAGAACCTGGCACGCACCTATATCGGCGACATGAACATGGAGCGGAGATACACCATCGTGAACCGCTTCGACACCCGCCCCCCAACCTATAACATGAGCGACAAGGAGCGCGACCGCTACAACCATCTGACGATGCTCGACAAGGTGTATATCTACACCGACTACTGCCCCCGCCGCGAGGGTGACCCCACCTATAAGCAGAGCAACCAGCCGGAGGTGACCATCGACCTGCGCCTGCTGCCCAACGAGGGCCGCCGTGCCGTGTACCGCGACCGCCGCTACATCCTCAACGGGTTTGCCGTGTGCGAGGACTTCTATCAGCCCGACTACAGCCGCAAGCCGCTGCCCGAGACCAAAGACTACCGCCGCACGCTCTACTGGAACCCCGACCTGAAGCTGGACGCACAGGGCCAGGCCCGGGTGGAATGCTGGAACAACAGCAGCACCACACGCGTGGCCGTGAGCGTGGAGGGCATGGCCGCCGACGGTGCCCCCCAGACGGGCACCCTCATGCCCGAGAAGATGCAGACAGACATCAAATAGACAGGAACAACTACACATAAACTAACACTAAAAACAACAAAAAAAAGAAAGACCATGAATCAAGACAAGCTTCGCGACATCGTGTCGCAATTCGCAATCAAAGGTACAGTGAGCAAGATTGAACCCCTGGGAGCCGGGCTCATCAACGACACACTCCGCGTAGTCACCGAGGAGGACGACTGCCCCAACTACGTGCTGCAGCGCGTCAACGACAATGTGTTCCCCGATGTGGCCATGGTGATGCGCAACATCTATGCCGTGACCACCCACATCCGCGCCAAGCTGGAGGCCAAGGGAGCCGACGACATCGACCGCAGGGTGCTCACCTTCATCCCCGTGAAGGAGGACAAGGAACAGCTCTATGCCATAGTGGACGGGCAGTACTGGCGCATCATGGTGTTCATCCCCGACACCATCACCAAGCAGGCGGTGAACCCCGAGAGCAGCTATGCCGCAGGCCTGGCCTTCGGCGAGTTCCAGTCGATGCTGGCCGACATCCCCGTAGAGCTGGGCGAAACCATCAAGGACTTCCACAACATGGAGTTCCGCCTGCAGCAGCTGCGCGAGGTAGTGAAGGCCGACCCTGCCGGACGCGTGCAGGAGCCCCAGGTGCAGGAACTGCTGGCAGGCATAGAGGCACGCGCCGAAGAGATGTGCAAGGCCGAACGCATGGGACGTGAGGGCGTGCTGCCCAAGCGTGTGTGCCACTGCGACACGAAGGTGAACAACATGCTCTTCGACGACAAGGACCAGGTGCTCTGCGTCATCGACCTGGACACGGTGATGCCCAACTTCATCTTCTCGGACTACGGCGACTTCCTGCGCACTGGCGCCAACATGGTGGCCGAGGACTGTCCCGAGATGGACAAGGTGGCCTTCAACATGGACATCTACAAGGCATTCACCAAAGGCTACCTCAAGAGTGCCGGCCAGTTCCTGCTGCCTGTGGAGATTGAGAACCTGCCCTATGCCGTGGCTCTGTTCCCCTACATGCAGTGTGTGCGCTTCCTCTGGGACTACCTGAGCGGCGACAAGTACTGGAAGTGCCAGTACCCCACCCACAACTTCGTGCGCGCCAACAACCAGTACCACCTGTTGCTGAGCATCGAACAGAACTATCCGGCCATCAAGGCATTCATCGATGAATGTCTGCAAGGCTGACATCCATTCATACAACAAAAAAACAAAAGGACAATGGCACAAAGCTTCAACAACTACGCTTTTATCAGCACCATACGCAAGTATGTGAACAGTAGCATCCTGCTGGTGGCAGCCACCCTGCTGGCACTGGTGGTGGCCAATCTGGACGCCACGCGTGAATTCTACAAACATCTGTGGACACTGCCCGTGCAGCTGAGTCTGGGCGGCTTCAACCTTTTTGCCCATGCAGGGCATCCCATGACCCTGGGAGCGTTTATCAACGATTTCCTTATGGCCATCTTCTTCCTCAGTGTGGGACTGGAAATCAAGCGCGAGGTGCTGTGTGGCGAGCTGTCCTCGGTAAAGAAGGCGATGCTGCCCGTCATAGGCGCATGTGGAGGCATGATTGTGCCTGTGATCATCTTTTTCTTCCTCTGTGGGCTCACGCTCAACGACCCGCTGGCCGAGCGCGGAATGGCCATCCCCATGGCCACCGACATTGCCTTCTCGCTGGGCGTGCTCAGCATGTTCAGCAAGCGGGTGCCCATCGGGCTCAAGGTGTTCCTGGCCGCGCTGGCTGTGGCCGACGATCTGGGCGGCATTCTGGTGATTGCCATCAAGTATACCGACCATCTCGACACCTCCTACCTGCTCTATGCACTCCTCTGCGTGGCCGTGCTTGCAGTGGGCAATCTGCGCCAGGTGCGCTCCACGCTCTTCTATGTGAGTGTGGGGCTGGCCCTATGGTACTTCATGCAGGGCAGCGGCATCCACTCCACCATTGCGGGCGTGCTGCTGGCCTTCTGTGTGCCGGCCAATCTGAGCAACGGCACCAAGTTCTACATTGAGCGCATCCGCCACAACATCGGCCTCTTCCCCATCATAGAGGTGACCAAGGCCGACCGCAACAAGCCAGCGCTGCTCTCCGACGAACAGATTTCGCTGCTCAAGAGCATCGAGAGCGCCAGCGACCACCTCATCAGTCCGCTCCAGAACCTGGAGGACAATCTCAAGACCCCCATCAACTACATCATCATCCCGCTCTTTGCCTTTGCCAATGCGGGCGTAGACTTCTCGGGCATGGGCATTGAGAGTCTGGTGAGCGGTGTGGGTCTGAGTGTGTTCATGGGACTGCTGGTGGGCAAGTTTGTGGGTGTGTTCAGCTTCAGCTGGATAAGCATCCGCTCGGGCCTCGTGCAGATGCCCGGCAATGCCAACTGGGCAGCCTTTGCGGGCGTGTGCATGCTGTGCGGCATAGGCTTCACGGTGAGCATGTTCATGGCCGACATCAGCTATTCCCCCATCGGCCATATTGATTATCTGAACGATGCCAAGTTGGGCATCCTGTGCGGCACAGTGGCCAGCGCCCTCCTGGGCAGCCTGGTGCTCAACCGCTATCTGCCCAAGGCAAACGATTTTCCTGCGTGATTTTCTCTAAAACAGGCTGGAGGCTCTAGAATTTCTAGAGCCTCTAGCTTTTTCTCGAAGGTCTCGAGAGTCTAGAACTTCTCGAAAATCTCACCCCCCTTCCCCAATGCTCCTGGCTACCACTTGCCCCATGGTCCAGGCAGCCTGCAGATTGAAGCCGCCCGTCACGGCATCCACATCGAGCACCTCACCGGCAAAATACAGGTTCCGATGGCTGCGGCATTCCAATGTGGAGGGGTCCACATTCGACAGGGCTATGCCCCCGCAGGTGACAAACTCTTCCTTGAAACGATTCTTGCCGTCCACCTCAAACATCTGGCCTGTGAGCAGCGCCACAAGGCGGTTCATGCCCTTCTTGTCCAGGCCGCTCCAGCGGGTGTCGGGGGCTATGCGCGCCTGCTCCAGGAAAAAAGCCCACAGACGGCTGTTGAAACAGGGAGGAAAAATGCTTTGCACCAGTTTATGGGGATGGCCAGCGGCCAGGGGCGACAAGGCACGGGCCACCTCCTGCTCACTGCTCCCGCCCATCCAGTTGACGATGATGGGCGACCGGTAGCCGCGCTCGTGGAGCATGCGGGCAGCATGGGACGACAGTTTCAGAATGGCAGGGCCGCTCATGCCCCAGTGGGTGATGAGCAGCGGGCCGCTCACACGGATGCGGGTGCCGGGAACGGACACCGTGGTGTCGGTCACCACCGTGCCCATGAGGCGGGTGATGGGGTGGCCTGGCAGACACAGGCTGAAAAGCGAAGGCACAGGCGGCTCCAGCGCAAGCGACAAATGGCGGAACATGTGGAGTCCATCGGCCTTGGGCGAACCGCCCGTGGTGACCACCACCACATCGGCCAGGGCCTCGGCCTGACGGGAGAAATGAAGGCGGTAGCCACCACCGTCAACGGGCTGGATGCCGTCCATCCTGTGGCCCGTGAGCAGCTCCACATCCAGCCGGTGGAGCAACCCCAAGAGGGTGTCCACAATCTCCATGGCATTCTGGGAGCGCGGAAACACACACTGGTCGTCCTGGGTGACCAGTCGCACACCCTCGCGCTCGAACCACTCGCAGGCATCGGTGTGGCTGAACTGACGCAGCAGACGCTTCATCAGCCGCGCGCCGCGGGGATATACGGCATCCATGCTGGAAACATCGCGGAAGGAATTGGTGAGGTTGCAGCGTCCGCCACCGGTGACCGCCACCTTGGCCAGCAAGCGCCGGCTGCCCTCATACACCGTGACACGGGCATGAGGAAGCCGGCGCTTGATTTCGATGGCGGCCATGCATCCAGCTGCGCCGCCACCGATGATGGCAATGCGTGGGCAGGTCAAAGCGTGCCCTGCTTGAGTTTCTCCACAAAACCATCCACACGCGCCAGTTCGCGCGGTATGTCGATGTTCTGCGGACAATGGGGCACACACTCGCGGCACTGCACACAATGGCTGGCCTGACGCAGGCGCGGCACACTGCGGTCGTAGCCCACCAGGAAGGCCCTGCGGGCACGCTGGTAGTTCTCGGCCTGCTGGCTCTCGGGCAGATTGCCCTGGTTCACACACTTGTTATAGTGGACAAAGATGCCCGGGATGTCCAGCCCATAAGGACAGGGCATGCAGTACTTACAGTCGTTACACTGGATGGTGGGATAGCTCTTGATGAGATTGGCCGTCTCGCCGTCGAGCCAGCGCATTTCCTCCTCGTCGAGCGGCTGCAGGGGCGAATAGGTGCGCAGGTTGTCCTCCAGGTGCTCCATGTAGGTCATGCCGCTGAGCACGGTGAGCACCTCGGGGCGTGTGCCTGCATAGCGGAAGGCCCAGCTGGCCACGCTGTCCTCGGGCTTACGCTGCTTCAGGTGGGCCACCACATGGTCGGGCACCTTGCTCAGCCTTCCGCCCAGGAGCGGCTCCATGATGACGGCGGGAATGCCCCGTTTCTGCAGCTCGCCAAAGAGGTATTCGGCATCACGTCCGCGGTCGTCGTTGTGCCAGTCGAGATAGTTGAGCTGAATCTGCACAAAATCCCATTTGTATTCATCGTGATGGGCCAGCAGATAGTCGTATACGGCCACATCGCCATGAAACGAGCAGCCCAGATTGCGGATGCGTCCGGCCTCGCGCTGCTCCATCAGCCAGGGCAGAAGGCCGTTGTCGAGATAGCGTTTGCGAAGATTGTCGAGTCCTCCGCCTCCCACGGCATGGAGGAGCAGATAGTCCACATAGTCGGTCTGCAGATACTTGAGGCTGTTCTCGAAAAGCTGCCGTCCCGATTCAAAGTCCCATTGGCTGGGGCTGAAGTTGGACAGCTTGGTGGCTATGTAATAGGTATTGCGCGCGCGACCGCTCTGCGCCAGGGCAATGCCCAGCGACTCCTCGCTGCGTCCGCGCATGTAGGCGGGCGACGTGTCGAAATAGTTGACACCGTACTTCAGGGCCGCATTGGTGAGGCGGTTCACCTCCTCCTGGTCAATGACATCGTCGTTGGGGTTATTGGGGTTGAGCCCCTTCTTGGTGGGGAGCCTCATCCATCCGTAGCCCAGCAGGCTCACCTTGTCGCCCGTCTTGGGATTGGTGCGATAGGTCATCTTGCCCGTAGGGATGGGGTCTGTGTGATGGCCGGCGGGGTCAAGTTCTTGCTGAGCGTCCTTTGTGCTCACTCCGCATCCGGCCAGTGCCGTGGTGGTGGCAATGGTGCCGGTGGCTTTCAGAAACTCGCGTCTGTCTATCTTTTTCATGTCTTTGGAAAAATTCTGGTGTGTAGTGAATGGTAAATGTCAGATCTCGCGCTGCATGTCGTTGCCTTCCACATAGATGGCACTGTAGGGACGCACGGGGCACAAGTTTTCGCACGCACCGCAGCCGATACACTTCTCCTCGTCTACCACGGGAATCATCGGCACCATGCGTCCGTCCATCTCACGGCCTTCGGCATCATACCAGCGTCCGCGGTCGTCGCGCCTGTACTTGTCGCTGGCGGGCACCAGCTGAATGGCACCGGCAGGGCAATGGCGGGCACAGTTGCCGCAAGGCTTGCCCTCGGCCGACGGGATGCAGCGTTCCTTCACCCACACGGCGCGACCCACCTGTACGGCAGTGCGCTGCTCCACGGTGATGGGCTGTATGGCTCCTGTGGGGCACACCTGCGAGCATCGGTTACACTCGGGGCGGCAGTAGCCGCGCTCATAGCTGACCTCGGGCTGCAGCAGGGAAGAGAGGGACGTGCTGGGACGCAGCACATCGTTGGGGCATGAGGTGACGCACAGCTGGCATGCGGTACACTGCGCCTGCAGATGGCGGGCAGAGAGGGCACCAGGCGGAAGAATCCGGCGCTGGCGGGCGGGTTTCTCCTTGGGAGTGATGTCGGCAAAACCACCGTCGGTAGTCTTGGGCTCCACCTTCTTCTGTGCCCTCAGCAGGGTGCCTCCCGCGAGCAGCATGGCAGTGGTGGTGATGGCCGTGCGGCGCGAGCGGCGGCGGCGTTCCTTCTTCTCGCCATCCTCGCCCTGTTCGCCTGCCGGGGCTGTCTGCGGAGCCCTATCTGCCGGCTTGGCGGGCTTCTCTGCAGCAGGCCCGGAGATTGCATCCACAGGCTTGGCCTCAGCCGGTTTGGCGGCCGGTTTGCGACGGCGGCGGCGTTCGGTATTCTCTGCGGCCTCCGTCTTCTCGGCCGGTTTTTCCTTTTTGGCCGGCTTGGCGGCAGGACGCGGCTTGGCGGCCACAGCCTTGGCCGGAGCCCCGCTGGCGGGCTGTGCAGCCACGGCAGCCGTTGGCGTGGCGGCAGTGGCCGAGGTGAGCGTGAGGGCTCCCTTATGGCATGCCTCCATGCAGTTGCCGCACATCACACAGCGGCTCAGGTCTATCTCATGGGTGCGGCTGTTGATGCAGCCGCTCTTGCAATTGCGCTCACAAAGACCGCAGCTGTTGCAGCGGCGCAGATTGATGGCCGGACGATACACGGCATGGCGGCTGAGGAAGCCCAGCAGTGTGCCCACAGGGCAGACGGTATTGCACCACAGGCGGCCATAGCGCCATGCCAGCACGGCAATCAGCACCCACACGGCCAGCGAAATCAGCAGGGCCAACAGGCTCTTCATCCACACATCCACCTCATAGAAGGCATAG
>JAEDIG010000101.1 GCA_016292545.1 Bacteroidaceae bacterium
GCAAAAAATGCGTAGGTTTTTGAAGCCTATTTTGAACACCCTACCTTTCAGGGCGACGGGTAGTTAACTATATTGATACCCAGGGTGCCATTCCGCTTCGCTCCATTCTGCCCTGGGCTGGTGGCAGGTTGCCCTTCCAGGGCGTTTCCATCCCCCTAAACAGGGGGAGTGAGGGGATCTACTCCTGCCCGCTGCCAGGCTCGAGGAGGTGGAAACGACGATAGGCCGTAGGGGTCATTCCTTTGACCCTGTAGAAATAACGGTTGAAGGAGGAGATGGAGTTGAATCCGCTGCGGGTGGCCACATCGGCCAGGGTCAGCTTTTCGAGGGAAGAGGCTGAATCGATGATGCGGCAGGCCTCGGCGATGCGGTATTCGTTGACGAAATCGTAGAACGACTTGCCGCGTCCGTTGATGAACTCCGAAAGATAGGACCTGTTGCTGCCCACGGCCAGGGCAAGGTCGCTGAGCGAGAGGCGGGGGTCGAGGTAAATCTTGTCCACCTCCATCTTCTGGTTGAGGGCATGGATGAAGAATACATCTCTGGAGGTATTCTTCTTTTGCGGCTGGTCCTCTTCGTCGGACTGAGGCGGATTGCCTTTTTCTTGTTCATCGGAAGGGAGCATACCGATTGTGACCTCTTTGCCGAGCATCTCGGTGATGACATGATGCCTGCGGCTGAACCTCCACATGACGGTCCATACCGTGATGCTGAAAAGGTCGAAGAACACCTCGCCCGTCCATGTGGCTTCGTTGAAACAGAGGAAATAGACGATAAACCAGGCGGAATAGGCTGCCGCGCATCCGGCCACCCACGTGACACTGAGGTCCTGGGTGTAGGAATAATTGTCGGCAATGCACTGGTTGTAGCGCGACACATAACGGGTGATGACAAGGAAGGTGAGGGTGGAGCAGGCAAACGACGCGGCATAGCAAACGGCCAGCACCACCGGGCTGCGCAGAATGATGTAGGCAGGCAAGAAGGCGGCAAAGACCAATACACCAAGGAGCAGCCGCCTGGGGGTGACCACCCCTGGCCGCGTGGCCTCCAGAAAGAAGGCACAGAGGAAGGGGGTGCATATCGCATCGGTCAGGATCACGATGTTCTCCACGAACTCATCCGTCATGAAACGCGGGAACAGGAAGACAACGTCCTTGAGGAATCCGAAGGTGAGGTAGCAGACGGCGATGAACATGAGCTGCATCATGCGGTTGCGACGGCGATAGCGGTAGATGTTCAGCGTCCACATGACGAAGAACAGGGTGCTCATTCCGCGGGTATAATGGGCGAGGGCCTCTATGGACATTGTTACAGGCATCTTTCAGGGATTATGTCTATCTTTGTGCAAAGTTACGATTTTTTCACATACCTTCCAAACGATTCGCCACTATGTTGCGGATTTGCTGCCCAGTTAGAGAAAATTTGCTACCCAGTTGGGAAAAAAATGTTGCCCAACTGGGCAGCAAAAAGAGGCAGAATGGAGAGAGTCCTGTAACGAAAATGCAAACACCACACGACTCAAGAACGGAAATATCGGATGGAACAGAAAAAAAAGACGGATAATGTTGGTGGATTAACGTCTTTTATGTACTTTTACGCCGGAATTACATAACTATTAATATATAACACACACAATGAGGAACCACAAACATAAAGCATGGGGCATGGTAGCCCTGCTGCTGATGGCCGGCCTTACCGACACATGGGCCCAGCGCACAGTTTCCAGTTTTGAGGAAATAAAGATGCGCGAGGGCGAGAATCTATATGGACAAGACATGACCCTTCCCGACCAATATTTCATCCCCTTGGGCGACGGCACCTACAAGGTGAGACGGCTCACCGTAACCCCATCCACCTCGAACTCACCCTGCACCGTTCCCTACCTGCAGATGCTCTCCGACACCTCGGTCTATGTGTGCTGGAAAACCTCCTCACTCCGCTCAGAGATGCACGTGCGATATGGCAGAAGCGGAGAAGAACGCCCCCTGGAGGTAATACCCACAGTGACAAAGCTGGGAGATGGCTATTTCTGGCACAAAGCCCTGCTCACAGGGCTCCATCCCGCCACGGCATACGACTATCAGGTGACTGCCTCATCAACAGACGGCCCCGTCTACACCTTCCACACGCTGGACACCCCGGGGCAAGGCGAAAGGCTGCGCGTGCTGGTGATTGGTGACCATCAGCACAACGAACGCTCGGACTACGAATGGCTGTGCAGGGCCGCCGAAAGAACGGCACAGGAGAAATGGGGCGAGGGTCCGCTGGCCTCGCATGTGCAGTTCATCCTGAATGTGGGCGACCAGGTGGACAGGGGACTGCTGGTGAACTATGAAAACGTGCATCTGTTCAAGAACCGCCTGTATTCGCCCATGCTTCCCACCATGACCTGTGTGGGGAACCACGACGGCTATGCCGACACGGAATATGTGCTCTACAGCGGGCACTACCCTTATTCGGAACTGTCCTATCAGGGCATCCAGAGCGGCACCTCCACCTATTATGCCTACCAGGCAGGCAGGGTGCTGTTTGTGGTGCTCAACTCCGACGGAGCATCGGCCTCGCAGAATCTGTGGTTACGCAAGGTGGTGGCCGCAGCCAATCTGGACGAGGGATTGGATTTCATCGTGGCCGCACAGCACCGTCCGCTCTATGCCGAGCAATACAGCAACGATGTGTCGCCCTGGATGCTCCACACCATAATGCCCATTCTGGAGGCCTCACCCAAGTTTGTCCTCGACCTCGCCGGCCACCATCATCTGTATGCACGCGGACAGATGACCGATACGCCCGTATATCATGTGATTACAGGAGGCGGAGTGGGCATATCAGTACAGGGCTATGAACAGCTGTGGGGACAGACGCCCGACAACCACGACTGGGACGAGGTGCAGAAAACCATCGACCACTGGACCTACCAGCTGCTGGACTTCGACTATGCCCAGGGCACGCTCACCGTGGAATCCTACAGTGTGGGCAACAGCCGGCTGGTGCAGGACAATGTGCTGGTGGACCGCTTCACCCGCAACCTAAAGGACACGGCCAGCCCCGAAACGCCCGTCCTTGCATCCGTGCCCGAAAGTGTGGTCCTGCCCTACACCTTCTGCCAAACCACCCATCCCGATGTGTACGCCACACAGTACCAGATAGCCCGGGACGAAGCCTTCACCCAGCTAGTGCTGGACCGCGTCGTCACCAAGGAGAACATGTACGGGGTGGACGACAAGATGCTACCCCTCGACCTGCATGCAGGCAAGCCCACCACCCAGTGGACAGTGGAGGAATGGGCACTCTCCCCTACCACATATTATATACGCACGCGTAACCGCAACGGCAACCTCCAATGGTCGGCCTTCTCGCCCACGTGCACGTTTACCGTAAGCGGCACGGCCAGCCAGCCGGCCACTGTGGAGCCTGCGGCCCGCTTTATCAAGCAAGGCAAAGGAGTGGCCATCCGCTATACAGGAGCACCCGTGGGCACATCGGCATGGATAGGCATCTACCACACCAACTGGAACGGTAAGTCGAGTTCGCTGAGGTGGCAATACACCCAGAAAGCTGCAGGAACGGCCCAATTTGACCTGAACGAACCGGGCGACTACATGGCCGTGCTCTTTGCCGACAACGGCTACACCGAGATTGCCCGCAGCCAGCCCTTTATCGTGAGCAAACACTGCACCGACGAGCAGCCCTACAGGATAAGCCTGCAATCACAGTACCTGGACGAAGGGGCACCCCTGGACGTGACACTGCAGGGTGCACCGGCCATCAAGGAAGACTGGGTGGGTGTCTATTCCGAAGGGCAAGAACCCGCAGCCTCCATCTCCCTGACGTGGGCCTACACGCAGGGCATGACCGACGGCACGATTTCACTGAACGTGCCCAACGTCAAGGGCACACTCTCGGGCGAGTCACCGTTTGTGGGCCTGCGCGAAGGCAACTATTACGTACAGTATTTCCCCGGCGGATACTACTGCGAAATGACACCCCGCATCCCATTCATGGTGGGCAAGGCCATGCGTGTTGACATGTTCAAGCCCATACTGGCTGAGGGCGAAGAGGCTATAGCTGTATATGAGGGAGCACCCACATGGGAAGCCATCGAGGTGGTAATCACGGATGAAAGCGGGAAAGAGGCGGCACGCCTTCCCCTGCCTGCCACCGCAGGAGGCACACTCAGGCTGGGCCGTCTGGCACCTGGCATCTACAAAGGTTATGCCATGACTGTAGCCACGGGCACCGCCGTGAGCCCCACCTTCACCTTCCAGATAGTGAAATCCACAGCCATGGATCTGCCCCGGACCACAACGGATATTCGCTACGAGACAGGAAGCCTCTGCATAGAAACCACCGACGGGCAGCACCTAGTGACCGTATGCTCAGCCAACGGACAAGTGGTGAACAGGCGCACGTTTACCGGCACACGGCTGGAATGGCCGCTCCGCCTGCCCGACGGTATATATCTGGTGCATACCGATACCCGGCAGGCTTGCAAAATAGCCGTGCATACGAACAGATAGAGAAAAAAGAATCATCATACATAGTATAAACCTCATAGAAACAAACATCATGAAAAAGAGACTACTTTTTTCTTCGGCCCTGATGGTGGCGCTTGCCATACAGGCACAAGTGCCCAAGGCCGACCTGCTGGACGTAGTGTTCCAGCCCGATGGAACAGCCGTCGATGTATCTGCATCGCAGCGCGTAATCAACCAGATCGGCACGCCTGCAGTGAAGCAGAGCACACAGCTGGGACTGCCCGTGCTATGCAACGGAAGCACCACATGGGCTTCTGCGCCCACAGACTATTTCACCGTGGACGTGCCCGACGAAATGTGGGCCTCGCTGGCCGACGGGCACACCTTTGAGTGCATGGTCCGCCCCTATTGGGACGGCGGACTGCCCACCAGCTGGGCTTCCATCCTGAGCGTGCAGCAGACAGGAGGCGTGGGCATGCTGTTCACAGAAGGCAAATGGGCCTATGAGCCACGCATCGGCGGCAGCTATCACACCCTCACATGGGACGGCACCCCTGAACGTTCTGCCTGGGTACACCTGGTGGGCGTTTGGGATGCAGCAGCCGGGCAAGTGCGGCTCTATAAGAACGGAGAGCTGGCCTCATCGGAAGATGTGGAAGGAGAACTGGACCGTCCCAGCGCCGAAGGCACGCCATGGATGGGCATTGGATGTGACTACACGGGAAAGGCCGAAGGCGCGGAGCATACCTTCCAGGGCGACATCGCCCTGGCGCGCATCTATGACGACGCGCTCACCGACGAGCAGGCTGCAGCCCTGTGGCAGCAGGCCAAGGCCATGGACAGCGGAGAGGCAGAACATCAGGAGGAAACGGAATTCTCCAGTCTGCGCTACAATGAGGAAGGCACCATCCTGGTGGCCACAGCCGAGGAACTGTACAAGGCAGCCCTGCTGTCGCAGCAGAACGCCACGATGAACGTGATGCTGGAGGCCGACATCGACTACACCGACTACAACCAGGTGTTCACTGTCTATCCACGCACCTACAACGGTTTCTTCGACGGACAGGGACACACGATAACCGTGAACCTTGACATTGAGAACTGGACCTCCGGCTTCATTGCCGACCTGGGCAAGGGCTCGGAGGTGAGGGACCTCACACTGAAGGGAACGGTGACCACAAGCCAGCAATGGACCTCTCCCCTGCTGGGCATGAACGCCGGCGGTACGGTGAAGAACGTGACCGTGGAGGTGGAAATGACCACCTACTACTCGGGCGACACCTACTGCGGAGGCTTCTCCTCATGGGACGGCACAGGCAGCCGCTATGAGAACTGTATCTCCAAGTGTGTGATGAACGCACCCAACGGCGGCACCATGGCCGGCTTCACTGCCGATGTGGCCGGCGACACCCATTTTGTGAACTGTCTGGCCCTGTGCCAGATGTCGGCTGCCGACGCCACATGGTGCAGCGAATTTGTCGGCTGGGTGTCGGGCGGAACCGCCTACACCGACAATGTATACTACATCAATCCCGCCGAAATGCCCTGCCGCTATGGCAACTGCACGCTGGTGGACGAAACGCAGCTGGCCAGCGGTGAGATCTGCGTGCGCCTGAACAAGGGTGTCGTGTCGCCCAATGCCGTATGGCACCAGACGCTGGGCACAGACGATGCACCCACACTCGACCCCACCCATGGAGTGGTGATAGGGGCAGGCAGCCAGTATATGTGTATCAACGATGAGAGCGACATCCCCGGCGTGGCCGCCGAATACGCGCAGCTGAAACGCGACGAGGTGGGCGAACCGCTGGCCTACACCGCATTGGTAAGCGATGTAAAAGCCGCACTGGACCAGCTGGAGACCGTGAGCACCTGGAGCGAGCTGGAAACAGCCCACACTACCGTACAGACACTCCTCGACCGCCTGGCCAAGAACATCCAGGCATACATCGACCTGCAGGAGGTTGCCAGCAGGGTATACGACCGCCTGTCTGAAATGAGCGGCACCTACGTGGAGGCGATGCTCCCCTATTTCGAGGATGCCATCGAGCCATGCGAGGACTATCCGCTGGGCACCTATCTGTATGTGATAGAGAACTACAGCCTCGACACGGACGATGTGCTGGCCATGACAGCTGCCATCGACGAGATGGAAAAGAAGGCCATGGCCATAGAAGCCGCCGTAGGTGCCGACGTGACCATACTGATTGAGAACGCCGACTTCGCGAACGGTTTCCAGGGATGGAAGGGACAGGTGATGACAGACTACGGCACCAACGGCAACATGAACGCAGCCGAGAGCTGGAGCAGCCGCGGCTTCGACATGTACCAGACCATCACGGGCCTGAAGAACGGTGTATACCGTCTGCAGGTGAAGGGCGGCTATCGCCCGTTCGACGATGTATACGCCAACCAGTACT
The DNA here is from genome assembly GCA_016292545.1 of Bacteroidaceae bacterium. GTDB lineage: Bacteria > Bacteroidota > Bacteroidia > Bacteroidales > Bacteroidaceae > Physcousia. Next base: position 6,899 of record JAEDIG010000101.1, read on the forward strand.
ACCCCACCATCTATGCCAACGACCAGGTGAACTACCTGCAGAACGTGATTGAGGACATGATCCCCGCGGCCGATGCCGTAGACAAGGAGAACTGCTGGATTGATCCCGATGCAGCCGTGCGCGACAAGGAGGTTCTCGACACCGAAGGAACGCTCCTGGGCTATGCCCTCCATGGCGTACAAAGCTGCTGTTATGCCTTCCAGGCAGGACGCTATCCCAACAGCATCCTTGTGGACGTGCAGGACGGCCAGCTCACAGTGGGCATCCGGCACCCCTATTCCCAATATGGAGGCAATGAATGGGTGGGCATAGGCGACATCCATCTCACCTACGAAGGAACCCTCGAAGAGGCGGGCGAAGCCATCAGCCAGACACTGGCCAGCCTGGTAGCCCGCGCCAAACACATCCAGCAATACGAATTCAGCAACGGCGAGGACTATGCTTGGTACCCCAACTTCTCCCAGGCCCTGAAGGACAGGCTCAACAGTGCCGTAGAGGCCGCACAGGCCGAGGGTCTCACCCCCGCCGAACAGTATGCCGTCATCCAGACCTTCTCCCAGATATTCAACGAGATTGTCGACTCCAAACGGTTGTATGCCGACATGGCACGCTCGCTCATCGACTATGCCGACCGTGTTATCGACTATCCCGACCACATATATGAGTTGGATGAAGCCTGTCAACTGGTGTGGGACGACTGGACGCTGGGCATCTTCAACACCAAGGAGGAGATCGACAACAGCCTGGCCCAGCTGGCCGAACTGTTTGGCAGCATGACACTGGAACTGCCGCAGGCCGACCTGCTCGACCTTGTCTTCAATGCCGAGGAAGGCAGCGTGGTGGACCAGTCTGCCATGCAGAACACAGTGCTGGCATCGGCTGACATGAAGGTGGTCGCCAGCCCCAAGCTGGGCATGGACGTGATGTGTCTGGCCGAAAACGGATGGGCAACCAACAATGCCGTTTCCTATGCCAAGGTTCCCGTGAGTGAAGAGCTGTGGAACGGCATGGCCGACGGCCTCACTGTGGAATGCTACCTGCGCCCCACATGGGAAGGCGAGGAAATGCCTGGCAACTGGGCCAGCTGTCTGGGCATGGAGGAAGCTGGTGGTCTGGGCATGATCATGTACAACGGGCACTGGATGTTCGAGCTCAACGTGAACGGTTCCTATCGCGATGCGGTCTACAACGCACCTGTGGTGAAGGATGAATGGATTCATCTTGTAGGCGTATGGAACCAGGAAGATGGCATCATCAACCTCTATGTGAACGGTGAATTTGCAGGTTCCACCTCTGGCGACGGTGCACTCACCTATCCCAACGTGACAGACTGCTGGATTGGCGTAGGCGGTGACCTGAGAGTTGAAGGCACGCCTGGTGCCATGCTCCAGGGCGACATCGCCATCTTCCGCATCTACGACCAGCCCGTCAACGGCTCACAGGCCGCGGCCATGTGGAGAAACGTGAAGGCCATGGACACCGGCAATCCCGAACACACCGAGGACGGCACAGGCATAGCCAACGTAATGGCCGGACAGCAGCAGCCCGAGGGCATCTACAACATGATGGGCCAGAAACTGGCTCGCCCCGCACGTGGCATCAACATCATAGGCGACAAGAAGGTGTATATCCGCAAGTAACCAGCCGACAACACAAAGTTTCAAGCCCCGAAGGGGCAAAAACCATCAGCTCAGGGCATGGTCCCTGGGCTGTATTTTTTAATGCCCTGGAAGAGCAAAAGCTACCAGCCCAGGACGCTGTTAACGTGTAACATCATAGATAAACTTATTCAACTTTCGCAAGTTCAATTTCGTTGTGAATGAGCGTATTAGCACGCCCCGAAGGGGCAACCGACGCCAAGCCGAGGGCCATCAAGCCACGCTTGAATGGCCGAGGCGCGAAGGAGGAAGGCGAAGCCAACCTGCTACTAGCCCAGGGCAGAATAGAGCGGAGCGGAATGGCACCCTGGGTGTCACGAACCACACACAAAAACAACGCCCTACAGGGTAGGGCGTTCAAAATAGATATTAAAATCTGCTCAAAAAAGTGT
>JAEDIG010000102.1 GCA_016292545.1 Bacteroidaceae bacterium
CCGGACTACATGTAGGAGGAACACACCCGTGCCATTACTGATAGTCCTGCTTTTGCCCCTGTAGGGCGACGGTGCCTATCATCTGTTCTTTGATACCCAGGGTGCCGCTTCGCTCTGCCCTGGGCTGATGGCTTTTGCCCCTTTGGGGCGTGGAACACAGGAGAATATTGATTGCCAAAATGGCCTTGTCTGAAACAGATATTTTGAACACCCTACCTTTCAGAACAAACAATCACTGCTGATACACAAATCATTTGAACTTGCGAAAGTTGAATATAGGTTAGAAGTGTCTCGCGTCCACTGCAAGCGATTTTGACCTGCACGCCTCGAAACGGACTTTTTCAATGCCATGCAATGCCACTGCATTTTTTCCTCTTTTCCCCTTCTTTTGGGCCAGGAGTTATGTGCTTTTGGAGGCGAAAACGAGCAAAATGGCTCTAAATCTTAGTTAAATTTATGTTAACTAAAATTGAATATATATATACTATTATTATTGATATATATATTATATAGATTAGTCTATAATTCGCGCAAGGACACTAAGAGTGGACGCGGGACGCGGGACGCTTTGCGGGGAAAAAGCGTGCACAAATGCGTCCAAATGGGCCGTTTTTGCTACCCAACTGGAGAGTTTTTGCTGCCCAGTTGGGTAACAAAATCGCTCCAGTTGGCCAATTTCAAGGCCCAGAAAGAGGGAAAGACTGGGGTAAGTGTCCCGCGTCCATCGCGATACGCATGTGGGCGTGCACACTCGTGAGAGCACGTACCCGTATGAGACGATGGGAAACAAAGCGCCGCCAGGTCGGAAAACCCTTGCTGGAATGAAAATCCTGCCGTAACTTTGCACCGTCAAAAAACAGCACTCAAAAATTTTATCGAACGATGGACATGGAGAATTTTATGAATGAAAATGAACTTCCTTCCCCAATTATTTGCGGGTTTAGCCGAATTTCCGTAATTTTACGGCCAAAAATATGTATATTTCAAAGAATAACCTTATGATACGACCGATTTACGTGATGTTGCTGTGGGTTGTCGGAGCCTTGGGAATGACTGCGGCACCAGAGAATGTGATAACCGTGCAGACGGGCCGGAAGGGAGCACCCATACCGGCCACCATGTATGGCATCTTTTATGAAGACATAAACTTTGCAGCCGATGGAGGCATGTATGCCGAGATGGTGAAGAACCGCTCCTTCGAGTATACGCCCGATGCCCTGATGGGGTGGAATACCCTGGGCAAGCTGGAGGTGAGAAACGACGGCCCCTTTGCCCGTAACCCCAACTATGTGCGTCTGAAGGCCTCCGGCCATGTGGAGCAGCTGACGGGGCTGGAGAACGAGGGCTTCTTTGGCATCGGTGTGAAGGAAGGCGAGGAATACAGGTTCAGTGTGTGGGCACGCATTCCCGAAGGGAAACCCCAGGTGCTGAAGGTGCAGCTGCTGAATCCGTCGACGATGGAGGAGCACCAGCAGTTTGCCGAGGCCAGGATAAAGGTGGAGGGCAGCGAATGGAAACAATATGAAACCATAATCAAGAGCCCCAGGACCATGGGCAAGGCCCGTTTGCGTGTGTTGCTCTACGACGAGAACAATCGAACGGGCACGGGCGTGTGTGATGTGGAGCATGTGAGCCTCTTCCCTGTGAAGACCTGGAGAAACCACAGGAACGGACTGCGCAGCGACATCGTGCAGGCATTGTACGACATGCACCCCGGTGTGTTCCGCTTCCCTGGCGGCTGCATCGTGGAGGGAGCCACCCTCGACACCCGCTACGACTGGAAGAAGACGCTGGGTCCCGTGGAGAACCGTCCCACCAATATCAACCGTTGGCGCGACTGCTTCCCCCACCGCTGTTTCCCCGATTATTTCCAGAGCTATGGCATGGGATTCTATGAACTGTTCCAGCTGAGCGAGGACATCGGCGCCGAACCTCTGCCCGTGCTGAATGTGGGCATGGCCTGCCAATACCAGAACTGGGAGCAGGAAGCGGCCCATGTGCCCGCCAATGCGGAGGCGCTCGACCCCTACATCCAGGATTGTCTGGACCTGATTGAATTTGCCAATGGGCCGGCCAGCTCCCAGTGGGGCAAGGTGCGTGCCGAGATGGGACATCCAGAGCCCTTCAACCTCAAGTATATAGCCGTGGGCAACGAGCAGTGGGGCAAGTTCTATTTTGACCGTCTGAAGTTTTTTGTGGAGAAAATCCGTGCGGCCTATCCCAAGATAAAGATTGTGGGCTCCAGCGGTCCCGGCCCCGACGGAAAGGATTTTGAGGACGGATGGAAAGCCATGGCCGACCTGGGGGCCGACCTTGTGGACGAGCACTTCTATCGTCCCATCCAGTGGTTCCTCGACAACATGAACCGCTATGACAACTACGACCGAAAGGGACCGAAGGTGTTTGCCGGCGAATATGCCTGCCACGACAACGGCCGCAAGTGGAACCATGCAGGTGCCAGCATCTATGAAGCTGCCTTCATGACCAATCTGGAGCGCAATGCCGACATCGTGGAGATGGCCACCTATGCCCCCCTGCTGGCACATGTGGAGGGATGGCAGTGGCGGCCCGACATGATCTGGTATGACAACCTGCGCATGTTCAAGACCTGCAGCTACCATGTGCAGGCCATGTATGCCTGCAACCGGGGTACCCACGTGCTGCCCTGCAGCCAGTCGGAAGTGGCACCCAAGGGCAAGGACGGCGTGTTCAGCAGTGCCGTATGGGACGAGCAGGCCATGGAATATGTGGTGAAGGTCATCAACACTACGGCAGACCCGCAGCCTGTGCGTCTGCGCCTGGAAGGCTGCAAGAAACTGGGTGCCGTGCACACCATCACGCTCGACTGCAGCACCTTTGAGGGCGAGAACACCCTCGACAACCCCAATCTCATAGAGCCCCGCCACAATTTCCTCGCTTCCGAGGGCAATGAGGTGGCTGGCACTGTGGGCGGAAAACAATTTGTCATTTATCGCATCGGAAAGGCCTCGAAATGAAAATAACGGATATTATCAACAGCGCACAGCGGACAGCCTTCTCTTTTGAGGTGTTGCCGCCCATCAAGGGCAACGGCACGGCTGCGCTTTTCAACACCATCGACCGGCTCCGTGAGTTCAACCCCTCCTATATCAACATCACCACCCATCGCAGCGAATATGTGTATCGCGAGCTGGGGGGCGGGCTGGTGCAGCGGCAGCGTGTGCGCCGGCGTCCCGGCACGATTGCCATCGCAGCATCGATACAGAACAAGTACGACATACCCGTGGTGCCCCACATCGTGTGTAGCGGCAACAACCGCGAGGACCTGGAATACATGCTGCTTGACCTCCAGTTTCTGGGCATAAGCGACCTGCTGGTGCTCAGGGGCGACAAGGCACGCGAGGATTCCTCCTTCAAGGCCACTGGCGACGGCCCAGTGCATGCCACGGAGCTTATCGAACAAATCAACCGCTTCAACGAGGGCTTCTTTGCCGACGGCACTCCCATCAAGGTGCCCGGTGTGCCTTTCTCCTACGGTGTGGCCTGCTATCCTGAGAAACACGAGGAGGCCGCCAACATGGAGAGCGACCTGGAAGTGCTGGTGAACAAGGTGAGGATGGGAGCCGACTATGCCGTCACGCAGTTGTTCTACGACAATGCCAAGTATTTCTCCTTCGTGGCCCGTGCACGCGAAGCAGGCATTCAGGTGCCCATCATCCCGGGCATCAAGCCCCTTTCCAAGCTGAGCCAGTTGCTGATGGTGCCCAAGACTTTCCATTGCGACCTTCCGGACGCACTCTACAGGGAGCTGATCAAGTGCAAGACCGACGAGGATGTGCGCCATGTGGGCATAGAGTGGGCTGTGGACCAATGCCGTGAGCTGATGCAGCACGGTGTGCCCAGTCTTCATTTCTACACCATCAGCGCGGTGGACAGCATTTGTGCCATTGCCAGCCAAATCTATTAGTGTGCGATGAGGTTTTCACAGGTTGTAGGACAAGAAAAGGTGAAGGCCCACCTGCTCCAGATGGTGCAGGGAGGCCAGTTGCCTCATGCCCTGATGTTCAGTGGACCCCGGGGCGCAGGAAAGATGGCCCTGGCCCTGGCCTACGCGCGCTATCTGCTGTGCAAATCCCCGACCGACGGAGATGCCTGCGGCACCTGTAGCAGTTGCTGCATGCTGGATGGGTATGCCCATCCCGACCTCCATTTCTCCATCCCTGTCTACAAACGCAAGAGCACCGACCGCCCCGTGTCGGACGATTTCATGCCCCAGTGGCGTGAGCTTTTGTCCAAGGGGGGCTATTTCGACATGGAAAGCTGGCTGGCCGCCTGCAAGGCCGACAATCAGCAGCTGGTCCACTATGTGTATGAGAGCGATGCCCTCCGCTCCAAACTCATGCTCAAGGCCAATCAGGGCGGACGCAAGGTGGTGGTGATGTGGCTTCCCGAGCGGATGATGGTGGAGATGGCCAACAAGCTGTTGAAACTCATTGAGGAACCGCCTCCACACACCCATTTCCTGCTGGTGACCGAGGATCTGGACAAGGTGCTTGAGACCATCCGGAGCCGCACCCAGCTCATTCTGGTGCCTCCGCTGTCGGAGGATGAGATTGCCTTTTCGCTGGAGCATGAGATGGCAGTGCCCACCGATGCGGCCCGGCTGACAGCCCATGTGGCACAGGGCAGCTATACGGAGGCCCTCAAACGGCTGATGGCAGGCAATGAAGAAACGGTGTTCTTCGGCTCCTTTGTGCAGCTGATGCGCATGTGCTACAAGCGCGACGTGCGTGAGATGCACCGGTGGGCAGGGACTCATGCCGAGATGGGACGCGAGCGGCAGAAACGCCTGCTCGACTATTTCCAGCGGCTGCTCCGCGAGAACTTCATCTACAACTTCCGCCATGCCGAAATCAATTACATGTCGGAGGAAGAACAGCAGTTCGGCCGCAATTTTGCGCGCTTCATCAACGAGCGGAATGTGATGGGCATCATGGAGGAGATTGCGCTGGCACAGCGAGACATAGAACAGAACGTCAATCCGCGCATGGTCTTTTTTGACTTTGCGCTGAAGATGACAGTATTATTAATAAAATAGGTATATATACGTATGGAACTGAAATATGAAAGCGGCGGTTGTGGCCGCGGATTGTGTAGCAGAGGATGCCATTCGGGGCACTACTGCCAGCTCAACACCTACGACTATCTGGCCGACATTCCGGGCAACGATGAGATAACCGACCTGGTGGAGGTGCAATTCAAGAACACCCGGAAGGGCTACTATCACAACATCAACCGTCTGCCCTTGGAAAAGGGTGACATCGTGGCCGTGGAGGCCAATCCCGGCCACGACATAGGGACGATTACGCTCACGGGCAAACTGGCCGCCCTGCAGATGAGAAAAGCCAATCTGAAACCACGCGACGAAGTACGCAATATCTACCGGAAGGTGAAGCCCATCGACATGGAGAAGTATGCCGAGGCCAAGGCGCGCGAGCACGAAACCATGATCCGAAGCCGGCAGATAGCCCAGGACCTGGGACTGCAGATGAAGATTGGTGACGTGGAGTATCAGGGCGATGGCAACAAGGCCATCTTCTACTATATCGCAGACGGGCGTGTGGACTTCCGCCAGCTCATCAAGGTGCTGGCCGAGGCTTTCCGTGTGCGCATCGAGATGAAGCAGATAGGCGCGCGTCAGGAGGCCGGCCGTATCGGTGGCTTTGGGCCTTGTGGCAGGGAACTCTGCTGTGCCACCTGGATGAAGAATTTTGTGAGCGTGAACACGGGCGCGGCCCGTTTCCAGGACCTGAGCCTGAACCCCCAGAAGCTGGCAGGACAATGTGCCAAACTGAAGTGCTGTCTCAACTATGAAGTGGACCAGTATCTGGAGGCTTCCAAGGCCTTGCCGGGGCGCGACGTGACGTTGCAGACCACCGATGGTGAATATTATCTCTTCAAGAGCGACATCCTTGCGGGCATGGTTACCTACAGCACCGACAAACGTCTGGCTGCCAACCTCGTGACAATCACGGCCAGCAGGGCCAGGGAGGTGATGGAGATGAACCGCAACGGGGAAAAGCCCGAACAACTGTTGGAAGGTGCCCCTCACGACCACAAGCGCAAACCCATCGACCTGGCCACCCAGGAGGATGTGAACCGTTTTGACAAGAAGAAGAAAAAGAAGAAAAAGAAGCCTGCGGAGGCTACTGCCGATGTGCCAGCCGGTGGCACGCAGACCCCGGCACAGGAGGCTCCGGCAGACGACAAGCCCAAACCGCGCAAGGGTGGCAACCGCAACAAGCAGGGGAAGAACCGCAAGCCCAAACCAGCCGACGATGTGCCGCCTCAGGAATAGGCTGTGGCCCATCCTGTGCCTGCTGGCCGTGGGCACAGGATGCAACCATGGGAGAGTGTACCATTCCTATCAGCCTGTAGGGCCAGACGGATGGGACCGCACGGACACCCTTGTGTTCCAGCTCCCTCACATGCCGGACAGCATGGCCATGCTCGACCTTTCGTTGTGTCTTCGGATTTTTCCCCAGTTATGGTGGCGTCAGGTGGCAGTGGGGGTGGAATACCGCTTGTTCCGTCCCGATACGTTGTTTCGCGACACGGTGCTTGTCACACTGTCCGATTCGGCCGGTTCCCGTTCGCTCGCAAGGAACCCGCTCCTGCAATACCGCCATCCGATGGCTTCCTTCAGCGCAGATAGGTTGCAGGGAGCCAGGTTGCGTGTGTTCCATCTGATGCGGTCCGAGACGCTTCCGCGAGTGTCGGATGTGGGGATAAGGGTTGAGCGCCGCCAGGATTGAGCGTCACTTGCGAAGCATCTGCCGGGCCGTTTCGATGAGTGTGTCTATGCCACGTGCCTGATCGGCAGAATCCAGGGCGCATGGGACATCGGGCTGTATGCCGAACTCAATCTGCTGACGGTTGCGGTCGAGAGTGGGGCTGGCACTCAGGCGCACCGACCATCCGATGGGCAATTCGCTGCTGGTGGGCAGTCCTCCTCCTCCTCCCGTCTGGTCGCCCAGAATGGTGACATTGGGGCAGCACCGGATGTTGCGCACGAACACATTGGCTGCACTGTAGCACTCACGGTTGGTGAGCACCACCACCCGTTTCTGCCAGCGGATGCCTTCAGAGGGGGTGAGATATTCAGCGCGTGGACTGCTGAAGGCATTGTGCGCCGTGCCGGTCTTGTGCTGCATGTAGCCCACCAGAATGCGCTCGTTGGTGAAATGGCTGGCCAGACGTTCCGCATTGGTGAGCAGGCCGCCTCCGTTTCCCCTGATATCAAGGATGAGACCGTCGCAGGCACGCAGGTAATAGAGCATGTCGCTGATGTTCCCCTCGCCAATGCCACTTGAAAAACTGTTGTAGGCCACATAGCCGATGTTGTCGTCCAGAATGCGGTAATAAAGACCTGCACCAATCTTGTAGTCGGTGCCCAGGTATTTGTCCTGCAGGGTTTCGTCGAAGTTGCGGGGGTAGTCCTCATGCCAGCTCCAGTAGCGTCCCACATCGGCACTATAGTAGAGATTCACGTGCCCGTCGCGCAGCTCGGCAAGCATGTCGCAGAGGACCTCGAAAAGTTGGGAGCGTGTCATGTGGGGTGTCAGGCGGGCTGCATAGCGGTCGTGCACTTCGTTCCAGTCGAGCCCTGTTTCTTGTGCCTTATAGTCGAAGAAGCAGTATTGGCGGTCGATGATTTGCCAGAGTGCCTCGAAATTGGCTTCAGGGTTGGCATCGTATTCCATGCCCTGCTGACAGGCAGAAAGCGTGAGGAGTGCAATGAGGGAGATGAGTATTTGTTTCATAGGATGGTTTTGCTAGCGTTGGGGGATGAGGGACGGATGACGCTGAAATGCTTCACTACCCCGAGGAGGAAATTGCGGTTGGTCTCGCGCACCCGGATGTTGCACACATGGCTCTGTCTGGTGTCGTTCTGGTAGCCTATGCGAAAGGTGAGGCGTGGCAGGTGGTAGTCGACGGTGAGCAGTTGGCAGATGCTCAGCGCATTGCCGGGATGGGTGAAAAAGACATGGTCGTTCCATTTGCCTTCTCCTATCTCATAATAGCTTTCACCATAGCGCGGGCTGAACATGCCTCCAACCACGGGAAGGTCGGCCTGATAGCGGATGCGGAATGCCTGTTTGCGTATGCGCAGGTCATAGATGGCAGCCACCGACGCGGATAGGTCGACGGCACATCGTGCCTGGGCGGGATTGTTGCCGTTGCGGGTGTTGTAGAGAAATCCCAGCCGTGCACCCAGCAGGCCGCCTGCCATCAGGCGAAGGCGGGGTAGGGGAGTCCAATGGTAGTGCCAGCCTCCGTTCCATGCAATGTGCCCCCCATAGTCCTCTGCGTTGCCGGCAGGATTCTCGGTATAGGAGAAACCGGCCTGCCAGCGTTGCTGGAAGGAGATACGCTGGGCGGCATGACGGGTCATGCGCAGGGATTCGTGGAGAAATGATACGCAGGGACCCTGATACTCCATTGGGGAGAGATAGGTGTCGTATTGCAGCGAGCGGCCTATGCCCAGCACGTTGGCGTGGGTGAGTGTGCGCGTTTGCTCCTGTGCCCGGATGGGCGCAAGCCAGGCAAGGGCGAGAATGAGCAGCAGTATGAGGTTACGCATGGCTAGTCATCGAATAGGTGGAGCTGTCCGTTGATTTCGTCTGCCACGTCGCTCTGGCTCTTGCCTTCGTAGGGGTCGGGCTCTTCTTCGGGCTGGCTGCCTTCGGGGCCAGGCTCTTCCGATGCGGGCGGATCGGGGAAGCGTGTGGGCTCCAGTTCCTCCACTTGCTTCACCGTGAACACCGTGGCGCGCTTGCCTTTGGCTTTGAAGCCCTTCACACCCACAAACGACTCGGCATCCACCTCCAGCGGGTCGCGGAACTCGTCTACGCCTCCCATGGTGATGCGGAAGCGCGGGAAG
>JAEDIG010000103.1 GCA_016292545.1 Bacteroidaceae bacterium
GTAGCGGGAAAGGGACTTGAACCCTTGACCTTCGGATTATGAATCCGACGCTCTAACCAGCTGAGCTATCCCGCCATCGTTGTTTTTGCGGTGCAAAGGTAGAACAATTTTCTGATATGCGCAAATAAAACTGAAAAAATTTCGGGACACGAAGCAAATTTTGTACCTTTGCAGTCGAAAAAATGAATTACAGACACTGACATGCGATTAATAAAGAAACTAGACGTGTTTATTTTGAAGGCATACCTGCAATTGTTTGCGGGCACATTCTTCATTTGTCTGTTCATCTTTATGATGCAGTTCATGTGGCGATATGTGGAGGAACTTATCAGCAAGGGCCTGAGCTGGGAAGTGCTGGCCAAGTTCTTCTATTATTCGGGACTCACGCTGGTCCCCATCTCGCTGCCACTGGCTGTGCTGCTGGCCTCGCTCATCACGTTTGGCAATCTGGGCGAGCGGTTTGAACTGCTGAGCATGAAGGCGGCAGGCATTCCCTTGGTGCGCATCCTGCAACCTGTGTGCCTGTTTGCCCTGGTGGTGTGCGGCGGCAGTTTCTATTTCCAGAACAAGGTGGCTCCCGAGGCCACCAAGCAGCTGGCCTCGCTGGTGTGGAGCATGAAGCAGAAGTCGCCTGAACTGGAGATTCCTGAGGGCATCTTCTACAACGAGATTCCCGGCTACAACCTTTTTGTGGAGCATAAGGACACAGAGACAGGCCTGCTGTATGGTGTGATGATATACAGCACCAAGGGAGGATATGATGACGCGGAGATAGTGCTGGCCGACAGCGCCCGTCTGCAGAGCACGGCCGACAAGATGCACCTGAAACTGACGCTCTACCATGGCGAACGCTTCCGAAACATGGACAACCAGAGCGGCAACATGCTTCGGGCCAACATCCCCTATATGCGGGAGTCGTTTGTGAGCGAAGTGGACCTGATACCCTTCGACGGGAACTTCAACATCATGGATGCAAACCTCTTCTCGGGCAATGCCCAGACCAAGGACCTGCGCGAGATAAACCGGGGCATCGATTCCCTGGCCGCTCTGGTGGACAGCGTTGGCCATGCCGTGTATGCCACCCTGAGGGGCAACTACATGGAGCACGACCTGCGCCGTGGCTATCCTGATTCTGCCGAGGTGGTGCGCCGCGTGGCCGAGGAAGCACAGCCCTTCGATTCCATCTATGCCTTCCTGCCCGAGGAGGCCAAGTCGAAGGCATGGCGCACGGCTTCCACCCGTGCCCAAAGCATGAAGAACGAATGTGAGTTCCGGCGGATAAGCACAGAAGACAACAACCGCACCTATCGCCGCCACCAGATGGAGGCACACAAGAAGTTCACGCTTTCGCTGGCTTGTCTGCTGTTCTTCTTCATCGGGGCTCCTCTGGGTGCCATCATCCGAAAGGGAGGTCTGGGCGTGCCGGTGGTCATCAGCGTGGTCATTTTCATCTTCTATTATATAATTAATGTAGGAAGCGAGAAAATGGCCAAGACGGGCCAGTGGAACATCGTGTCGGGTATATGGCTGAGCTCCATGGTGCTGCTCCCCATCGGACTGTTCCTCATAAACAGGGCCAACAAGGACTCGGTGGTGTTCAATATCGAGGGATACATGTTCTTCTTCCGTCGCCTGCTGGGGCTTCGCGCCAAGCGCAACATCAACCGGAAGGAGGTAATCATCAATCCTCCCCGCTATGGGCAGGTGGCTGCCGATCTGGAACAGCTCTCGGCTGATTGCATGGCCTATGTGAAGCGTGCGCGCCTTCATCTGATTCCCAACTACTGGAAATTGTTCTTCCGCTATCGGAGCGACAAGGTGGTGGTGGACATCAGCAACAGGCTGGAAACCCTGGTGGAGGAACTCCACAACAGCCGCGATGCCGTTATCCTGACGCGCATCAATGAACTGCCCGTGCTGGTGCCCGATGCACACACACGCCCCTTTGGCAACCGCAGGCTCAACATGGCGGCAGGCATTGTGCTGCCTGTGGGCCTTCTGCTGTTCCTGCGCGTGTGGCGCTACCGGTTGCGCCTGTGGAAGGACTTGCAACAGATACAGAAGATTAGCAAACAGATAACAGACCGAATAACAGATAAAGGATATGAATGACGAAAGGATATTAAGCACCATAGAAGAGGCGCTGGAGGATTTCAGAGAAGGCAAGTTCGTGATTGTGGTGGACGATGAAGACCGCGAAAACGAGGGTGACTTCATCACGGCCGCAGAGCTGATAACGCCCGAAAAGGTGAACTTCATGCTTCAGAACGGCAGGGGCGTGCTATGTGCGCCCATCACCATCAGCCGCGCCCGCCAGTTGGAACTGGACCATCAGGTGCAGGAGAACACCAGTATGCTGGGCACACCGTTCACGGTTACCATAGACCTGCTGGAGGGTTGCACCACGGGTGTGAGTGCACATGACCGTGCAGCCACGATACGTGCTCTGGCCGACCCCGACACCATGCCGCAGGATTTTGGCCGCCCTGGCCACATCAATCCCCTCTATGCCCAGGAAAAGGGTGTGCTCCGCAGGGCGGGACACACAGAGGCTGCTGTGGACTTGGCCCGTTTGTCGGGCATGCAGCCAGCCGCTGCACTCATAGAGATTCTCAACCCCGACGGCACCATGGCCCGTCTGCCCCAGCTCAAGGAGGTGGCTGCCACCCATGGCCTTCACATCATTTCCATCAAGGACCTCATTGCCTATCGTCTGCGCCGCGAGTCGCTGGTGGAGAAGGGAGTGGAGGCCGACCTTCCCACCATGTATGGCCATTTCCGCATCATCCCTTTCCGCCAGAAGAGCAATGGGCTGGAGCATGTGGCCATCTTCAAGGGCGAATGGGAGGAAGACGAGCCCGTGCTGGTGCGTATGCACAGCAGTTGTGCCACGGGCGACATCTTCGGCAGCATGCGTTGCGACTGCGGGGAACAGCTCCACAAGGCCATGCAGCGCATCGAGACGGAGGGAAAGGGAGTGGTCATCTATCTCAACCAGGAAGGCCGTGGCATAGGGCTGATGAACAAGATTGCCGCCTACAAGCTGCAGGAGCAGGGCGACGACACGGTGGATGCCAACGTGCATCTGGGATTCCAGCCCGACGAGCGCGACTATGGAGTGGGTGCACAGATTCTGCGCGAGCTGAAGGTGAGCAAGATCCGGCTTATCACCAACAATCCCGTGAAGCGTGTGGGCCTTGAAAGCTACGGCCTGGAGATTGTGGAGAACGTGCCCATCGTGATTGAGCCTAATCCATACAACCGCACCTATCTGGAGACCAAGAGAACGCGTATGGGGCACAAGCTGTGAACCCCATGCGGAAAACAGCATCGGACAAAATACATACATATATATATTTAAGTGAGAAGATATGAACACATTATCTGACAGATTGAATCGCCTGGCTCCCAGTGCCACACTGGCTATGAGCCAACGCAGCAGCGAGCTGAAGGCACAGGGTGTGGACGTAATCAACATGAGTGTGGGCGAACCCGATTTCAATACGCCCGACCATATCAAGGCTGCGGCCATCCGTGCCGTGGAGGAAAACTATTCCCGCTATAGCCCCGTGCCCGGCTATCCCGCCCTCAAGCAAGCCATCGTGCAGAAACTCAAGCGAGAGAACGGCCTCGACTATGCGCCCTCGCAGATTCTTTGCTCCAACGGAGCCAAGCAGAGCGTGTGCAATGCCATCATGGCATTGGTGAATGCCGGCGACGAGGTCATCATTCCGGCTCCTTATTGGGTGTCTTATCCCCAGATGGTGCTTCTGGCTGAGGGAACCCCTGTGTTTGTGGAGGCCACCATCGAGCAGGATTTCAAGATTACACCCCAGCAGCTGGAGGCAGCCATCACGCCCAACACCTGTGCGCTCATCCTCTGTTCGCCCAGCAACCCTACGGGCAGTGTATACAGCCGCGAGGAACTGGAGGCTCTCAAGGATGTGCTCCTTCGCCATCCGCGTGTCATCGTGCTGGCCGACGAAATCTATGAGCACATCAATTATGTGGGGCAGCATGCCAGCATCGCCCAGTTTGCTGACATCAAGGACCGTGTGGTCATCATCAACGGCGTGAGCAAGGCATACGCCATGACCGGGTGGCGCATTGGCTTCATTGCGGCTCCCGAGTGGATTGTGAAGGGGTGCAACAAACTGCAGGGCCAGTACACCAGCGGCCCCTGTTCTGTGAGCCAGAAGGCGGCAGAGGAGGCTTTTGCCGGTCCTCAGGAATGTGTGGAGGTGATGCGTCAGGCTTTTGAGCGCAGGCGCGACCTTATCGTGAAGCTGGCCAGGGAGATTCCCGGCCTGGAAGTGAACAAGCCCGAGGGTGCCTTCTATCTGTTCCCCAAGTGCAGCAGCTTCTTTGGGAAGAAGGATGGCGATCGTGTCATCAACAGCAGCACCGATCTGGCCATGTATCTTCTCGAAGTGGGTCATGTGGCCACTGTGGGCGGCGATGCCTTCGGTTCGCCCGAATGTTTCCGCATGAGCTATGCCACCAGCGACGAGAACATCATCGAGGCCATGCGCAGAATCAAGGATACATTGGCCCGGTTGGCATAACCTGTTCTGCCAGCCCCGCCTGTTTTTTAGGGAGAGTGTCCGGGAAACGTTCGCACCAGCGTGCGTCTGGTTTCCCGGACACTCAGTAATCAGTAAACCATAGCAGCAAATCTTCGAAATGAAACAAGTCCATTGCCTTCTGTTGGCCCTATTGTTTTTCATCTGCTTCTCCACAGCGTGCAGTCGGAGCGGAAACTCTCAGAACGAGGACGCTGGCATTGTGGGAGCCTGGCATCTGGTGGAGGAGAGTTCCCATGGGCATAACATAGGGCCCGATACCAATGAGCGGTTCCGCATCTTCTATGCCGACAGCACATACCTCACCACGCGAATCATACCGGGGATGGAGGTCGGTATGTTTATTGCCACAGGCAAAGGTCGGTATTGTTTGTGCGATTCGGTCTATACGGAGCCGGACGATTCGGTTACTGGTGTGGTTGTCAACGATTCAGTGTTAAGGCTTTGCCGTGGCGAGGTGGTGCAAGTATGGAAGGCATATTCTGCCATAGACAAGTCTACGCGGAATTTGATGAGGGAGCTTGCAAAAGATTGTGTGTACACAGACAAATTTGGCCATCAAATGTTTCATGTCCTGTCAATTACCGAGGTCAAGGCCAAAATCCGGAAGCGTATAGCTGGTTGTGTCATCGGCGTGTCGGTGGTGCTTGTGCTTTGTGCACTGGGCTACTCTGCACATTCGAGAAGGCAGCGGAGGCTTGTAGAGCAACGTCTGGCTGCGTTTGAGGCGGGTCGCCGACAGGCGAGCGAAGAAAACAAACAGGCACTTGTGGCATCCGAACATCAGTTCCTGAAGTCGGAGTTCTATCTCAGCTTGTGCCGTAAGATTGAGGCGGGTGAGGTGATGAGGCCCAAGGATTGGGACGAGCTGGCTTCACAGGTGGAACAGCTGTCGCCCGGCTTCAGCGACAGGCTGAACGCCCTCTACAAGTTGTCGCTGCAGGAGTATAGGGTGAGCCTGCTATTGAAGGCACGTCTGACCCCGTCCGAGATTGCCGTCCTCATTTGCAAGTCGCAGAGTGCTGTCACAAGCATCCGAAGCCGCCTCTATCAGAAGGTCTTCGGCCGCAAAGGAGGTGCCCGGGAATGGGATGAACTAGTACTTTCATTATAAACGAATTATCCAGCTTTTGCGTAGTGTTTGCAAAGCCTGTTTTTCTGGGCTGCCAGCGTTTGCGCAGTATTTGCAAACTGTCTTTTGCAGGAGATTTCAGGGATGTATGCTACTTTTGCATCCAAAATCTCAACAACAACAAAACAGTTATGACGAAATGCATTCTTTTGGCTGCCATCCTGTGTGTGCATTCGGTGTGTGCCTCAGTGTGGGCGCAAGACCTGAAACTGGTGGGCGAGGTGGAAGACGGCTTCCTTCACAAACCCCTTACAGATGTCAAGATTACAGTGATGAATCCGGACAGTACGGTTGTCACCGATTCAGTTTCATTCATTATATGCATGACGCAGAGCAGAATGGTGGAAAAAGTGCTGTTCTCCGTGGCTGTCAAGGCCGAAAAGCGCGACTACCTGCTTCGCGCTTCGCGCAAGGGTTATGAGGATGCGTGGCAGACGGTGTCTGTCTTGTCTCCAGACAATGAGAAAAGGGTGACTGTGCCCACCTTCCAGATGCACAGGCTTATGGGCGGCGACCTGAAGGAGGTGGTTGCTACGGCTACCAGGGTGAAGATGTATCACAAGGGTGATACGATAGTATATGATGCCGATGCCTTCAAACTGCCCGACGGCTCGATGCTCGACGCGCTCATACGCCAATTGCCGGGCGTTACCATAGACGATGACGGCCAGATATTCGTCAACGGGCGCAAGGTGGACGAACTGCTGTTGGGTGCTCGTTCCTTTATGAGGGGAAACAAGAAGGTCCTGATGGAAAACCTTCCATATTATACGGTAAAGGACTTGAAAGTGTACGAGAAGCAATCCGACGTGAGTGAGGCGCTGGGCTTTGATGTGGGATCCCGCAAATATGTGATGGACGTGAACCTGAAGGACGAGTTCTCCCAGGGCTATATTGCGAATGTGGAGGCTGCGGGCGGCACCAAGGACCGTTTCCTGGGTCGTGGATTCCTTTTGGGCTTCACCAACCTGTGGCGCTATACGCTGATGGCGAATGGCAACAATGTGAGCGAGTCGCGCCACATAGGAGAGCATGGGGAATGGTCGCCCGACAAGATGCCCAAGTCGATTGTCACCACACGCAGCGTGGCCACAGACATAGATTTCCAATCTAGCGACAAGAAGGTGAAGGACAACTTCAATGTGAACTACACCTCCACTACCGATCATCTGCATACGCGCCAGCGTCAGGAGCTGTTTCTCAACGGTTTCCAGCCTACTTCATCCACAGAGAGCCGCAGCCGCAATACCAACGGCAAGCTGAGTATGTTCAACCACTTGACCATGCAAATCCCTTCCTATCTGAATATTGAAACGCAGTTTGACTATGCCAAACAGCATGGCTCCGGCTTTTCGCAATATGAACAATGGGACACGGTGCACGTGTCATCCATGCGCTCCGACCTGATGAGCGAGGCACGCACCTGGACCCTCACCCAGCGGGTGAGTGGAGCTTTCAGCCTCAACAAGGAAAAGCAGTGGTATACTACCTATCTTATCTGGCTCTACCATAATGATAACCAGCAGTGGCTTTCCACACGTTATGATATGTGGCATGTGTCTGAGCAGGTTAATAGCGTCCGGCATAATGCCAACGATATAAAGGATAGAGATAACAGCTTCATGGGCTCTTTCTACAACACGAGTCCTGAACTGCTGGGAAAGATGAACCTTGTTGTGGGTGACCTGATTACATATAGTTGCATTCAGGCACATGACTACCTTTATCACCCCGACACCTTGGTGCTGGCTTCCCAGCTGGACATGCTCACGGCCATCACCGATGCCTCCAATTCCTATGATAAGCACTATAAGATATTGCGAAACGAGGCAAAGATTAAATTGACGAGAACTGGGGCATACCATATTGGTCCCTATAATATATCTTATGACCGATGGGAGGTGGGCGTGGACATACAAACTTATAGACGGTCTCTGGATTATCAGCGGGGAACCATTGATACGCTGCTCCGCAATAACACCACCATCCTGCAGCCTCATGTGGAATTCCGATACATGGCTCCTGATTACAATCATGACCTGCGCGTAAAGGTGGTATACGAGCCCCGTCCCGTTGACCTGATCAGCCAGATTGCCTACAGGGACGACAGCCAGCCATTGGTGGTAAAGCTGGGAAATCCTCACCTGAAGGGCACGTCGTCCACCAGCATGGACGCAACCTATACGGCGCATGGCCGCAACCAGAAACAGTGGCACGCGGGTGCCGCATTCAAGTATCACCATCGTGATGTGGCACAGGCCGTAAGCTACAACCCTACTACGGGCGTGTACACCTATCAGCCCAGGAATATCAGCGGAGCCTATAACGGCAGGATGGACCTCAGCTATTCGCAAGCTATCGACAAGAAACGCTACTGGACTTTCCAGACCAATGCCGATGCCGGCTATGTGCATTCCCTCGACCACCTGATGCAGGCGGGAGACACCGAAAGCCACAAGAATGCCGTCAACACCTGGACCCTCCACGACGGGGCTTATGTCCAGTACAATCGCAACCAGCTGAACATCCGCGCCACTGGTGACATCAGCTGGCGCAGCTCGGAAGGGAACATGCGTGATTTCTCAACCCTCCATGCGCTGGACTTCCAGTATGGCCTTTCGGCCCGCTACACCATTCCCAAGTTGAAGACGACCGTAGCTGCCGATGTCGACATGTATTCGCGTCGTGGCTATGGCAGTGCACAACTGAACACCAACGATTTCGTGATGAACGCTTCTGTCAGCCAGCCGTTTCTCAAGGGAAAACTCATCGCCCGCATCGAAGCTTTCGACTTGCTCCACCACCTTTCGCAGACGAAATATGCAGTGGATGCGCAGGGGCGCACAGTCACCTGGTATCGTTCCCTCCCCAACTACGTCATGTTCCATCTAGTGTATCACTGGAACCGGAATCCGAAAAAGGGGGCAGGCAATGCACCTGCATATGCCACGCCGAATGCGAACTGATTCCAACTTATGTTGCGCCTTGGAAGGGCGTTTTCTTCCCCCTAAACAGGGGTACTGAGGGGGGCTGGCGTTTCAAATGCTAGAGCCCCTCTATCACCTCCGCAGACAGTCCCGTGGCTTCTGCTATGCTATGGGCGGGCACTCCCATGACCTTCAGTTTTCTGG
>JAEDIG010000104.1 GCA_016292545.1 Bacteroidaceae bacterium
ACCACCCGCGACACCATCGCCCACCTGCAGAGCGTGGCCGCCCGGGAAGGAGTGGAGGCCGAAGAGGAGGCCCTGGAACTGATTGCCGAGAAGGCCGACGGCGGCATGCGCGACGCCCTTTCCATCTTCGACCAGATGGTGAGCTTCACCGGAGGAAGGCTCAGCCACGAAGGCGTATGCAGCAGTCTCAACGTGCTGGGAACCGCCTACTACCTGCGCATGACCGACCTCATACTGGAGTCCAAGACCGCCGACTGCATGCTGCTCTTCAATGAGATTCTGCAAAAAGGCTTCGACGGAGGGAACTTCATCGGCGGAATGGCCTCGCACTTCCGCAACCTGCTGGTGTGCAAGGACGAACGCACCGCAAACCTCCTGGAACGAAGCGAGCACACACGCCGGCAGCTGGGGCAGCAGGCCCAGCGCTGCCCCGTAAGGTTCCTCTACAAGGCCATCCAGCTGTGCAACGAATGCGACCAGAACTACCGCACGAGCCGCAACAAACGGCTGCAAGTGGAGATTTGCCTGATTCTGCTGAGCCAGCTGCAGGAAGAGGGCGACACGCCTGCCGGTGGGCTTCGGCCCTCGCATGTAATCAAACCCATTTTCGGACAGCAGGCACCAGGTGCCCAGCCTGTCCAGGCGCAAACCAGCACCCCCAACGCCACCCCATCGCCCGCCCCGCAGCCCCCGGTGCGGCCCGACCACAGGCCTGCCATATTGCAGCAGGCGGAAAAGCGAACGCCCAAACTGAAGACCATCAGCGGTTTTGGCCCAAGCCTGAAACTGCATCAGGAAACCGCCAGCAAGCCCGAAAGCCAGCAAACGGCCCCATCGGTGCAACAGGCCCGCGCTCCCCTGCAGACCGACACGCTGCGCATTGCATGGCTGGAGCTCATCAACAGCATGCCCCGCGAGGAAGCAGCCATGGCACAGCGCATGCGCGACATGCAGCCACAAGTGAAATCACCGGACTGCATCAGCATTACGGTAAACAACACACAGGTGAGGCAGGAGATGCTGTCGCTGCAGCAGAAATTCCTGCCCTTCCTGCAAAAAAAACTGGCCAACGACTACCTGACAATAGACATTGAGGTGGCCGACAACCAGCAGACGCAACAGCACTATACCAAGGAAGGCGTATACAAGCTGATGACAGAAGCCAATCCCACCCTGAGACTGTTTGTGGAACAGTTCAGGCTGGAGATTGACTAGGAGCGATGAAGAGGAGCCGGACGCCCCCCGCGCGCCTACAGCGAACGGTTGAGTAAACGATAGGAAGCCATCTCCTCATACCTGGTGCCCGGACGTCCGTAATTTGCATAAGGATGGATGCTGATGCCCCCACGGGGCGTGAACAATCCCGTCACCTCGATATATTTGGGGTCCATCAGCCTTATCAGGTCCTTCATGATGATGTTCACGCAGTCCTCATGAAAGTCGCCGTGGTTGCGGAAACTGAACAAATAAAGCTTCAGGCTCTTGCTCTCCACCATCCGCTCGCCGGGCAGATAGCTGATTCTGATTTCTGCAAAGTCCGGCTGCCCGGTGATAGGGCACAGACTGGTGAATTCGGGGCAATTGAACTGCACCCAATAGTCGTTTTCAGGATGTTTATTCTGGAATGTTTCCAGCACCTCTGGTGCATAGTCCTGGCGGTACTCCGTTTTCCGGCCCAGCTGTCTGAGGCCCTCTTCTTCTCGGCTTGTCATTCGATACATTTGTTTTTTAAATGGTTATCAATACTATTCCTGTACTCCTCATAGCCCTTCCGGCGAAGCAGGCAGGCAGGGCAATGCCCGCATCCGTCGCCCGGAATGCCGTTGTAGCAGGTGAGGGTGCGCGTGCGGATGGTTTCCAGCACACCCAGTTCGTCGGCCAGTTGCCATGTCTGGGCCTTGCTGAGCCACATGAGCGGGGTGTGGATGCGGAACTGCTCGTCGATGGCCAGATTGAGGGTCACCCCCAGGCTCTTGACAAAAGCATCCCTGCAGTCGGGATAACCGCTGAAATCCGTCTGGCTCACGCCCGTCACTATGTCATGGATGCCCCTGTCGCGGGCAAACACAGCGGCTATGCTCAGAAAAAACAGATTGCGCCCAGGCACAAAAGTGCTGGGATAATGCCCGGGTGCCGGACTCTCCTGCTCAATGGCAAGCGAGGGGTCCGTGAGGCTGCATCCGCCACTCAGACCGCCCAGGAACGGCAGTTCCATGCAATGCCATTCCACTCCCGCTTCGGCCGCCAGAGAGCGGGCCAGGTCCACCTCCAGGGCATGTTTCTGTCCATAGCGGAACGTGAGCGCCACCACACGGCGGAAATGCCTCATCGCCCAATACATGCAGGTGGTGCTGTCCTGTCCGCCGCTCAGCACCACCAGCGCACTTCCATCAGGTTGCAAGTTCATCACAGGTCTCCTATCTTCAAGGGGTTATACGACACGTTTTCGTCATAGATGTCGGTTTGCTCCATCTTCTTCACATATCGCACCACACGAATCGTTATGGGCAGGGCCACCACCTCGTAGAGGGTCTTGGTGATGACCTGGAGCACCACAAGGCGCGCCAGGTCGGTCCACGGCATCAGCCCTCCAAAGGCCAAGGGGAAGAAGATGAGGCTGTCTGCACCTTCGCCCCACAGCGTGCTGGCGATGGCACGCCATGAAAAATGACGGCCATGGGAGGACAACTTCATCCGGCTCATCACATAGGCATTCACAAAGCTGCCCACAAAAAAGGCCGTAAAGCTGGCAAAGGCTATGCGGGGAGCCAGCCCGAACACGAAATTGAAATGGGGGGCATTCTCCGCCCAATAGCCGGCTGCGGGCAGGGCCACGGCCAGGGAGCCCAGCGCCACCACAAGGAAATTCATCAGGAAGCCCATCCAGATGATGAGCCTCACCTTGCGATAGCCCCATACCTCTGCAATGCAGTCGTTGAGGATGTAAGACACCGGAAAACAAAGCACACCTGCAGTAAAGGTGAAGCTGCCGAACTGCAGCACTTTGGTTTCGAGAAGGTTACTTGCAATCAGGCAAGTACAGAAAAGTATCCCCATACACATGAAGGATACACTCACGTTTTTTGTATTGTTCATAATCTTGTTTTTTTAAAAGAGGTTACCAAGCACTCTTAATGGCTGCAAAATTAGCACAAAAAGACGGAACTGCCAAGCAATTCCGCCTTTTTTTTCTGAGACAGGGACGAGAAATCAGAACTCGAAGTTCACGCCCAGACCAAACACACGGTTGGTGCGGTAGTAATGGTCGGTCTTGTCGCCGACAGCCGTAGAGGTCACCACATCGCGTGTGTGGTAGAAGCTGTGCATATAGCCCAGGTCGAAGGTGCAACGCTCTGTGGCACGCAGTCTCACACCCAGTCCAATGGCATTGCTGCTGAGGTTGAAGGTGAGGTCGTTCATGTAGTCGTCGCTCAGGCGGTAGTTGGTGCTCTGCCATCCGCCGCTCACGGTCAGCCACTTGCAGATGTCCCATTCCACACCGCCATTCACCTCCATGGTTCCCTTGTCGATGAGGTCCTGCTTGTTGCCCTCCTTCTTGCATTGCTTGTCGAAATAGTAGTTCCAGCCGGCGTTGATGCGGAAGTTCTTCACGGGCGCATACTGGCCGCCCAGGACAAGAATGCCGGGAAGGTCCTCGCGCACCTTGCGGCCGTCGGCAAACTGGCCCAGCACGTCATTCTGGCTGGCCAGTGCAGCTGCATAGGGGTTCATCTCCGTCTTGTTCTTCAGCTTGAGCTTGGTGGGAGCCTCGAATTTGGCAGCCAGGTTCCAGTGGCTGTTCACACGCCAGTCGATGCCGATGATGGGCTGCAGGGTGAAGCCCGTCTGGTCGCAGTTGAGCGAAATACCTTTATCATCCAAGCTTTCAGAGCCCTGAATGCCAGGAAAACCATATGCTGCATTGGCCGGAATGTCATAGCTGGCCTTCACGTTCATCACAAAACCATTATAGTTGTTGGTTGCATAGACAGCCCTCAATCCCAGCGCCACAGACAGATTGTCGAGCACCTTATAAGTGCCACCAGCTGTCACATGGAACTGATAGTTGCGCCCCTTCATGTAGGAGCTGAGGTCATAGCCATACCGTGTAGTGTTTGCAATCTCATTGGCTATGGCACTTGCCTGTTCTGGGAATTGCGGAGAATACAGACCGGTGAGACTTTGAACAATCTTCTCCCTCAATGAAGATACGATGGTGCTGCTGTAGAGGGCCTCGAATGTGCCCAGTCCGTTGTCGAACTCACACTTTCCGCCGCCGCCGCCGAGGGCAAAGTTGAGGAAGGCGCTCCAGCGGTCCCAGTTGTAGGAGGCCTGGAACGAGGGAATCACAGGCGCATCGGCCATGCCCTCGAACCTGTGGGTGGTATTGGGGTTGTTCACGTTATAAGCAAAGAGGGGGAATGTGGTGGTGATGTCCCTGCTCTGCTTGGCATTCTGCACATTGAGGCTCAAGTGGAAACCAGGCTGCAGGAAAGCCGTACCTGCAGGATTGAAGTAGAGGCTTGTGATGTCGATATTGCCATTCTGGCTAATCTGGCGCAGGAATGCAGCATTCTGGTTGGTGTTGGTGAGCAAGCCGCCGGCCATGGCCGTGCTTGCCGAAGCAGCCATGGCAGCTGCAAAAGTGATAATTTTCTTCATTAATTTAATATTGTATTATAACATAAATTCTAATTTCCGCTGCAAAGGTAACAAAAAATAACATTCTGTGCAAATCATACGCCCATTATTGCACATATTATCCTAGTATTGTGCAAAAATATCCTATTTCCCCTATCACAATAATGTCAAAAGAAGAAGGCGCAGGATTTTTGGCACGCTTTTTGTATGCACCCCTTCTGAGTTCAAACGAAACGACAAAGACCGCTTTATGACAAACAAATATTCACCAGAACTAACTGTCGTGCTCGAATATGCCAAAGACGAGGCCGCCCGGCTCAGGAGTAGTGCAATTACTCCTGCACATCTCCTGCTGGCCATCCTGCGCACCGAAAACATGGCACGAAAGATACTGTTCAAGGAGGTCAGCAGCATAGAACGGCTGAAGATACAACTTGAAGAGAGCATCACCCCGGCCTCCATGTCTGACACTTCGGCAGACCAGCTGACAATGAGCGAAGACACCACCCGCATCCTGCGGCTGAGTGTGCTGGAAGCCAGGCAGCTGAGGGCAAAAGCCATCGACACACCGCACCTCCTGCTGGCCATCCTTGAGGTGGAGGAAGGCGAAGCCGGTGCCATTCTGCAAAGATTTGGCGCCGACTACAGGAACGTTGCACGCCACATCTACCCCGACGACCTGATGCAGCGTGTGTTCGGTGAGGGAACGCAAGGCAAAAATTGGGAATATGACGAAAACGGGTATGACGAGGACTTCGACGAAGACGACGAGTATGACCTTGGAACTGCCGGATTCTACGAAAAGCAGAATGACGACAACAGCAAGCAGTCCGCTGACGGGAACACCCCCGTGCTCGACAATTTTGCCACCGACCTGACCAAAGCGGCAAGCGAGAGTCTGCTGGATCCTGTTATCGGCCGCGACAAGGAGATTTTGCGCGTGGCACAAATCTTGAGTCGCAGAAAGAAGAACAATCCCATACTCATCGGCGAACCCGGCGTGGGCAAAAGCGCCATTGTGGAAGGATTGGCACAGCGCATCGTGAGCCATCGCATCAGCCGCACCCTGTGGAACAAGCGTGTGATGGTGCTCGACCTGGCCGCTGTGGTGGCAGGCACCAAATACCGCGGACAGTTTGAAGAGCGCATCCGCAACATCATACAGGAACTGAAGCGCAACCCGGACATCATCATCTTCATCGACGAAATCCACAACATGGTGGGTGCAGGAAACGCGTCGGGCTCGATGGATGCAGCCAACCTGCTGAAACCGGCTCTGGCTAGAGGGGAAATGCAATGCATCGGGTCCACCACCGTTTCGGAATACCGCCTGAGCATCGAGAAGGACGGTGCCCTGGAAAGAAGATTCCAGAAGGTGACGGTGGAGCCCACTTCGCCCGAGGAAACGCTCACCATCCTGCAGCAGCTCCAGAAGCGGTACGAGGAGCACCACCATGTCACCTACACCCCCGAAGCCCTGGAAGCCTGTGTGAAACTGACAGAAAGGTATGTGACCGACCGCCAGTTTCCCGACAAGGCCATCGATGCACTCGACGAGGCCGGCAGCCACATGCACGTGAAGGAGCCGCCCCGCAGCCCGTCCATCAAACGCACCGAGGAAATGCTGGAAAAGACCATCAACGAGAAGAACGAAGCCGCCCGCAACGCCAATTACGAGCTGGCGGCCTCGCTGCAGAACACGCAGGTGGAACTGGAAAAGAAGCTGGACCACCTGAACCAGAAATGGGAAAAGGAGCACAGGGAGGACACAAAGGTGGTGGACGAACAGCTGGTGGCCGACGTGGTGAGCATGATGACAGGAATCCCCGTGCAACGCATCGACAAAGACGAAAACACCAGGCTTCGCATGCTGGCCGACACCCTGCGCCATCGCATCATCGGCCAGGACGAGGCCGTTGCTACGCTGGCAAAAGCCATCCAGCGTGGAAGAGTGGGGCTCAAGGATCCCCATCGCCCCATCGGCACATTCATGTTCGTGGGGCCCACGGGTGTGGGAAAGACCTACCTGACCAAACTGCTGGCCGAAGAACTGTTTGGCAGCAGCGACAGCATCATCCGCATCGACATGAGCGAATACATGGAGAAGCACACGGTGAGCCGCATGATCGGCGCACCTCCCGGATATGTGGGACATGAGGAAGGCGGACAGCTGACCGAGCGTGTGAGAAGGAAACCCTACTCCATCATACTGCTCGATGAAATTGAAAAGGCACATTCCGATGTGTTCAACCTGCTCCTGCAAGTAATGGACGAGGGCAGGCTCACCGATGGAAACGGAGTGACCGTCAACTTCAAGAACACCGTCATCATCATGACCAGCAACTGCGGCACACGCCAGGTGAAGGAATTCGGGCAGGGCATAGGCTTCCCCACCCCCAACGGCGGAAACAGCAGCAACAGCAAGAACCACGACATCCTGAAGAAGGCGCTTTACCGCCAGTTCACACCGGAGTTTCTCAACCGTCTGGACGACATCATCTATTTCGACCAGCTCGACCGCAAGAGCATCGAGCGCATCGTGGACATAGAACTGAAGCCCGTAATAAAACGGGTGGAAGAACTGGGCTACCGGCTGATTGTGTCGGACGAGGCCAAAGCCATGCTCTGCGACAAGGGCTACGATGTCCAGTTCGGTGCACGCCCTCTGAAACGTGCCATCCAGTCCATGATTGAGGACAAAATCTGCGAGTGCATCATGGAAGGAGGCCTGAAGCCCGGCACCACTCTGGAGGCCGGGTCCGACGGTTCGCACATCGTGGTGAAGCCCCAGGGCATAGCCGCAGCCGTCAACATCCAAATCAAGAACGGAAAAGAAAAGAAAACAACAATAGAACAATGAAACAAGGTAACATTGGGGTTACAACTGAGAACATCTTCCCCGTCATCAAAAAGTTTCTCTACAGCGACCACGAGATTTTCATCCGCGAGATTGTAAGCAATGCAGTAGACGCCACACAGAAACTCAAGACTCTGGCTGGCAAAGGTGACTTCAAGGGCGAACTGGGCGACCTGAAGGTGACCGTTTCCATCGACAAGGAACAGAAGACCATCACCGTGAGCGACCGCGGAATCGGCATGACTGCAGATGAAATCGAGAAATACATCAACCAGATTGCATTCAGCGGTGCCAACGACTTCCTCGACAAGTACAAGGACGATGCCAATGCCATCATCGGACATTTCGGCCTGGGATTCTACAGCGCATATATGGTGAGCAGCAGCGTGGACATAGTGACACGCAGCTATCAGGAAGGGGCACAGGCCGTGAAATGGAGCTGCGACGGAAGCCCTGCCTACACCATGGAAGAAACCGAGAAGGCAGAAAGAGGCACGGACATCATCATGCACATCGACGATGATTGTGCCGAGTTCCTCGAAAAGGACAAGATGGAAGGCCTGCTCCGCAAATACTGCCATTTCCTGCCCGTTCCCGTAGCCTTCGGCAAAAAGACCGAGTGGAAGGACGGCAAGCAGGTGGACACCGAAGAGGACAACATCATCAACAGCGTGGAGCCTCTGTGGACACGCAAGCCGTCCGAGCTCAAGGATGAGGACTACAAAGGCTTCTACCGCCACCTCTTCCCCATGGCCGACGAACCCCTGTTCTGGATCCACCTCAATGTGGACTATCCTTTCAATCTCACCGGCATCCTCTATTTCCCCAAGATCAAGAACAACATCGAGATGCAGCGCAACAAAATCCAGCTCTACTGCAACCAGGTGTTCGTAACCGATGCCGTGGAAGGCATAGTGCCGGAATTCCTCACCCTGCTGCATGGTGTCATCGACAGCCCCGACATTCCGCTCAACGTGAGCCGTAGCTATCTCCAGAGCGATGCCAACGTAAAGAAGATCAGTTCCTACATCACCAAGAAGGTGAGCGACAAGCTGGCCAGCATCTTCAAGAACGACCGCAAGGAATTTGAAAGCAAGTGGGACGACATCAAAGTATTCATCCACTATGGCCTGCTCACCGAAACGGACTACTACGACAAGGCCAAAACCTATTTCCTGCTCAAGGACACCGAAGGCAAATACTTCACGCTGGAGGAATACAACACCCTCGTAAAGGAGAACCAGACCACCAAAGACGGAAACGTAGTGTACCTGTATGCCAATGACCCCGAGTCGCAGTACACCTATATCCAGACTGCACGCGACAAGGGCTACAACGTGTTG
>JAEDIG010000105.1 GCA_016292545.1 Bacteroidaceae bacterium
CCAGAAAACTGAAGGTCATGGGAGTGCCCGCCCATAGCATAGCAGAAGCCACGGGGCTGTCTGTGGAGGTGATAGAGGGGCTATAACATCTGAAACGCCCAGGACCCCCTCAGTCCCCCTGTTTAGGGGGAAGAAACCACGCCCTGGGCTGGTGGCTTCTGCCCCTTCTTGGCGTTCTTGGTGGGATGTTTTCGTCCGGTTGTGATAGGGGTTTTCACCCTATCCTCCATTGTGTGTCGCCCTTTCTTGGCGGGATGTAATCGTAAAACCTCGAAGGGGGTGACATAATTCTATATTCACGCCTATGGCGGGCCACCTGTGAAGGGTTCACGCCCCAAAATGAAGCTATTCTAGACTTAGGCAATGGCCAGTCTCTGGTAACCTCATTAGAGCCATAAAAAAAGAAGAAGATATACTTCTACAGCGACAGAAGTATATCTTCTTTGGAATATCAGTAGTACTGCGCTACTTTGCCACCTTCTTTCCGCCTACAATGTAGATGCCACGCTTCAGGCCACTGAGAGTGTGTCCTGCAGGGCGGCCATCGAGAGCATGGATAATCGGAGATGCTGCGGGACGTTCTGCCTTTGGCGAGAGGATGCCGGTGGCCTCTTCGGTGTCGAAGGTGACTTTGTTGCCGGAGATGACAGCGCGGATATAATTGTTCTGCCATCCTCCACGAACCTCAGGCAGTGCCCATTCAGTAGCCTGTTTCTCGCGGGTAACTACTCGAATCACGTATTCACCATCTGCCAGACCGGCCGGCAGTTTGCAAGAAACTGTGTATGACTTGTCCTGTATGTAATAGTTGTAGTCCAGCTGGAAAGAGACGTACATCTTTCCGCTCTTGATGTCCTGCTTCACCAGTGTCCCGTCGCCCTTGTAGAGTGCCATGGTGGCATATCCGTCGTAGGTGTAGTCCGAAGGATTGTACAGGATGGGCAGGTCCACGTCGAAGGTGCCGCTGCCCGTTTTGCTGTAGGAGGTTTGCGTGTAGCGGCTTTCCAGAGCCGTACGCTGTGTCAGACGAGGCGTAAAAGTGCCTATGTTTCCGTCTCGGGCTGGCTGTATGCCGACAACCATACCCTGATTGGCCGTGAAGGCATATTTGGAAGGATTGAGCAGGGCAATGTCGAAGTAACCATCGCAGTAGCCGTCCCATCCCCAGTTGATGTGCACCAGTCCCCGCACATCTGTGCCATCCAGCACAAAGGCATGTCCGGCTGCATCCTTGCCGCCGCCCTCGGGCGATACGCCCCGGTAATAGACGGGTCGCCGGGCCAGCAGTTCCTTGGATATTATCTGCATCCATTCATCAGCGGTGTAGCATTCGCGGTCCATGGAGCGAAGGGAGGATGCGCGGTAGCCGAAGTTGGTATATAGGGCACGCACCACACGGCTGTGTGTGGAGCCTGAGCCGCTGGGCGAATATTCCATCTTGACGGCCAGCCCTACATCGTAGGTGAGACGGGCCACGGCCTGCTTGGCTGCATCGTTGCCCTGATATTCGGCTGTGGTGAGTCGCATGGCATCCCAGTCATAGCGGTGCTCGTCGAGGTCCTCCATCAGTGGCTGGCTGTTGTAGTAGGTCATCACCTGGCCCTTCCCCTGTTCTGGCCATCGGTGGAAGTACATAATCTGTGTGGTGGCCGTGGCCACACAGCCAGCAGGACAGCCGTCGGGACAGAGCAGATTGTAGGGCTTGTCCTGGTCCCATGTGGTGGGCACGAGCGGTTCCACTACAGGTATGGCTGCGCGTGTGGCCATTTGGCCTGCTGGAGCATCGGCCTCTCCCGTTCGCACAGCTTCCACACACTGTGCATAGAGGTTGAGCATCCATTGCATGGCTGGGGGCAGCGGACGGTCGGCCTCTATGCTGCCCTGCATCGAGTAGGCCACCACATCGGGGAAACTGTCCTCGCCTGCAATGACGGCATAGCCGCCTTGTGGATTGCTGAAGAGATAGTAGGCGGGCTCCTTTGAACCCATGCGTGTGGCTGCGGGCTGTCCTTCCATGGCTGTGGCCTGTGAGCAGCCGAGTACCTGCATGGCCTTCTGTCGTGCCTGCTCCATGCTGACGGCCTCTGCATGCACGTCTGCCGGCAACAGCCCGGCAAAGGAGAGAATGAGTATGAGTCTTTTCATTGTGAGAAATTAAATGGGTAAATGGATGAAAACGGAACAGACAAGTGCCTGACCACACGGTGGAAGTCCTGCACTTGTCTGCAAAAGTCTACACCTCAGTAATCAATACTTGGAGGTAATGGTATACGTTTCGTAGTTGGCACCGAAGGAACCGGCACTCACGGTCATCTCCATGGGGAAGTAGAAGGTGTTGTCCGAGCTGTCGAAGCCCATCCAGTTTTTGTCTGCAAGGATATTGGCCATAATCATTCCGTACGTGGCGTGTACATAGCCAGTGGCGAACTTCACGGTCTTGTTGCCGTCGGCATCGCAGAAGTAGATGGTCTGGTCATCGGCATCCGTGCCGTCCCACTTGAAGTAGAAGTGTGTGCCTGGTGCAAATACGTCGGGCAGACGGTAGATTTCCTTGATGGCAGAATACTCCAGCGTCTGCTCCCATTGCTGACCAAAGATCACATTTTCGGTAAACACGCCCTCAGCCCATGGCGCATAGTCTTCCTTCAGGATTACCATGTTGTACATGGGGCTGCCCGAGGTCTCTGCATAGGGATTGGTCAAATCTTCGGGAATATTGATGCGGATTGCATATTCTACGAAGTTCTCCATGCCCTCGCCGATGGTCACCTCCACCTCCTTCTCCGTTTCGCCGGCCTTGAAGGTTACGGAAGTGGGCACCTGCACGAAGTCGGGCTTCTGCACCACATTCAGGGGCACTGTCAGTTCGCCGTCGCCGTTGGCACGGGTAACGGTGAAGGTGAAGGCCTGGTCTTCCAGGGCCAACACGGTCTTGCCGCCTTCGTCTACGAAGGACACGTCGTTCTTGCCTGCGGGCTTTCCTGGCGTGTAGTCATCATCATCGCTGCAGGCTCCCATCCAAAGACTCGATACGGCTATGCCTGCCAGCAAAAATATCTTGTTCAGTTTCATTATTCCTATATGTATTAATTAATGTATGTATAATCAGTCGGTCACGCCATCCAGCAGGTCGGGGTTCTGTCCGGCCACGGGTTGGTTGCCACCCTCATTGTTTACGATACCCTTGTTGTTGTCCATCTCGGCATTGGAGAAACGCATGTTCATCCATGGGTCGTCGGCACTGATGTTGAAGGTGAAGGCATCGGCAAAGTTGGTGGCCTCGTTGGCATGGAAGCGCACGATGGGCTTGTGCAGACGGCGTGCATCGCTCACGGCAAAGCCTTCGCCCCACAGCTCCACACGACGCTGGAACCAGATTTCGTCCGCAAGAGTGCGGTAAGTGGGAATAGTGTAGGAGGGGTCACGATAGGTCTTCACGAAGTTCTCCAGTGTTTGGCGTCCCTTGGCCTCGTCGCCGCCCTTGGCATAGCCCTCGGCCTGGATGAGCACCATCTCCTCGGCACGCATCAGGGGCCAGTCGCTGTTGTTGAGCGTGCTGCCCACGCCCGACTTCATGCCAAACTTGATGTTGGTGTAGGGGGGCAGTTCCACCTTGCCACCGTCATCCGTAACCAGCAGGGCAATCTCGTCGCCCTTGGCAGTGCCCCAGGTCAGGTTGGCCCAGTTGGGTGAGTGCAGGTTCTCGTCTATCCACCATCCCTTGCGCACGTCGGTGTCGGGGATGCGGCTCCACAGCAGTTTGTTAACCATAGCTGTAGTGGCACAGGCTGCACCGTAGCCGTCGCCGCAGAGGGCCGACATCCAGGATGCACAGGTGCCATAGCCAAAGTAGTTGGCCTGGTCGTCGGTGAGGGTGATGCCCCACAACCAGTTGGCTTCCTTGGTCATGTCGCAGAAGGCGGGCACGCTCACTTCATCCCTGCTGGCAGGTGCATAGCCTTCCAGTGCCTTTGTGGCATCAGCGGCTGCCTTGCCCCATTCTTCCATGGCCAGATAGGCGCGGGCACGCAGACCGTAGGCCACATTCTTGTTCACATAGGCCTTGCTCTTGCGGTCGGTGCCCAGCAGCTCGATGGCCTCGTTCAGGTCGGCCACAATGGTTTCATACACCTTGCCCACAGTGGCGCGGGGATTGTTGGTGGCATCCACAGAGTCGTTGAGCAGGGGCACACAGGGTTTGTCCTTGCAGTCGGCATAGCGGCCCTGGAAATAGGGAGCCAGCGACAGGTAGGAGAAGGCGCGCAGGGCCAGACACTGTCCCCTCATGTTCTTGGCCTCCTCTGTGCTCTCAGGTAGGGTGCCCAGCAGTTCGTTCACCATACCGATGAGGGTGTAGGGGGTCACATAGCGGATGTAGGGGTTGGCGTATGTGGGGGTGCGGCTGGAGTATTCCGAGGCTGCACTGAACCAGTTGTAGCCGTTGTCGGCACCTGTCATGTCGGGTCCCTCAAAGTCCTGCGAGATGGCCATCATCACGAAACCGAAGTCATCGGCACGGGCACTGCTGAAGCGGGTGCCATAGTTCTGGGCAGGATTGCCCATGAAGAAGAACAGACCGTTGAAGCTTGCTTCAGCACGCTCGGGCATGGCCTCGTTCACCTCCTGCGACTGCTCTTTGGAGAGCACGCCGCCTTCGTAAACTTGGTCATCGATGTCGGAGCAGGCTGCCAGTGACAGACCGCCCAGCACCAATGCCGTTATCTTGTTGAGTTTCATATCTTGTTTTGTTTTTATGCGTTAGAAATGATTGTTAGAATGACAGCGACAGACCTGCCACTACAGCGCGTGTGCCGCTGTAACCACCCGACTGCAGACCTGCACCGGAGGTCATGCCGCCGATACCATAGTTGAAGCGGGGATCCATACCCTGACGCTTGGTGAGCAGGAACAGGTTCTCGCCCGACACATAGACACGAAGGTTGGACAGCTGTGCCTTGCGCAGGATGCTCTTGGGCAGCGTGTAGCCAAGGGTCAGGTTGTTCAGGCACAGGTAGTTGGAGCTGGTGAGGAAGCGGTCCTGGGGAGCCTGTGAATTCACACCGGGGTCGTCGCTCGATGCAGAACTCAGGCGGGGAATGTCGCTGTTCTGGTTCTCGGGGCTCCAGGCATCCAGCAGGTCCTTGTGCATGGCAAAGCCGGGATTGTTACCGTTGTGCATGAGGCTCTGGTAGGTACCGTCGTACATCTTGCCGCCAAGCTGGAAGGAGAACTGGGCCGACAGGTCGATGCCATAGGCATTCAGTGTGGTGCCGAAGCCGCCGAAGAGTTTGGGCAGTGTGGTGCCGCAGTCATACTTGGTGGCCTCGTCGATGCTCTTGGTGGTTACAATGTTGGTGGTCGTGGTGTACTTGTCCTCACCGAGCTTGTCGGCCTGATCCTTGGTGATTTCCTTGCCGTTCAGGTCGAAGTAGTGGTGCTCGTCCTTATACCACATGGCCTTTCCGTCGGCCTTGTCCACGCCGGCATATTTGTACAGGTAGGTCTGGTAGATGGTGCCACCCTCTCGGATGATGCTGGTGGCATAGGTGAGGCCGTCCTTAGCAATAGAGGGGTCCAGCTCGATAATCTTGTTCTTGTTGTGGGTGAGGTTCACATTGAGTCCCCATTCCACGTTCTTGGTGCTGATGATCTTGCCGTCGAGGGTGATTTCCACACCCTGGTTGCGCATGCTACCCACGTTCACGGGATAGTCGCTCACCAGTGAACCGCTGGACAGGGGCAGGTCCTTGAAGTAGAGCATGTCCGATGTGGCACGGTTGTAGTATTCGATGGCACCCGTCAGGCGATGCTTGAAGAGCTCGAGGTCCACACCCACGTTCCACGACTTGGAGGTTTCCCAGGTCAGGTTCTCGTTGCCCTTCTGCACCATGGTCACGGAGTAGCTGCCGGTGCTTTCGTCGTAGCTTGCGGAATACATGTCGGCATAGGCATGACGGTAGTAGAATCCGCTGCGGCCCGACAGGTTGTCGTTACCCTGCTGACCGTAGCTCAGCTTCAGCTTGAGCACGTCTATCCACTTCACGTCCTTCATGAATTCCTCCTTGTTCATCTGCCATGCCAGACCTGCGGAACCGAAGTTACCCCAGCGGTGTCCGGGAGCGAACACAGAGGATGCGTCGCGACGGAAGGAAGCGCTGGCAAAGTACTTCTCCTGCCAGTCGTACTGCACGCGGGCCAGGAAGCCTTCGTTCATCTTGCTGTCGGTATAGGAAGTGAGGCTCTTCTGTGAGATGCCGGATGCATTGCCCAGCTCACCGATGAAGGGGTTGTACAGGTGGTCGTTGGTGCCGCTCAGGTACTGTGTCTTGTAGTTGTACTGCTCATAACCGGCCAGCACGGACAGGTTGTGGTCGCCCAGCTGCTTGTTGTAGGAGGCCAGATACTGCTGGTTGGTGCTGAAGATGCGGCGGTGGTTTACATTCACCTGTCCGTCCACACTGAAGGCACTGCCATAACGGCTGTAGAGATTGTTGTTGCGGTCGTTGATGGCAGTTGCGCTGAAGCTGGCGGTCAGGTTGAGTCCCTCGATGGGAGTAACCACGGCTGCCCACTGTCCGTTGAAGAGGTCACGCATGCCCTTGGTGCGGTTGTACTCGTTGTCACGCACGGCATTGCCCACTACAGAGGGGCGCTTGAAGTTGGTCTGGTTGGAGTCGTACACCTTGCGGCCGCTCTCGGTCATGATGTTGCCCTCTGCATCGCGCACATAGAGGGGATAGATGGGAGCCATGGTGTTGCAGATGTAGAACAGGTTGCCTGAGCTTCCCCAGCTGTCCACGTCGAACTGCGGGCTCTGGCTCTCGCTGTGGGTGAAGCCCATGTTGGTGGTGAGCTTCAGCCAGTCCTTGGCCTGATAGTCCACATTGGTGCGGCCTGAGTAGCGCTTGTATTCGGAGTTGTTCACGATACCGCCGTCCTTCAGGTAGCCCACGCCTGCATAGTAGCGCAGACGGTCGCTGCTGCCGCTGGCAGACACGTTGTATTCCTGGCGGAAACTGTTGTGGAAGGTTTCGTCGTACCAGTCGTCGGGCCTGTAGGTGTATGTGCCGTCGCTGTAGCCCAGTGTGGCGTTGGGGTTGAGCTTGAAGTTGGTGCCGATGAGGTTCTGGCCTTCGGGCACTGTGTAAATCTGGTAGCCCAGGCCGCCGTTGGCGGCATTCAGCAGGTTGGCGTTGGCAAAGGCGTATGCCTCGGCTGCACTTGCACCGTTGTAATACTTGGAGTTAAACATGGCCTTGTAGTGGGTTTCCATGTACTGGGCGGGATTGTCAATCACGTCGTACTGGGGAACCAGACGCATGTTGCTACCCCACTTGGCATCGAAGGTGATGAGGGCTTCCTGTCCGGCCTTGGCCTTCTTGGTGGTGATGATGACCACACCGTTGGCACCGCGGGCACCATAGATGGCGCTGGCAGAAGCATCCTTCAACACAGAGATGCTCTCGATGTCCTGGGGATTGATGCTGGCAATGTCGCCGTCGTAGGGCGCACCGTCCACAATGTAGAGCGGTGTGTTGCTGGCGCTGAGTGAACCAAGGCCGCGGATGCGGATGGTGGGAGCACTGCCGGGCTCACCCGTGGTGCTGGTGGCCGACACACCGGCAACCTTGCCCACAAGGGCACTGGTGGCGGTGGAGGTCACACGCTTGGTGATGTCTTCGCTCTTGATTTCTACCGCCGAACCCGTGAAGGCCGATTTCTTGGCCGTACCGTAGGCCACCACCATCACCTCGTCCAGGTCGTTGAGGGCGGTGTTCATGTACACCTTCATGTTGTTCTGAATCTTCACTGTGAGGGGCTGCATGCCCACGATGGTGAAGTCCAAGGTCTGCACCTTGTCGGGGATGTTGCGGAGGACGAACTTACCGTTGATGTCGGTCAGGACACCGATGTTGGTGCCTTTCACCTTTACGGCCACACCAACCATAGGTTCGCCTGTTTCGCTGTCGAAAACAGTGCCAGTGGCCTGTTTCTGGGCGAAAGCCATGCTTGCCGTCATGAGAAAGCAAGCCAGGAAAAATAAGATTTTTTTACCCATGTTTGTTTGTAAATTAATTAATAATGTATGTATATGTATTGTTTTCGCTCTTTTTACACAATGCTTTTTCGTCCATGTCTGTTCTGTCCTCTTCTTTTGGTTCCTATCACCGCGTGGGGTGGACCACGGGAAAGTGTGTCAATTTAACGGGCGTTTTTTTGGAACATCCGTCAGGCTATTACACTAATTATACAATTCGGCTGCAAAGTTAACGCTTTTTAATTAATAAATGTAACTTTCTTGCGTAAAAATGCAATCAAATCGTAACTTTCTTGCATTTTTTGCTTTATTTCTGCTCAAAAAGCCTCTAATCATGCCATTTGTGTGCCTAATTTTTGTGTATTGCTGCAAAACTGAAAACTGTGCAAATTTACTGTTCCAAAAAAACGCCCGTTAAATTGGTACACCATCCCGCTCAGTGCCACAGAGCCTGCATCCGGGTGGCGGAGACAACAACAAGACAAGATAAGGAAAAAAGAAACAACAATACATCAAACCAATATTACATTACTTAAATTAACAACAACATGGGTAAAAAACTCTTATTTTTCCTGGCTTGCTTCTTTATGACAGCAAGCATGGCTTTCGCCCAGAAACAGGCCACTGGTACTGTTTTCGACAGCGACACGGGCGAGCCTATGGTTGGTGTGGCCGTAAAGGTGAAGGGCACCAACATCGGCGTTCTGACCGACATCAACGGTAAGTTCGTCCTCCGCAACATCCCCGACAAGG
>JAEDIG010000008.1 GCA_016292545.1 Bacteroidaceae bacterium
ATGCCTGGCTACACCCATCTCCAGGTGGCCATGCCCAGCAGTTTCGGCCTTTGGTTCGGGGCATACGCCGAGAGCCTGGTGGATGACATGATGATGTTGCAGGCCGCCTACAGACAGACCAACCGCAACCCTTTGGGCAGCGCGGCGGGCTATGGCAGCAGCTTCCCCCTCGACCGCACGCTCACCACACGCCTGCTGGGCTTCGACAGCATGGACTATAATGTGGTGTATGCCCAGATGGGGCGTGGCAAGATGGAGCGCAATGTGGCCTTTGCGTTGGCTTCTGTGGCTGGCACTGTGGCCAAGCTGGCCTTTGACGCCTGCATGTTCAGCAGCCAGAACTTTGCCTTTGTGAAGTTGCCCGACGAGTGCACCACCGGTTCCAGCATCATGCCCCACAAGAAGAACCCCGACGTGTTTGAACTCACGCGTGCCAAGTGTAACAAGCTGCAGGCGCTTCCCCAGCAAATCATGATGATCATGAACAATCTGCCTTGCGGCTATTTCCGCGACCTACAGATTCTCAAGGAAGTGTTCCTGCCTGCCTTTGGCGAACTGCGCGACTGCCTGCAGATGACCACCTATATCATCAGCCGCATCAAGGTGAACGAACACATTCTCAACGATTCGCGCTACGACCTGATGTTCAGCGTGGAGGAAGTCAACCGCAGGGCTGCGGCGGGCACCCCGTTCCGCGATGCCTACAAGCAGGTGGGGCTTGAGATAGAGGCCGGGGAGTTCCACCCCGTCAAGGAGGTGCACCACACCCACGAAGGTTCCATCGGCAACCTCTGCAACCCGCAGGTGAAGCAGCTCATGCAGGAGATAATGGAGGGCTTCCGTTTCGACCGTGTGGAAGAGGCCGAACGTAATCTGCTGGGCGGATGAAACACCACGTACGTAGCATACTGGGCCTCATTGTGGCCTTTATGCTGGCAGGCTGCAATGCTACCGACCACACGTTTTGCAGCCTGCCGGCCTATTTTGCGGTGGAGAACACCCTGCAGGTGCCGGTGTTGCACGGCACCCTCAACAACATGGGCCAGTTCTGCACCATCCGTGCCACAGGGGGGCAGTATGTATTTGCCGATACGCGCCAGAGCAGTGCCATCAACATCACGCAGCTCGACAATGTCCGCAATTTCTATCTTGGGCTGAGCGGTTTCATCGTTGGGCTTCCAAACATTCCGGAGATGGGCTTCGATCAGTCGCGGGTGGTATGTTATGACTGGGCATGCCGCAACTGCTACGAGGCGTTCAATGTGACCCGCCGCATGGAGCTCCAGGAAGGAGGCTATGCCCATTGCTCGGGATGCGGGCGCACCTATAACCTCAACGACTCGGGGCAGGCCGTGCAGGGAGAGGCCGGCAAGCCGCTCTACCGTTATCGCATATCCTATATGGGCAACACCATGCTCATCAGCAACCGCTAGAAGATTCCCAGAACCCCCTCTGTCCCTCAGGACCCCCTCAATCCCCCTGTTTGGGGGAATGGAAACGCCCCGGAGGGGCGCAGAACACCCGATTTTCTCTTTGGGTGAACAGTTGCAGATTGTCTAACCAGGAATAAAAATCATAAAAAACTCTGCAAACACCGTCGTTCTGTGGCGTTTTTTTCGTAACTTTGTGGCCGATATCCCAACTGTGTAACCAATTAAGGTAAAAAGCTATGAGGAAGATTCAGTGTTTGGGCATTCTCACCAGCGGAGGTGACGCCCCAGGAATGAATGCGGCAATTCGTGCGGTCACCCGCGCGGCTATCGCCAACAACTTTAAGGTTATGGCCATCTATCGTGGCTATGAAGGTCTTATCAACGATGAGATTCGTGAGTTTACGACCGAAAACGTGAGCAATATCATACAGCGTGGCGGAACCATTCTGAAGACTGCTCGTAGCAAGGAGTTCCAGACGCCCGAGGGTCGTCAGAAGGCCTATGACAACATGCAGCGCAGAGGCATCGACGCACTGGTGGTGATCGGCGGAAACGGATCGCTCACGGGTGCACGCATCTTTGCCGAGGAGTTCGATGTTCCCTGTATCGGATTGCCTGGCACCATCGACAACGACCTGAACGGAACCGACCTCACAATCGGCTACGACACCACCCTTAACACCATCATGGAGTGTGTGGACAAGATCCGCGACACGGCCACCAGCCACGAACGCATCTTCTTTGTGGAGGTGATGGGGCGCGATGCCGGCTTTCTGGCACAGAACAGTGCCATAGCCAGCGGGGCCGAGGCTGCCATCATTCCCGAGGACAGCACGGGTGCCGACCAGTTGGAGCATTTCATCGGCCGCGGCATACGCAAGAGCAAGAGCAGCAGCATCGTGCTGGTGAGCGAGAGCCCCAAGTGTGGTGCCATGTACTATGCGGAACGTGTGCGCCGCGAGTATCCCGAGTATGATGTGAGAGTGTCCATTCTGGGCCATCTGCAGCGAGGCGGAAGCCCCAGCGCAGGCGACAGGATCCTGGCCAGCCGGCTGGGCGTGGGTGCTGTGCAGGCCATCCTTGAAGGGCAGCGCAACGTGATGGTGGGCATCAAGAACGACGAGGTCGTATATGTCCCCTTCACCAATGCCATCAAGAGCGATAAGCCTGTGAAGAAGGAATTGATTGACGTGCTGGCCTTGCTCAGCATCTGATTTGTCTGCATTCCTTGCAGACGGGCTTCATCGTTGTTTGTATGAACGTATTGCTGGTGAACACAAGCGAAAGGTCGGGCGGCGCAGCCATCGCTGCCAGCCGCCTGATGGATGCACTGGGCCGTAATGGGGTGAGTGCGAGGATGCTTGTGCGAGGAAAGTGCGGTTTCCCCTTCTATTGGGAACGCATGGTCGTATGGCTCCACAATCGCCTCAGCCTTCGCATGCTCTGGCATGTGGACATCGCCAATTCGGGAACCGACATCACCCTCCTTCCTGCCTTTCGCGAGGCCGATGTGGTGCATCTTCATTGGGTGAACCAGGGGTTCCTTTCGCTGGACGTGATTGACCGTATTCTCCATAGCGGCAAACGCATCGTGTGGACGATGCACGACCAGTGGCCCTACACTGCCATCTGCCACCATAGCCTCACCTGCAGGCGCTTCCAGACCCATTGCCACGACTGTCCACAGTTGTGCCACCCCTCTTCGCACGACCTTTCCTACAAGGTGTTTGAGCGCAAGCTGGCGCTCATGCGCGATGCACATGTCACTTTCGTGGGTTGCAGCCGCTGGATTGCCGGGCTGGCTGCCACCAGTGCCCTCCTCCGCGGACAGCGCGTTGTTTCCATCCCCAATGTGGTGCCCTCCGAGGCCTTCCATCCGATGGACCGCTTGGAGGCGCGCCGCCGCATGAACCTTCCCGAACAGGGGCCTCTGGTGCTTTTTGGCTCCTGCAAGGTGTCGGACCGCCGGAAGGGGGCCGACTATATGATTGCCGCCTGCCGCAGGCTTCGTCACACTGGGGTCACGCTGGTCATCGTGGGCCGGCAGGCAGGCTGGATGTGCAAGGAACTTCCTTCGGTTGGCGTGCGGGTTTTCGACTATATATCCGACGAACACCAGATGGCCGCCCTCTATGCGGCTTCCGACGTGTATGTCACGCCTTCGCTGATGGAAAATCTTCCCAACACCATAGCGGAGGCCATGAGTGTGGGCACACCGTGTGTAGGATTCCATACGGGGGGCATTCCTGAAATGATCGACCATCTGGAGAACGGCTATGTGGCCCACTACTGCGATGTGGACGATTTGGCACACGGCATCGACTATGTGCTTGATCATGACCTTCGGGATGCGGCCCGCCAGAAAGCGGCTGCCTCCTATGGCGAGGACGCTGTGGCCCAACAATACATCCGGATTTATGAAGAATAGGCCGCTTATCACCATAGCCACGGTCACCTATAATGCGGGTACCACACTCCAGCGCACGCTTCAGAGCGTGGCTGCTCAGGACTATCCGCGCATAGAGCATCTCATTGTGGACGGGCGTTCGCGCGACAACACGCTCCAGCTGGTGCAGCGCTATGTGGAGCAGAATACCATGGCCAGTGTGCCGCATGGCATACGTCTCGTCTGTGAGCACGACCATGGCCTGTATGATGCCATGAATAAGGCCATCCGTCAGGCTTCGGGCGAGTACATCGTGTTCCTCAATGCAGGCGACAAGTTGCATACGCCCCACACCATCACCCGGCTGGTGGACTGTCTCGACTGGGTGAAGGGCGACTATTCCAATCCTGCCATTGCATACGGCGAAACAGACATCGTGGACGAGGACGGACATTTTCTGCGCCACCGCCGGTTGCAGGCACCTGAAAGACTCGATGACCGCAGTTTCCTGGACGGGATGCTGGTGTGCCACCAGTCGTTCTATGTGCGCACCGATTTGGCACGCGAGGAACCCTACAACCTCTCTTACCGCTATTCTGCCGACTATGACTGGTGTGTCCGCCTCATCCGCAAGGCCCGCAAGCGCAGGCTGCAGATTGTAAACACCCGTCAGGTGCTCACCGACTATCTCAACGAGGGCCTCACCACCCGCAACCATCGTCGTTCTTTGTTGGAGCGTCTGCGCATCATGGCTTTCCACTATGGTTGGCCGTCCGCCATTTCCCGGCATCTTTGGTTTGTGGTGCGTGCCGTATACAAGTCGTGATGCGTCTCCTGATGTACAGGCAATAAGGGCAAGGACCCCGTCTGGGGTGACCGCAGTCATGAGCAGCCGTTCTTTGGCAAGTTCTTCAAGCGGATGGCGGGAGTTCTGCCGAAGGAGTAGAGGGAGAGCCGATTCCTGTTTGTGGGAATGAGGAGGCTGTGAGGCGTGAGGGTGGGGAAATGTGAGGTGGTGCATTTTGATTTTGCGATGTCACTATGTAGCCCTAAAAAACAGATATAACCTCATTGCCGACAAGATTAATAACCTTACTGCCGTAAGATTAATAACCTTATGCCTGTAAGATTAATAACCTTATCGGCAATGAAGCTAACTGGTATAAAGCATCATCATATCCTACTCCTCTAAGACAGGCTCATCACTTAGCGTATTTTATCGTCTTGTTGCCTTTGCGCATGATGTTCATTCCCCTGCGCGGAGCGGACATGCGACTGCAGTCGATGTGCAGATTTTGTTGGTGGTGATGGTATAGTGGTTTATCAGGCCGCATCCCTTTGCCGCCACCTTCTTGTCGTGTACATCGGGGGTCATGAAAATGGCTGCAGAGAGCACAATCGGTGTTTCCCCGTCGGTGTCTACGGTTTCATAGTTGAAGTCGTAACGCCAGAATCCGGCACACTGCGTGCGGTTGACGATTCCGATTGTCGGTTCGGTGGTCTCTGCCACCGCCATTGTGGTTGCCAGCAATATGGCCGCCACAACAAATGCTGTTCTCAATACTTTGTTCATAATCTATATGATTTTTAATGAGTTTCGTGCTGAATCCGCTGCAAAACTACGCTTTTATCCCGAGATGGGTAAGGGATAGGAGAATGAAAATGGGGGTGGAGGTGAAAAAAACAAGAAGAGAGGACCCGTTGCGGGCCCTCTCTCCGGGAGTTCCAGACCGCTTGCTTGCAGCCTGTGTGTTGCCGTTTACTTGTTGAGAATCTTCTTTCCGCCCTTGATGACGATGCCGCGCTGTTTGGCGCTTGCCTTGCGACCATCGAGGGTGAAGACAGCCTGTTTGTCTTCTGCCGTGATGCTCTGGATGCTGCTTGCCTCGCCGCCGATGGTCCAGGTGAAGGTCACTGCAGGCAGTGCGTTGCCGGAACCGTCGAGGAAGAATCCTTCGGGAACTTCAAGGGTGTACACGCCGGCTTCGGTGTAGTCCTTGGAGGTGCGGATAACGAGCTCGTTCCAGTCGATGCCATAGGAGGCATCTGAAATCTGCTCTAGTTCCACACCGTCGCGCTTGAACACGGCCTTGCCGCTGCCGCAGCCCATCTCAGACACGGTGGTGTTCCATACGTGAATCTCATAGAGAGAAGTAACGGTGCTATTGTTGGTGGGGTCGGTCACATAGTCGGAGGTATCCTGCTGGGATCCGCCGATGGTATAGGTGAGCGTGAAGGCAGGGCG
Organism: Bacteroidaceae bacterium; assembly: GCA_016292545.1. Taxonomy (GTDB): domain Bacteria; phylum Bacteroidota; class Bacteroidia; order Bacteroidales; family Bacteroidaceae; genus Physcousia. Next base: position 6,065 of record JAEDIG010000008.1, read on the forward strand.
TGGGTTGCCCGAAGCATCGAGGAAATAGCCCTCGGGAACTTCGAAGGTGTATACGCCGTCTTCAGTGGCGTTGTAATAGATATGGAAGTCGGTTACGTTGTCCCAGTCATCGTCATACTGGGCATCTACGCGTGTTATCTCCTCGCCGTCCTTCTTTACGGTAATCATGCCGTTGCCAAGACCCGTTTCGCTGTCGAAGGTGATCTTGATGTGGCTGAGCGACTCCACGGTGCTGTTGTTGGCAGGGTCGGTGGTGAAGAAGTCGGGCTCGTCCGTGCTTCCCTTGCCGATGGTGAAATAGAGGTTGATGGTTCCGTTCATCTTGCCCGTCATGCCTTCGCTCTCGAACCACAGTTGGTCGCCCACGCTGGCCTCGGGGATGGTGATGGTGTAGGAGCCTTCGTCAGCGAGTGCGCCGTCGGCAAAGTTGATGACAGCCATGCTGCGGTTCTTGGGGTTGACGGTGAGGGTGGCGTTGTAGGTCACGTAGGTCGACTTGTTGAGCACCATTACGTTGCACTCGTCGGCATATACCCACTCGCTGAACATAAGAGAAACTGATTCGAGCGATTCAACCTTCGACTCAGAGGCCGGATCAGACATTTCCAGCGTGATGCTGGCTTCGGGAGCCTTCAGTACGGTGTAGGGGATGCGCACTTCGTGGTCGTTGGTGTTTACGGTATAGCCCTCGCCCGTGTTATAGACAGAATCCTGTAGCACTACGATGTATTTGCCGCTCTCGGTGATGGGCTCAGCCAGATTGATGGAGAAGCCATAGGTCACGTCATCCTTCACGGTGCATTCGGCCACCTTTTCGCCAGCCTCATTCTCTACCCATACGAAACGGTCCTCGCGACGTGTGGGGCTGATGAGCTCGGTGCTGAAGGTGGCATCGGGCTTGGTGTAGACGGCAATGCGGTCGAGCTGGTTCACAGTGGCACCGGGCAGCGGGTTGGCAGCGAAGTCATAGTTGTTATAGAGAGACGAGAGGGTCACCTTGAGAAACTCGCCCTTGTAGTAGCGGCCATATTTTCCATTGGTTTCCACATATTCCTTGTTGACGATGGCGCTGTAGTTGATCATGAATTCATACTCATGACACTCCTTGAGCGTCTGGGCAGGAGTGATGACCACTGTCTTGCTGTCGTTGGCATCCACGGCCATGGCAGCCTCTACCTGCTGCTGCGTGGTGAGGTCGGTGACATAGACAGGGAGAATACCCTCATCGGCCACGAAGACGTCCTCTTCGAAGGTGAGGCGTATGTCGCTGAGTGAAGCCACCACATCGCCGTCCTTGACATTGCGGCTCACGGGGTTGAGGTCGTCGGTCAGTTCAGGACCGGGGTTGTACTTCACGCCGAAGTCATGCTCGAAACCATCGGAAGACACTACGTTCATGAACTCCACGCGGATGTTCTTGCCGGCAAATACCTCGTCGGGAACCGGGATGGTATATTCGATACCGTTGTCACCCTCCTCGACAGAGGTGATGCCCTCGGTAACCTCAATCATGCGCTTCTCGTCGTCCTGGGTCTGGAAATAGAGTTCCACACCGTCGAACTTGTAGGCATCCTTCTCAGAGAAATATACCTTGAAGGCCTTCTCTGTGAGCTGTGAACCGCTGGCAGGAGTGAACTCAGCCACGATGTCGCTCTTCACCTCCACATAGCTGCGGCCGAAGGCGGCAGAACCATAGTTACCGCTGGTCTCGCTGAACGAAGAAGTGCCGTCGGCCATGAGGATGTCATACACCTTGAGGCTGATGCTGCCCCACTTCATCTTCAGGCCGAGGTCCTCGTAGCTGCGGCGTACGCCGGTGAAGTCGAGCAGGAGCTTGCTGCCATCCACGGTAATCTTGTCTCTGTCCAGATAGCCCTCGTAGGCATCACCCATGTCGGCACTGCCCATCTGCATTCTCACGCCGGCCGTCTGCCCATCCTCCTTAGTCATGAGGGGATAGTCGAATGTGAGCGTCACGATACCGTCCTTGTCACCGGGCACCCAGTAGGACTTGAAGGGGTCGGCACCCTCGACGGAGAGCAGGTAGTGGGGCTTGCCGGGCACCGTCCACTCCAGTGTGAGCGTGCCGTCGGTGCCGTATTTGATGCTGTTGTTGGTCTTGGCGCAGAGTCCCGTAATGGTGAGGGTCATCTTGTCGCCCGTCTTGTAGTACTCCTTCTGCATCCAGCTGTAGAGAGAGTCCTTGAGCTCGAAGATGAGCTTGCCGCTGTTCACGTCGGCACGCGTCTCGATGGAGTCGGTCTTGTGACCGTTGACCTCCAGCGTGGCCCAGTCGTCGGCGGTGGCGGGAAGGTTGAACTCCAGTTCCAGCTGGCCGTCGCGCTCGTCGGTGATGTTGAACATCTCACCTGCGGGCTGGTTGCTCTTCACGAGTTCGAGGCTGGTGATGCCCGTCTGCATGGAGAGGTAGAACTTCATGTTCTTGCTGAAGCCCTTGCCTGCGCTGATGTAGTAGGTCTTTCCGGCCTCCACGTCGGAGGTGGTGCGCTTGCTGAATGTCACACCCTCGAAGGTGTTCTCGGCATAGCCGAAGCTTGAAATCTGGCTTTCGTAGACCAGATCTGTCTCATCGGCTGTCAGCTGTGTGTACACGTGCATGACGGCATCCTGCGACCAGATGGTCAGTGTGCCGCTCTCGGCGGGAGTAAACTTGAAGTCTGTCTGGTTGTTCCAGATGTTCGGTTCATCGTAGAGCTTGTCCAGCTCCACGGGAAGCCACTCTGCCGAGGCGGAGAGGCTCACAAGGCTCAGGAGCAGGAGCAGGGTCCTGCGCAGGGCCTTTGTGGGGAATGAAATGAATTTTGTCTTCATCAGTTGATATTTTAGTTGATATGGGTTATGGAATATTTGATAGTTCTCAGTTGCCAATCATCACCTTCTTGCCGTCTACGATGTTGATTCCTTGCTGCAGGCGCTGCAGGCGTTGTCCCTGCAGGTTATAGATGCCCTTGCCGGAGCGCGTGTCCACCCTGTCGGCCTTGATTTCCTCCACAGGGGTCATCAGGCTGAAGGGCACGGTGATGGCGTTGAGGAAGATGCCTGCATTGCCTTCCATGAACATGAGGCAAATCTTGCCGTTCTTCATCTCGCTGATGTTGCCGGGGTAGGAGAGTGTCAGCTCCTGTGTGTAGATCTTGCCGGCCTCAAGAGTCTGCGGGAAGCCTACCGAGGTACCCGTGATATTGCCCCAGTAGGTGCGTACCACATCGTTGTGGGTGATGCCTTCGTTCTTGGCTTTGGCATACTTGCCACCCTTGCCCCACTCGCCGAAGATGGGTTCGGTGCTGGTGTAGAGGTTGTTGTACTGCTCGTTGACGAGTCCGTCCTCCATGGCCACGGGGAACACGTTGATGTACTGGCTTGTCATGTTGAGCGCACTCTTTATCTCCACGTCCATCACAATCTTGCCCGAAGTCTCGTCCAGACGGATGGAGGGGACATTCACCTCGATGTAGGTGGGCACGTCCATTTCCATGGCCACGATGTCCTGCCACAGGTCTATGCCGTTGCTGAACACCTCGTCGAAGTCATCGTTGTAGCCGATGGGCGAGCTGATATAGCCATTGCGCTGTATCATGGCCGAGGGAGCTGCCACCAGACCCAGTGCCTGGCAGTATTCCTCCAGCGTGCCCGTGGAGTAGGGGTCACCCGTGTAGCAGTGGTAGGAGATGGGGATGAAGCGGTCGCCGAACACCTTCTCCAGGTTCTCTATGGCCAGGATGCCACGGGGGCAGTTGGGGCATGTTGTACCCGTAAACTCCTCCAGCACCACGCGCTTCACAGGCTCGAAGGTGAGGTTCTGCACGTAGTTCCTGCGCACATCGCTGTAGTCGTCCATGACCACGCTTATCGAATAGGTGTTGATTTCTCCTGCGGCGAGGGGCAGCTTGTCGGCAAAGGAGAAGCTGATGACATCATCCTTCTTGAACGTTCCCTGACGGGTGAAGGTGGAGAGGGCATTGCCTTTGCTGTCCAGCAGTGTCAGGCCGATGTTCTGGTAGGTGCGTATGTCGTCGTTGATGGTCAGCTTGCCGCTGATGGTGATGTCCTTCTGGTTCACCACAACCTCTTTGTTGGAGAACGACATGAGGTACTTGAGATTGCGCAGCACCAGGATGTTGTCTACGAATACCATGCTCTGGTCCTCGTTGTTGTTCCAGAAGCCGATGTATATCTTCTTGCCGGCATAGGGTGCCATGTCCAGGGCGTAGCGTTCCCACTCGCCGGAGAGGCCTTCCTCCGTTTCGCCGTAGTCGAGCGTAATCTCGGTGATGTCGCCCTCGGCCTTCATTCGGTCGATGACCTGCTGTGTGAGCACGTTGAGGTTCTCCTCACATGTCCAGATGACAATCTTCAGCTTGTCGTTCTTGCGTGCCTTGTATTTCTGGGCATCAAAGGCTAGGGTGCAGAAAGCATCGGGAATGACAATCTGCGGTGTCACCATCCAGTCGTCGCTCTGTCCGGCCGGGGTGTACATGGAGTGCGAGCCGGCGCAGATGTCGCTGCTCTCTGTCGTTTCGCGTATGGAGAAGTTCCAGGGCTGGTTGTCTTTGTCGAATTCCATGGCCACCATGTCTTCCACTGGCTGGAGATGGTCGCCTTCAAAGCGCATCATGTTGGCCAGAGCCATGGAGATATTGTTGAAATCCTCGCTGAAGACCACTGCATTGTCGGTGCTGACGGAGCGTTCGTAGGAACCCGTGTAGCGAAGCGTGAGCTCCTCACTGGCTGTCTTGGCATTGCCCATCACGTCGGTGACGGCTCCTGCTTCCATCACCACCTTGTAGCTGGCCCCCAGGTAGAGGTACTGCGTGGTGCGTGGCAGCAGTCCGATGCTCTTGGGGTCTGTGCTGTGAGGCAGGACATAGAGTTCGGAGATGAGGTTCTCGCCGTCCTCGGTAATCTCGTAGAGACAGGCCTTTGCCTCCTCGCTGACCTTCACGTCAGTGTCGAAGGTGATGACGGGGAAGATGTTGGTATTGTCGATGCGCGAGAGTTCGGAACCATTCTCGGGGAATACCGTAACAACCTGTACGGGCGTGTTGCTGCGTCCCGTGTAGTGGAGCACGATTTCCTTGTTTGTCTTGCCGGCATTGGAAGCCAGGGCCAGCGTTCCGGCGGGGATGACCACGCTGTAGGTCTCGCCTGGGGTGAGCGTGGTGGCACGGAAGGTAACGAGGAGCGAGTGGTCATCGGTGGCCACCTCCTTGAAACCGATGGAGTTGCGCACCGTGTTTCCCTTGCTGTCCTTGAGAATGGCACTCGTGCTGCCTCCCAGTACTTGGATGCGCTGGTTGAAGCGCAGGGTGACCTTTTCCATGGAGTTGAAGGAGGCTGTCTGGGCCGGTGTCGTGCTGTAGTCCTGCAGCAGGTCGATACCCTGGCAGATGTCGTTCATCTTCTCGGGCATACGCACGATGTAGCCCTCACCCTGCGGACTTACCATGGGAGCCAGCACCATGCCGTCGGCCGAACCGGCCCACATGGTACCCGTGTTGTCCAGTCCGGTAGCCTGGCTGAAATTGATACCGTAGCGCTGGGTGAGGATGAGGGTGAAGGGATACCAGATGTTGTCGTTCATCACCTTCCACTCGCGCAGGGGAGTGCCCGTGGGGGATGAGGCATATACGTTGCCGTCGTCATCCACGTGTCCGGCATACATGTCCTGGTCTTCCAGGGCTGAGAAGTTGTGGTAGGTCTGCGTCTCGGTGTCATAGCGTACCACATAGACTTCGTCGCTGGTGTTGCGCACGGCAGCTGCCACATATTTTCCGTTAGCGCTGATGACGGGACTCATCTCCACCATGAGGAACTGCTCGGGCGGGTTGTTTCCTTGCGTGCCGAACTTCACCGAGGTCTTGTTCTGCACATCATAGATGAAGGCTGTGGGATGGATGCTCTGGTTGCCGAAGATGACGATGTAGCGTCCGTTGGCACTGAGCCCGCTGAAGGTCTCCTGCCGGGTGCTGTAGTCCACAGGCATCTGGGGCAGATTCTCCAGCGTCACTATTTTCTTGGTTTCCAGATTCCACATCACACCCTTGGAGTTGGAGTTCATCACGTCCATGGCATTGTCTTCGCAGAAGCCTACGGCCCACTTGCCGTCGGGAGTGACACAGTTGGCATAGCCCGAGGCATAGCCGGCGGGCAGTTCGAGCGGTGTCCAGGTTTTTGTCTCCATGTCGAAAACACCGGGCTGGCCACCCATATAGGAGCCGTCGTCGGTAAAGGTGCCTTTGAATCCGCCCACCACCAGCCGCCCGTCGTCGGTGATGTCGTTGGCCACATACTTGCCTTTGGCATCGCTGTCGAGAAGGTCTTGCAGGATGGTCTCCTGGCGTGTTTCGGTGTTCACGATGCGGATGACACCAGCCTTGCGTTGCTCGGTGGTAGCTCCTTTGACGATGGCCCACTTTCCGTTGTCGGAGAGTTGGTTCACGATGGAGAGGTCGGCATACTGCTGTAGATGGAATGTCGGGACGTTCTGTGCCGACACCTGAAGACAGGCACCCGTCACGAACATCCATAATGCAAATAGTTTGTTCTTCATATTAAGTTAGCGATTGAGTAGTTTCTTGTTCTTTTTGATGTACAGGCCTTGCGGCTGAAGGATGCGCTGGCCGGCCAGATTGTAGCAGGGCATCTCTGCTTCCCCTGCCCAGACACCATGTATGCCAGTGGACAGGTGGTTGGTGAAGCGGAACGACACCGTGCCATCTGCATGCTGCTCTATGTCTGTCAGGTCCTTCTGCATCAGCATGCTTCCGTCCTTGTTGGGGTGGTTCACTGCGGCAGCCGGTGTGCTGGTGGCGGTCAGGGAATTGTTGCCTTGAAAGGGATAGAGGTCGCCTCCCATCTTGTCTGCATTCTGCACCCACTCCTTGTAGTCTACCATCTGCCAGGTGTTGTCTGCGGCCAGAATGCCGAATCGTTCCTTGCCCGTGTTGACATTGTTGCTGCTCCATGCCTCCTCGCTGTAATCAACGTGCGAGATAAGGAGTCCGCTGCCCGGGAGTCCGGCATCGCAGCCCGTTGGCTGACGGTTCTCCACAATGTAGTACTCATCACGGTGCCCTTCATTATATATAATGTATGCTTCGGGGGCTACGGCGAGTGGCTGCATGCGCTGGATGTCCTGTGTGTCCTTGAGCTCCTTGAGCGTCATCCATCCGCAGAAGGCACGCTGATAGGCGGTGTAGCCTGCAGGCTGATAACCATTGTCGAGGTAGTTGCCCATGTTCATGAGGTCCCACACATAGGTGCCATAGTTGAGTGTGGTGGCTCCGAAGGTGCCTTTGTCATACATGTCGGGCAGGCCGAAGCAATGGCTGAACTCATGGCAGATGGTGCCGATGCCATCGATGCGGCCTCCCTCGCCCAGCTCGCAGCTACAGGCGAAGTTGTCTATCGTGACCCCATCCATCTGGAAGGGCTTCTGGTCCGACCCGAAGGCGTTGAGCGTACCCTCCTGTGGCCAGATGAGTCCTGTGTCTTCACCGTTCACGTTTTGTCCCTGTCCGGCATAAAGGACAAAGACCTGTTCGACCACGCCATCTCCGTCCCAGTCATATTGGGTGAAATCCACGTCATCGTTGGCCCAGTCGCAGGCATCATAGATGAGCTGGCCCAGATGGGTGTCTAGCATGGTGCCGTTGTCCTGCCCATAGTAGTTGTAGGGGTTGGGCAGACGGTAAGGGCCAACTACATCGAAATTGAATTCGAACTGTCCGTAGCTCTGTGCCAGAAAATAGTCATAGACGCTTCCCTTGAAACCTATCTCGGGGTCGGTAAATCGCTCTTCATTGGCTACCCGGTCATAGTACTGTGCAGCATTGTCCAGGGTAAAAGTTCTTGCAGGTGTGCTGGTGGCACTTCGCTTGTTGAACTCCACAAGGATGATGAGGCCCCGCTTCTTGCCCATGAACTTGCCTGTTTCGGTTGCGCGTGTCATACGCATCTGGTTGGCCTTGGTGCGTGCCTGGCCGCTTTCGGCCTCAACCTGCGTAGGGTCTGCCTTTCGGTAACAGCCATCTGCAGCCAGCACGTAGGCGTTGCCTTCGCTGTCCGTCCAATAGGCACCATATTCGTCACCCCTGAGTTCGGCAAGCACCTCTGTGCCGTCTGTAAGGTGAAGGGTGCGCCACAGGCCTGGCTTGGCTGGTATGGCAAAAACGGAGACAGCCCATGCATGGAGCAGGGCTGTGCCAATTATCCTATTGATTTTCATAGGGTCAGCGAATGATTTTTTTTACTGTCCCGTCTGTGTAGCGCACCAGATTCAGGCCCTTCCTCAGTTTGCTCTGGGGCTTGCCTGTGGCATCGTAGTAGCCTGCCACCTTCTTGCTTGCTGTGATTCCCTGTACGGGTGCAGGATCTGCATAGACGAAATTTACGTTCAGGGTCCGTCCGGTGCTCAGTGAGATGGTCACCTTGCAGGTGCCATATCTTCCTTCGGCAATGGCCCACTCGGTGAATTCGATGAGGCTGGTGGTGTTGGCCTTGATTACACAGTCGGTGAGTGATAGGACACCCGTCTGGCTTGTATTCTGACACTTTCCGCCGAAACAGCAGGCAAAGCTTCCGTAGCTGATTTCTGTTACGTTGAAGTCTATGCTGAACTTTGTGCCCTTGTCTGATGTGTTCTTGATGCTGATGCCCTCCAGACCTACTTGGAATTCTTCAAAGTCGTTGTAGGAGGTCTTGTCCATTGTCACTGTTGCTCCATCGGCCAGTTCCTTGCCTTCAGCATCCACGAAGACAAGCTGTGCAGAGGCAGTGAGAGAGGCGAAAAGTACGCCCAGAGTAAGTAGAAATTTCTTCATAATCTGTTATGTTGTTTTGTATTGTCAGTCGTTCGTGTGGGTAGGCTTTGTCTTTGCGGCTTGTGTCACGCCATTGTCATCGTAGGTGAAAGCCACAATGCAGCAGTTACCGGCCTTGTACTCTTCGTTGAGGGTGAACTCTTTCTGTACCAGAACAGATTCCTCGCCGAAGGTGATGGCCTCTCCCCAGTCGCCATTGATGGCCTCTCGCAACACGTGGTTATGGACGTATTGCCGGTCGGTTCCTCCTGTGGGAAGGGCCTGGATGGCCACAATGCTGTCCTCTACAAGCCACAGTTGGAGTTTCTGGCTCTCGCCAGCCGTACCCAAGGCCGATACGTTCACTTGCAGGCGGCGCCCTGCCGGATTGTAGCTTGCCTCCACTTCCAGTGTGACATTGGTGGCGCGTGCCAGTTCCTCGGCAATGGGCTGTGCCCAGTTCTTATAGTCATCGTTGGCCGGCCCGCGGTTTATTTTGGCCACAGGCTGTCCCTGCGTGTCGCTGAAGAAGGCATTCCAGTAGGTCTTTCCCGTTTCGGTGACAAGTCCGGTTGCGGTGTTCAGGCCGAAGGGTCCGCAATGGATGGCCACAGGGATGACGTTCTCTTCACCGTAGGCATCCAAAATGTCGTTCAGCGCGTTGGTGGCGTTGGGGCAATTCACACATTTCTGGCCTGTAAAATCTTCCACCAGCACCACGCGTTGTGCCGCCGCGGGCTCCACGTATATCAGTCGTTCTCCCTCGTCGATGTGGCTGCATGCGGTAAGCACAGCGGCTATTGCTGTCAGGCAGCCCATGAGGAATGTTTTTGTTGTCATCATGCTTAATCGTCTATTTCAGTTCCCTTCATCAGAAGTTATAGTTGTACGAAAGTCTCACGCCTTTGCTGGCGGGGATGTATCGGCACATGCCTCCGTTGCAGTTGTATCCGCTGCGGGTTCGCCCGTAGCTCAGCTGTATGCGGTGGCTTTTGATGTTGCCAGTCACGCCGAAGTTGTAGTAGTGCTTCACGTCGCCATATTCGCCTGAGGAAGGCTCGCATCTGCCTATCTGGTCGCTTACGGTGAACATCAGGTATGGAGCCAGAGAAAGTTCGGCCAGCAGGAACCCCCAGTCGCCACTCTCGTGTGCGGTGTAGAGATACTGCAGTTCTCCTCTCAACGTCATTTTCTTGTTGATTTTCCACTTTGGCTCATATACGAAGATGTGGCTGTTGATCATCCCTCCTTCATTCTCGCTCTGTATAATTTCCTTGTTGTAGTTCTGATACATGTACATGAAATGGTGCTCAAACGCCTTGTTCAGCTTGTGCTCATACATGAGGTCCAGGTCCTGGTAGTATTTGTCACCGTTGCGCCAGAAGGCCGATTGGTAGCCATCCGTACCCACCACCGAGGCATCCGTGACGTTCCTGCGGGCTTTGCTCAGTCCGTTCACACGGCTGAAGTTCAGTTTGAACTTCGGAGCATATCGTCCCTTGAACTTGTAGGCGGCGCTGGCCTGATAGGCCCATTCGCCCTCCATCTGTGTGGCATAAGGGTAGAGTGCGGGGAGCGCGTAGGTCTGGTCGAGGGTGAAGGCGGGCAGGTGGTTGATATAGCTGGCTTTGCTGGCCGGGTGCTCCATGCGCTGGCTCCGGAATCCCATGTTCTCCGAACGCTTGGCCTGTGCCAGAAGCGAAATCCCGTGGTCAGAATAGGTCATGGAGAGCAACTCGGCATGTCCGTTCTGGTAGATGTAGTTGTTCAGCGAATTGGGATCCTGGCTCTTCCATGCATATTCGGCCAGCAGGGCATATCCTTTCTGCTGGTAGCGTAGCCGTGCATCAAAGGCGTTGGTGAACTCGGGGAGATTCAGTCGGTGGGTAGGGCCGGCCATGATGATGTCATCATTTTCCTCGTACTTGTTCACCCACGAACCGCCAATGGCTAGCACGGTTCCGTTTTCCATCATCCTGGGACTGTAGTTCTCCAGCCCAATCTCCATATCGGCACCGCTCACCAGACTTTTGTTCAGCTCCCAATAGTTGCGCTGCCATCCCGAGAGCACCTTGAGCGTTACGCCCTTGACAGGAGTAGTGGCGATGTGGGCACCCAGCAGCGAGTTGTCGATGCCCAGGGAGCGTTCCTCGTAGCTGCGCAGGATGAATCCAGAACCAAACTGCTCATAGAAACTTCCCAGCGTGATGTCTGCCTTTCCCAGTTTTCCCTTGACCCAGAGGTTGGGAAATCCCCATCCTTTGAAGTCGTTGTGGTCGTCCTTGAAGCCCGGCATGGGCCATTGTGTCAGCTCGAAGCGTGCCCCGGCATCCACCCACTTGCTCTGCAGGTTCAGGTTGGCATAGGTGTTGGTCAGGAAATATTCGTTGTCGTACGCTGAGGTGCCGATGCTTGCATCTTGTTGGGGAGCTATCATCATGTCGCTCTGGATGCTTCCGCTCAGCGTCACTTTCTGCTCCTGGGCATTGACGGCCATTGAGGCCAGCAGCATTCCGAGAGTGAGTAGTTTTTTTCTCATTGCTTATTGTCAGTTATCATTTTTTGACAATTTCTCTTACCTTTTCAATGAGTTCCTCCTCGGCACCATCGGTGTATCCGTTGTGCTTGTACACAATCTTGCCTTTGCCGTCCACAATCAGGGTGTAGGGAATCATCTGTATGCCCAGTGCGCGCTTCAGTGCACCGTTAGGGTCGAGCAGTATGGTCTCAAATGGCCATTCGTTTTCGCTCACCAGGGGAGCCACTTTGTGGACGTTCTGTGCCTGGTCGATGCTGACGGCCACCAGCTTCACGCCCGTTTCCTCCTGCCACTCCTCATAGACCTCGGCTATGGCGGAAAGCTCGCGGTTGCAGGGCTTGCACCAGGTGGCGAAGAAATCGATGATGAGGGGCTTTCCGTCGTTGTGGAGGGTGTCGGTCTTGATAGTCTTGCCGTTGATGGTTTTCAGTGTGATGGCGGGCAACTGGGCTGAGGCTGTCAGGCAAGCAGCCACCGTGAAGATAAGGATAGAAAACAGTTTCTTCATAACGTTTTATGGGGTAATATATTGATTCATTAGAGATATTCGGGCGCAAAGTTACGAATAAGTTTTGAAAAATGAAAATGATGACCCCTTTTTGTTGCCCAACTGGAGAAAAAATGTTACTCAGTTGGGCAGCAAAATTTCTCCAGTTAGGTAGCAAAAGGGTTTTGTTTGGGCGGCAGGGAGCGATAATAAGCGAAAGAGGGTGCGCCATGTTGTGACGCACCCTCTTTGCAGGTTGGGCTATCCGGTTTCGAACCAGAACTAAGACGACCAAAATGTCTTGTGCTACCATTACACCATAGCCCAATCCTAAACAACCGCTTTCGCGATTTCGGCTGCAAAGTTACGGTAAATCCTGCGAATATGCAAGGAATGCAGCGTTTTTTTATTTTGCGATGAGCAAAAAGTATTTCTTCTTGCCCTGCTGAACCAGCAGATACTTGCCATCGAGCAGGTCGCTCTCGGTGATGGGGCGGTCAAACTGGGCCAGCTTCTCCTTGTTCAGGCTTACGCCTCCGCCCTGGGTGAGCTTGCGCATCTCGCCCTTGCTGGGGAAGCAGGGAGCCACTTCGGTGGTGAGGTTGACGGCCTTGATGCCTTCGCCCTGGAGCAGACTGCGGTCAAACTCAAACTGGGGAACGCCGCTGAACACGTCGAGAAGCGTCTGTTCGTCGAGCTTCACCAGACTCTCCTTGGTGGCTTTTCCAAAGAGGATGTTGGATGCTTCCACAGCAGCCTCGTAGTCCTGACGGCCATGGACGAGGACGGTAACCTCCTCAGCCAGCCGCTTCTGGAGCGTGCGACGGCCGGGGTCGGCACGATGCTCAGCGATGAGGTTGTCGATGGTGTCCTTGTCCAGGCTTGTGAAGATCTTGATGTAACGCTCTGCATCTTCGTCGGCCACGTTGAGCCAGAACTGATAGAAGACGTATGGACTGGTGCGGTTGCGGTCGAGCCAGATGTTGCCCTTTTCCGTCTTGCCGAATTTCTTGCCGTCGGCCTTGGTGATGAGGGGACAGGTGAGGGCGAAGGCTTCGTGCTCGCTTCCCAGTTTGCGTCGGATGAGCTCGGTGCCGGTGGTGATGTTGCCCCACTGGTCGGAACCGCCCATCTGGAGCTTGCAGTTCTTTGTCTGATAGAGGTGGAGGAAGTCATAGCCCTGGAGCAGCTGGTAGGTGAATTCGGTGAACGACATGCCGTCCTGGAATTCACCGTTGAGGCGGCGCTTCACGCTGTCCTTGGCCATCATGTAGTTTACGGTGATGCATTTGCCTATCTCGCGGGCAAAGTCAAGGAAGGTGTAGTCCTTCATCCAGTCGAAATTGTTCACTAGCTCGGCCTTGTTGGGGGCATCGCTTTCAAAGTCGAGAAAACGGCCCAGCTGCTCCTTGATGCAGGCCACGTTGTGGCGAAGTGTCTCTTCGTTGAGCAGGTTGCGTTCCTGGCTTTTTCCGCTGGGGTCGCCAATCATTCCCGTGGCACCCCCCACGAGAGCCAGAGGCTTGTGGCCGCAGCGCTGGAAGTGGCGCAACATCATCACGCCACAAAGGTGGCCGATGTGGAGGCTGTCGGCGGTGGGGTCGATGCCTACATAGGCGGTCACGGTTTCCTTGGCCAATAGTTCTTCTGTTCCTGGCATGATGGAGTGAATCATGCCTCTCCATTTAAGTTCCTCTACAAAGTTCATGTGTTGTATCGTCTATTAAATTGGGTTGGTTCTGAATCTTATTGTGTCTTATGCTTTGGCCACAGGGCCTGTAGCTGCCTCGCTCCCTCCTGCCTGGCGGGGCAGGGCAAGATTGTCGCGAATCATCTGTGCAGGCGAAAGCAGGGGAAGTATCTGCTTGGGCAGGCCGGCTTCTGCGGTGCGTATGGCCAGGATGCCACGCGATGCGCCGATGGTGATGTCGGCCATGTGCTGCACCAGTCCTGCGGGGAGCACCCAACGGTCGCCCTGAAGCTGGTACATGGCACTCCATCCTTCGCGCTCAAATTCAAACGTGGCGCGCACGGTGAGCATGAGCTGGGTGATGTCGTTTTGTTTGTATTCGAAGCTGGCGGTGCAGAAGACCACCCGCTTGTCGGTCTGGGAGGAGAATTGCAGCTGGTTGCCAATCTGCATTTCCCCCTCGGGCCATTCGTTGGTGAGTGTCACAAACTGGAGTTGGCTGACGTCGGTCAGGCGGAATCTCACCTGTATCTGTTTTTGTTTCTGTTCCATAGTAAATTTTCAAAAATGGGCATTTCTCTCTGTCACAGAGAAAAATGCCCCAATACAATTACGTTACGTCTCGTTAAACTTTATTGACTTTTTTCTGTGCACTTCACTCTTTCTCCTGGATGGTCTTGCCCATGGTGAGATAAGCCGTGGGAGCGGCCACGAAGATGGAGGAGAACGTACCGAAGATAACACCCAGAATCATCGCGAAGGCGAAGCTGCGGATGCTGGCACCGCCCAGACAGAAGATTACTGCCAGGACGATGAAGGTTGACACAGAGGTGTTTATGGTACGGTTGAGGGTGCTGTTGAGCGACGTGTTGAACAAATCCTGACGGTCGCGCTTGGGATAGAGTCCGATGAACTCGCGGATGCGGTCGAACACTACCACCTTGTCGTTGATGGAGTAACCGATGGCTGTCAGCACGGCACCGATGAAGGTCTGGTCAATCTCCAGGCTGAAGGGCATCCAGCCCCAGCAGATGGAATACATGCCCAGAATGAGCAGGATGTCGCTGATGAGGGCCGTGATAGCCCCCACGGAGAATGCCAGGTTGCGGAAACGCAGGAAAATGTAGGCAAAGATGGCGATGAAGGCCAGGATGACGCTCCAGATGGCGCCCCATGTGATGTCTTCTGCCACGGAAGGACCTACCTTCTGGCTGCTGATGATTGAACCGCCGGCACGCTCGTCGCGGTTGATGAAGGTTTCGAGAGTGAGGTCGCCAGCCAGCAGGTTGGCACCCTTGAGGGTCTCATAGAGCTTCTGCTCGATTTCGCTGTCCACTTCGATACCGTCTTCCTCGATGCGGTAGTTGGTGCTGATGCGGATGGTCTTGCCGCCGGTACCCAGGGCGATGGCACTGGTGTTGCTTTCGGGGAAGGCCTCGCTGAGCAGGCCGCGTACAGACTCGGGCTGCACCTCGTTGTCAAACACAATGACGAAGTTGCGTCCACCGGTGAAGTCGATACTCTTGCTGAATCCGCGGAAGGCCATGAAGGCTACGCTGATGACTGCCAGAATGCCCACGATGGTGAAGCTGCGCTTGTAGGCGCTCATGAACTTGTACTTGGGGTTCTCGAAGGAAATCTTCCTGCCGGCAGGTGTCTGGAAGGTGAGGTGGAGCCACTTTTCACGATCCATCATTTCGGTGTAGAGCACGCGTGTGAGGAACACGGCTGTGAAGAAGCTCACTACGATACCGATGAACAGGGTGGTGGCGAAGCCGCGGATGGGTCCTGTACCGAAGTAGTAGAGGATGACAGCGGTGATGATGGAGGTGATGTTGGAGTCGAGGATGGCGCTCAGTGCATTGCTGTAGCCGGCGCTCAGTGCCTCGCGCACCTTCTTGCCTTGGCGGAGCTCTTCCTTGGTGCGCTCATAGATGAGCACGTTGGCATCCACTGCCATACCGAGGGTGAGCACGATACCTGCAATACCACTCATGGTGAGGGCTGCCTGGAAGCTGGTGAGAATGCCGATGGTGAAGAAGATGTTGAGCACCAGGGCGGCATTGGCCACCATACCGGGAATCATTCCATACATCACTACCATGTAGACCATCAGGATGACGAAGGCGATGATGCAGCTCCAGATACCCTGCTGGATGGATTCAGCACCCAGTGAAGGACCTACGATTTCCTCGCTCACAATCTTGGCGGGAGCGGGCATCTTGCCCGACTTGAGCACGTTGGCCAGGTCGCGGGTGTCCTCGGCTGTGAAGTGGCCGGTAATCTGTGAATTGCCGCCTGTAATCTCGCTCTGCACAGTGGGGGCACTGTATACATTGTCGTCGAGCACGATGGCGATGCTGCGCTGGAGGTTGGCCTTGGTGAGGGCTGCCCAGCGGCGTGCACCGTCGACATTCATCTTCATGCTTACGCAGGGACGTCCGTTGTTGTCGAACTCATCCTTGGCATCGGTCACTACGTCACCTTCGAGGGGTGCACGGCCATTGCGCTCGGTCACCTTGATGGCATAGAGTTCATAGATGTGGGAGGCTTCGCCTTCGCCTACACCCTTCACACCCCACTTCAGACGCAGGTCGGAGGGCAGGATGTCCTTGGCTTCGGGAGATTCCAGCAGTTCGCTGATGGCATCCATGTCGCGCTTGGAGGCATAGCCCACCACGCAGCCATAGGCATTCTGCATCAGTTGCAGACGGCTCAGCAGGGGATGCTGGCGATGGAGCTGCTCGATGTCGGCGGCAGAAGCCTTGGCATCAGCTTTCGTTTCGCCTCCGCTCACGGCAGCAGCCAGGTCGGCTTTGCCGGTTGCGGCCACGGCAGTGGTGTCGGTCTGCTCGGTAGCAGCCACACTGGTGGTGTCGGCATCCTGCTTCTGGGTGTCTGCGCTCAGCGCAGCAGCCAGCTTGGTGTCGAGGGAAACAAGGTAGGGGGCAATCTCCTGTGTGTTGTAGGTCTCCCAGAATTCCAGATTGGCACTACCCTGCAACAGCTTACGCACGCGTTCGGGCTCCTTCACACCAGGCATTTCCACCATGATGCGGCCTTCCTGTCCTTCCAGTTCCTGGATGTTGGGCTGAACTACACCAAAACGGTCGATACGGGTGCGGAGCACGTTGTAGGAGTTGCTGATGGCAGCCTTCACTTCTTCGCGCAATACCCTTTCCACCTCAGCGTCGGTGCTGTTGGTGTTCACCTTGTCGCGCAGCTGTTGTGTAGAAAACAGTTCTGCCAATGCCTTTCCAGGGGCTTTGGCTTGGTAAGCTTTGACAAACAAGGTAATAAAATCACTCTGGCTGTTGGCAGCCTCACTCGTCGCCTGCTCTACGGCCAGGCGGAAGGTTTCGTCGGTCTGCTCCTTGTGGTCGGCAAGCGCCTTCACTACATCCGGCACGCTCACCTCAAGGATGACATTCATACCACCCTTCAGGTCCAAGCCGAGTCCAATACCCATCTCACGGCATTCCTTCAATGTCCACACATTGCAGTACACCTTGTTGGTGAGCAAGGAGTCCAGATAGCGATCGGCAGCTTCTTCACCCTCGGTCTGGGCAATCTTCTGGGCCTTGCTCTCGAAGTGGCTTGTAACCACCGAGAAGCTCAGGTAGAACACGCAGACCAGCGTGAGCAGCAGCGCAAAAACCTTTACAAATCCTTTGTTTTGCATTGTTGATGTTTTGTATTTATTGTTAATTTATTTTATTCCCAATGGGCGCTATAGGGCACAAAGGTACATCTTTTTCGTGATTTCTAGCCATTTTATGCTATTTTTCTTTTAAAAAAGCGGTTCATTTGCCTTTTTTGTGCAGAAAAGTGAGCATTGGGTAATGGTCTGAGAGGCTAATTTCGGTGTCAATGTGTGTGGAATGGCTTTCCCAGTCGGCTGAATGGAAGACATGATCGATGCGTACAAAAAAGCCAATCTGGTTGTAGGAAAGACCAATGCCGAACCCGCTTTCGCGGAAACTGCTGACAAGGCGGTTGGACAGCATGCGGTGGGTGTAGGATACGGGGGTGTCGTTGAAGTCGCCACACACCAGCATGCTCCGTGTGCTGTGGGCATCCAGAAACTGGCAGAGCGAGTCCACCTGTGCGCCCCTCACCTTGGCTGCCCGTGCCAGCTTGCCCACCAGCAGGCGGCTGCTCGATTTCACCTTGCTGGTGTTGGGGTCGAGGAGCATGTCCTTGTACTCTGTCTTCTCGTCCAGGGTGATGCCGTTGCTTTCCAGATGGTTGTTCACAATCATGAGCGTGTCGCCCTGATATTCCACCAGGCAGGCAAGTGTGCCGTTGCCGGTGCGGGTGCTCCCGATGGGCAGGGGCACGGTGTCGCTGATGATGGGCAGGCGCGAGAGCACACTGCGTCCGTCTTTTTGTACAAGCTGGTAGTGGAGCGAGTCGATGTGCCGTTTGGCCTCGGGCGTCTGGAGCGTTGGGGCGGCCACTTCTTGCAGGCACACGATGTCGGCATCCGTGTGGCGGAGGTAGTCCAGCAGCACGTGCGCGTTTTCGCCACCGTATGCGCCAGCCGTGTTGTAGCTCATGAGCAGCAGGCTGCCGTCGGGCACCTGGCGTTTCCATTGCAGGGGACAGTAATCGAGTACAAAACTGCCCACCAGGGCAATGCCCAGCAGGGGCACCAATGCACAGCGCGGCTTGAATACCAGCCAGAACACCACGAATGCCACGTTCACCAGCAGGAAGATGGGAAAGGCAAGCGTGGCAACGGACAGGAGCGGGAATGCAGAAGGGTCGGCCCATGTGCATGCACAGCACACCCACAGGAACAGAAGCGTAGCCCCATTGGCTCCCATGAACAGGCCGGCCAGCAGTTGTTTCAGCTTGTCCATACGCTATCTGCCGCTGGCATTAAAGAGTTTGCGCTTTTCCTCTTCCGTGAGGCATCCGTAGCCGTGCTTCCTCACTTTTTCAAGGATGCGGTCGATTTCCTGGCTACGCTCCTTTTCGCGCTGGTTGTAGTCCATCTCCTGGGCATACTCTCCCTTGTGGATGGTGAAGCGGGGCTTTCGTCGGCTCATGCGGCTGCGCAGGTTGTTCCACCAGTTTTGCCACCAGATGCCGCCACCCCGCCGGCCACGCCAGTGCAGGATGAGCAGCAGGCCAAAGAGCATGCCGCCCAGATGGGCGAAATGTGCCACGCCGTCGGTGGATCGCATCAGTGCAGACAGCAGTTCGATGACGGCATAGCCCATGACGAAGAACTTGGCCTTGATGGGTACGGGCAGGGGGAAGATGAACATCCGTTCCTCGGGATAGGTCATTCCGAAGGCCAGCAGGATGCCATACACGGCTCCCGATGCGCCCACGGTGGTCCACCGGTTCAGGTAGTCGCTGGTTTCCATCAGGATGCCGCCCAGATTCACATGGTCGTATGCATCCAGTCCCTGCGAGAGGTAGGAGATGTATTGCACCATTTCCTGCATGAGTCCGGCACCGATGCCGCACACCATATAGTAGACGAGGAAACGCTGTGGCCCGAAAGTCTGTTCCATGATGCGTCCGAACATCCACACGGCAAACATGTTGAAGAAGATGTGCTCCCATCCGGCATGCAGGAACATGTAGGACACGAGCTGCAGGGGATGGAAACTGCTGGCCATAAAGAAATGGAGGCCGAAGAGGTCGTTCAGGTCGATACCGTATTGCCTGGCTACATACGATGCCGCAAAGACGAGGACATTGATGATGAGCAGGTTTTTTGTAATGGGTGGCATATTGTTCATATTCCTTAGAAGATAGGTGCGTTTGTAAAAACTTTGTTGTCATGAGCCATAAATGGCCTGATTCGGGTGCAAAGATATTCATTTTTGCCCACACTGACAGTGTTTTGTGTGGCATATAGCATTATTTTATGCAATTTTGTGGTTTTTTTCGGAAAAAAACTTGGGTGGTATGGCAAGTTTGCCTATATTTGCCATGCAAATGAGCAACAAAGAACCATTATAACAAACTTTTTAAACACATTACCCTATGAACAAAAGTGAATTGATTGCTAAGATTGCAGAAGGTTCTGGTCTGAGCAAGACAGATGCAAAAAAGGCTTTGGAAGCCACATTGGAAGCCATCACTAGCGCCGTCAAGGCGGATGACAAGGTTGCGTTGGTAGGTTTCGGCACGTTCTCGGCCAGTGTGCGTCCCGAGCGTCAGGGCATCAATCCAGCCACTAAGGAAGCGATTACAATTCCCGCCAAGAAGATTGTGAAGTTTAAGCCCGGTGCCGACCTCGCAATGTGATATTAATAGTGCTAATGATTGACAAGGAGAGTATTTGCTCTCCTTTTTTTTGCGCCTTTCGCTGAAAATACGTACTTTTGCAGGCGAATTTCGTTTAAGTTACTTTTTTTATTAATATAAGGTATGGAAATTGCATCCAAAATAGCAAAAGCCGTACAAGACGGTATACACACATTGTACGCAGCCGAGTTCCCTCTGGACAAGATACAGTTGCAGGAGACAAGGCCGGAATTTGAGGGGCAGCTCACCCTGGTGGTTTTCCCTTTTCTGAAGACAAGCAAGAAGAAGCCCGAGGACACGGCACGCGACTTGGGCGAGTATCTGATAGCCAACGTAGCGGAGCAGGTGGTGAAATACAACGTGGTGAAGGGGTTCCTGAACCTTACCATCAATCCCGAGGCATGGGTGAAGCTGCTGCAACACATCCAGCAGAACCCCACCTATGGCTTTGTGCCCGTGACGGACGAGAGCCCGCTGGTGATGATTGAATACAGCAGTCCCAACACCAACAAGCCTCTCCATCTGGGTCATGTACGCAACAACCTGCTTGGCTGGGCGCTGGCTGGCGTGATGCAGGCCAACGGAAACAGGGTGGTGAAGACCAACATCGTGAACGACCGTGGCATTCACATCTGCAAGAGCATGCTGGCGTGGCTCAAGTATGGCAACGGCGAAACGCCGCAGAGCAGTGGCAAAAAGGGCGACCATCTTATCGGCGACTACTATGTGGCCTTCGACAAACACTATCGCCAGGAGGTGAAGGACCTTGTGGCGCAAGGCATGGACGAGGAGCAGGCCAAACAGGAGGCCCCCCTCATCAAGGAGGCACATGAGATGCTGGTGAAATGGGAACAGAACGATCCCGAGGTGCGCAGCCTGTGGCGGAAGATGAATGAGTGGGTATATGCCGGCTTCGACGAGACCTATCGCAAGCTGGGCGTGGGCTTCGACAAGATTTACTATGAAAGCGACACCTATCTGGAAGGAAAGGCCAAGGTGGAGGAAGGGCTGGAGAAGGGCCTGTTCTATCGCAGGGACGACGGCTCTGTGTGGGCCGACCTCACCCAGGAGGGTCTCGACGAGAAGTTACTGCTGCGTAGCGACGGCACATCGGTCTACATGACCCAGGACATCGGCACAGCCAAGCTCCGTTTCCAGGATTTCCCCATCGACAAGATGATTTATGTGGTGGGCAACGAGCAGAACTACCATTTCCAGGTGCTGAGCATCCTGCTCGACAAGCTGGGATTCAAGTGGGGCAAGGACCTTGTCCATTTCTCATACGGCATGGTGGAGCTGCCCAACGGCAAGATGAAGAGCCGCGAGGGCACCGTGGTGGATGCCGACGACCTGATAGAGACCATGGTGGCCGATGCGCGCCAGATGAGTGCCGACAAGGTGAACAAGCTGGAGGGCATATCGGAGGAGGAAGCCGCCGAGATAGCCCGCATTGTGGGCATGGGGGCGCTCAAGTATTTTATCCTCAAGGTGGATGCACGCAAGAACATGCTCTTCAATCCGGAAGAAAGCATCGACTTCAACGGCAATACGGGTCCCTTCATCCAGTACACCTATGCCCGCATCCGCAGCATCCTGCGCAAGGCAGCCGAGCAGGGCATCGCCATTCCCGACCAGCTGCCCACCGACATAGCGCTGAGCGAGAAGGAAATCAGCCTTATCCTGCACCTCAAGGGATTTGCCCAGACCGTGCGTCAGGCCGGACAGGACTATAATCCCAGCTGCATTGCCAACTATTGCTACGAGCTGGTGAAGGAATACAACCAGTTCTATCACGACTTCAGCATCCTGCGTGAACCCAACGAGCATGTGAAGCTGGTGCGTCTGGCCCTTTCGGCTGCAGTGAGCCAGGTGGTGAAGAACGGCATGGGCCTGCTGGGCATCGAGGTGCCCGAGAGAATGTAGGCAGGAGAGAATGTCAGAGAAGAAACCGAAACGACAACCGATGGTGAAGGAACCGCTAGTTACGCAGGCACTGTGTGTGGACGCTGCATGCTCGGGCAACCCTGGCCCCATGGAGTACCGTGGGGTGCATCTGCCTTCGGGCAGGCAGGTGTTCCATTTCGGACCCATCCAGGGCACCAACAACATAGGTGAGTTCCTGGCCATCGTGCATGGCCTTGCCCTGTCGAAACAGCAGGGATGGAACATGCCCATCTACAGCGACAGTGTGAGCGGAATGGCTTGGGTGCGCAACCGAAAGGCCAAAACCACCCTGGCCCGCACGGAAAAGACGGCTCAGGCACTTGACTTGGTGGCGCGTGCCGAGAACTGGCTCAGGGCAAACGGTGTGACGCTGCCTGTGCTCAAGTGGGATACAGAACAATGGGGAGAGATTCCCGCAGATTTTGGAAGAAAGTGAAGGATTTTTATCATGTGATGGGGCCCTATTTCGCCCGCTACAAGAAGTTTATCGTGGGCACATTCTGCCTGAATGTGCTGGCGGCTGTGTTCAATGTGTTTTCGTTCACGGTGCTGCTGCCCATCTTGCAAATCCTGTTCAAGGTGAACACCGAGCGGTTCTCCTTCATACCCTGGCAGGAGGCAGGCATAGGCAATCTGGTGGACGTGGCCCAGAACAACGGGTACTACTATTCTCAGGTGCTCATCGACACGTATGGCCCTGCCACCACGTTGCTGCTGCTGGGTGTCATCCTTTCTGTGCTCACCCTGTTGAAGACAGGCACCTATTTCGGCGGCTCGGCCATGCTGATGCCCCTGAGGACAGGCGTGGTGCGCGACATCCGTGCCAATATCTACCGCAAGATTATCCGGCTGCCCCTCTCCTTTTTCAGCGAGGAACGTAAGGGCGACATCCTCACTCGTGTGAGTACGGATGTGAATGAGGTGGATGCCAGCATCAACTCGTCGCTCGACATGATTGTGAAGAACCCCATTTTCATCCTGGTCTATGTGGGCACGCTCATTGTCATCAGCTGGAAGCTCACGCTGTTCACCCTGCTTGTGGTTCCCGTATTGGCATGGGGCATCGGGTCGGTGGGCAAGAAGCTGAAGGCCAAGTCGCTGCTCATGCAGGCCAAACTGAGCGACAGCATGAGCCAGATAGAGGAGACCCTGGGCGGACTGCGCATCATCAAGGCCTTCATTGCCGAGGACAAGATGCAGCAGCGCTTCGAGCAGGTCAACGATGCCTATCGCCGCATCGCCACCCGTGTGGCCGTGCGCCAGAGTGCCGCCCATCCTGTGAGCGAGTTTCTGGGCACTGTGATGATTGTGGTGGTGCTGTGGTTTGGCGGATGGCTCATCTTTTCCGGCAAGAACGACATTGATGCCAACCTCTTCATCTATTACCTTATTATATTATATACCACCCTGCAGCCCATCAAGGAACTCAGCAAGGCCGGCTATGCCATACAGAAGGGACTGGCCAGCATGGAGCGCATCAACATGATACTGTCGGCCGAGAACAATATCCGCGAGCCGGAACACCCACAGGAGATAAAGGACCTGGAAAAGGAGATTACGCTCGAAAACGTGGACTTCCATTATGTGGAAGGGCGCCAGGTGCTGCACCATGTGAACCTGACCATAGAGAAGGGGAAAACCGTGGCGCTGGTGGGGCAGAGCGGAAGCGGAAAGAGCACTCTGGTGGACCTTATTCCCCGCTACCACGATGTGAGTGGAGGCTGCATCCGGGTGGACGGGACAGACATACGCCAGCTCAGCATCCACAGCCTGCGCAGCCTCATAGGGAATGTCAACCAGGAAGCCATCCTCTTCAACGACACGATATTCAACAACATCGCTTTCGGAGTTGACCATGCCACACGCCAGCAGGTGGAGGCGGCAGCCCGCATTGCCAACGCACATGACTTTATCATGGAAAGCGAGCACGGCTACGACACCATGGTGGGCGATCGGGGCTGCAAACTCAGCGGCGGCCAGCGGCAGCGCATAAGCATTGCACGGGCCATTCTCAAGAATCCGCCCATCCTGATTCTCGACGAGGCCACAAGCGCCCTGGACACGGAAAGCGAACGACTGGTGCAGGAGGCGCTCGAACGGCTGATGAAGAGCCGCACCACCATTGCCATCGCCCATCGGCTGAGCACCATCAAGTATGCCGATGAAATCTGCGTGCTCCACGAAGGGGAAATTGTGGAGCGCGGCACCCATGAGGAACTGCTGGCACAGAACGGATATTACAAGCGACTCAACGATATGCAACAATTATGAACAGACAAAAATATTTTCTCCCCTACATCTTCGTGCTCATCCTGCTGGTGTTCACCATCGGCAGGGCGTGTTTTATAGGCTACAACCATGCCTTGGCCCACATCTCGGTGTGGGATGCCTTGCAGGCCTGCCGTGTGGGCCTGTTGAGCCACGACCTTACCGTGGCGCTGGTCATGCTGCTCGTTCCGGCTTTGGCCTGGCTGGCGGCTCTCTGTTGGCCACGGTTCCCGCTTCGGCTTGTGCTTTTGCCCTATTTTTTGCTGCTGGGCGTTGTGGTGGCAGCTGTTGTGGTGGCCGATGCCGTGATGTATGAGTTCTGGCAGTTCAAGCTCCATGCCGTGGTGCTCAGCTATGCGGCTTCCCCGGAGGGTGCCACCAGCAGTGTGAGCCCCTTCTTCATTCTGGCACGTGTGTCGGCTGCAGTGGGGCTGTGTGTAATGCTGGCGGCTGGCTGTATCCGGCTCACCCCCAAGCGCATGTCCGTCCCGGACAAAAGGCTTGGGTTGAAGGGATTCCTGCTGGTGCTGGCCCTCAATGCCTTGGCCATCCCGTTCACCCATGTGGGCAGTGCCTACTATTCGCCTACGCTGTTTCTCAACCATGCCGCCACCAACCCTGTGTATGCCTTCTTCTCCTCTTTTGCGTGGAACAAGCCCTACGGCCAGCGCTTCCACTACCTTTCGGCCGAGGCCAGTGACTCCACGTTTGCCCGTCTCTATCCCAGCAGCACAGAGGACATCACCGACACCCTGCTCCGTGTGCGCCGCCCTCACATCCTGCTGGTTTCGCTGGAGAGCTTCGGAGGTAAATTCGTGCGCGAACTGGGCGGTTTGCCCGAAGTGGCCCCCCAACTGGGCCGCCTGATTCCTGAGGGCATCTTTTGGGAACAATACTATAGCAATTCTTTCCGCACCGACCGTGGAACGGCCAGCACGCTCACGGGCCATGTGGCCCATCCCGATGTGAGCCTGCAGCGCGACACCGTGCTCCATCCGCTCCTGGCCAGCCTTCCCCGCACATTGGCCCACGAGGGCTATCACACGTCCTATCTCTATGCCGGCCCCATGACCAACATGGGCAAGCGCAGGTTTTTGGAGGACCTGTCGTTCCAGCGTCTGCTGGACGACCGTGACTTCCGTCCTGAGGAGATTGCCACGGCATGGGGTGCCGACGATGAGGTTTCCTGCCGCAAACTGTGCGAGCTTGTGGCGCAGATGGACAGCGTGCAGCCTTCGTTCCTGGCCTGCCAGACCATCAGCAGCCATGAACCCTGGGTGGTGCCCTACCACCGTCTGTCGGACGAAAAGCTCAATGCCTTTGCCTACACCGACCATTGCATCGGGCAGCTGGTGGACAGCCTCAAACAGCTTCCGCAATGGGACAATCTGCTGGTCATCATCATCCCCGACCATGGCTTCCTTTATCAGCAGAGCTATCAGGACCCCGAGTTCTTCCATAGCCCCATGCTGTGGCTGGGCGGTGCCATTGCGGGTCCCCGGCGCATGTCTGTACTCATCAACCAGAGCGACCTTGCTGCCACGCTGCTGAGCCAGCTGGGCATAGGCCATGACGATTTCCGCTGGAGCCGCAATGTACTGAGCCGCCGCTACACCTATCCGTTTGTCTACTGCAACTTCCCTGCGGGTATCATGTGGAAGGACGCTACGGGCGTAAGCATCTACGACATTGTGGCCGACCGGCCTATCCTGGAACGCCAGCCCGACGGAGGTGAACGAATCCGCCGGGCACAGGCAGTGCTTCAGGCCAGCTATGCCGAGCTGGAGAATTAGTCCCATTCGCTGGCAATATACCAAATCCCCTTTTGCGATATGAAACATCGTCCCACCCTTTCTCCATTGGCCGCACGCGTATGGCTCCTATGCCGCCTGATGCTGGGCTTCCTGCTCTTTTTTGCGGCAGGGAAAGCTTTCTTCATGTATTACAACCGTGAGATTATGGCTTTCTCCCCTTCGCTGCTGTGGCAGGTGTGGGTGCACGGGACCAGCATGGACATGAGCGTGTCGGGCTATCTGGTGGCCTTGCCTTGGCTGCTTGCGGGCATCAGCCTGTGGTGGCCGGGCTTGCCTTTTCGCCGGCTGATGCGCCCCTATCTGGCCGTGGTGTCGCTGTTATTGGGAATCATCATCGTGGGCGATGCGTCCTTGTATGAATTCTGGAAGTTCAAGCTCGATGCAGCGGTCTTCGGATATATGGAATCGGCCGAAGGCACTACCAACAGCGTGGGCATGGGCTTTGTCCTCCTGCGTGTGGCGGGTATGCTGTTGTGGGGCATGGCCCTCTATGTCCTGCTGGCTGTCCGCTTGCCGGCTGTGCTGCCCCGCTCCGCCCATCGCATCCGTCACTCCCTGTTGTGGGCATTGGTTGGAGGGATGGTTTTTCTGGGCATCCGTGGCGGAATAGGAAGTAGCACCATGAATGTGGGCTATGCCTATTTCAGTCCTCATCTGTTTGTCAACCATTCAGCTGTGAACCCGGCGTTCAGCCTGCTCTCTTCCTGCAGGAAACAGGAGGATTTCGGCCGTCAGTACAATTATTTCACCGATGCGGAAAGGGCTGGCCTCTTCGACCCGCTTTACCCCAAAGATGGGGGCAGCCTCACCGACACATTGCTGCGCACACCCCGCCCCAACATCCTGCTGGTGCTGATGGAGGGCTACGGCAGCCGTTTCGTGTCCGAGCTGGGAGGCATTGAGGACGTGTCGCCCAATCTGAGCCGGCTCATAGGGGAGGGAGTCTTCTGGAATCACTATTACAGCAATTCTTTCCGCACGGACAGGGGCACGCTGTCGCTGCTGAGCGGATGGGTGGCCTATCCTTCGGTGAGCCTGATGAAGATGCCGGGCAAACTGCCTTCCATGCCGTCCATTTCGGCTTCGCTTGTGGAGGCTGGCTATGTGGCCGACTATATTTATGGAGGTGACATCAATTTCACCAATCTGAAGGGCTATCTCGTGGGCAGCGGTTTCGGCCATTTGGTCAGCGACAAGGATTTTCCGCTCATCCAGGCCAAGGAGAGCAAGTGGGGGGTCAACGACTCTGTGGCAGTGCGGCGTGTGCTTCAGGAGGTTGCCGCCAAGCCTGCCGGCCAGCCGTGGTTCACGGTGTTCCAGACGCTGAGCAGCCATGAACCCTTTGAAGTCCCCTATCACCGGCTGGCCGATGCCAAGCTCAATGCCTTTGCCTTTACCGACCATTGCATCGGCCAGCTGGTGGACAGCCTGCGTGCCACACCGTCCTGGGACAACCTGCTGGTCATCCTTGTGCCCGACCATGGATTCCTCTACGACATCACCTATGAGCACCCCTCTTTCTTCCATTGCCCCATGCTGTGGGTGGGAGGTGCCGTGAAAGAGCCCCGGTGCATGGACGTGTGGATGAACCAGAGCGATGTGGCTGCCACCCTGCTTGCACAGATGGGCTTGCCCCATGACCGTTTCCCATGGAGCAGAAATGTGCTGGGGAGCGGCTACACCTATCCTTTTGCCTATGCAACCTATCCTGGCGGAATCCTGTTTGCCGATTCTACAGGTGTTTCGGTATACGACATTAGTGCCAACCGGCCCATCACCCAGGAACCAGCGCCCAGCTCTGAGCGCATCAACCGTGCCAAGGCCATCCTCCAAACCAGCTATGACCAGCTGGAAACTATGGGACTCCATACCGCTCCCCTGTGGTTGCTGGCATTGCTTCCCATGCGTGTCCTGTATGCGCTGTCCGATGTACTCTTTTTGATAGTGTTCCATCTTGTGCGCTATCGCAGGCGTTTGGTCGCCACTCAGCTGGCCGACAGTTTTCCGGAAAAGGACGAAGCGGAGCGCAGGCAAATCATGCGGAGGTTCTATCATTTCCTGTGCGACCTGCTGGTGGAGGACATAAAGCTCCTCCACATCTCGGCCCGGGAGATGCAGCAGCGTGTGCAGTTTCCGGGGTTTAGGGAGGCTCTTGAGGAAGCCGGCCGGCAGGGCAAGCAGTTCGGCTTCTTCTATCTGGGCCATTATGGCAACTGGGAATGGCTGGCCTCATACGCCCTGTGGGCCGTGCCCGGCTGGCAGTGTTCCCAAATCTATCATCCGCTCAAGAACAAGGCCGCCGACAGGTTCTTCCTGAATCTGCGCACCCAGTTTGGCGGCGGCTGCATTGCCATGAAGGAAACGCTTCGCCACATCCTCACCGTGCGCAAGCAGGGCGGTCGCGAATGTATGGCATTCATTGCCGACCAGAGCCCCAAGTGGGAGGCCATGCACCACTGGACACCCTTCCTCCATCACCCTACCTCCTTCTTCATCGGCACGGAGAAGATTGGCAAGCAGGTGGATGCTGCCATCTTCTATGTGCAGGTGACGCGTCCTTCCAGAGGGCATTATGTGGGACAGGTGGTGCCCATCACCTACACCCCTGGGCAACATGCCGACTTTGAGATAACCGACACGTATGCCCGCATGTTGGAGGCGCAGATTCAGGCATGTCCTGAGCTGTGGCTGTGGACCCACAACCGCTGGAAACGCACCCATGAGCAATGGCTCCAGCGCCAGCAGAACCGGTAAACCAGCACCCCAAAGCATTATTACATTATATTAAATTAATATATGAGCAATACGATATTAGTGACCGGAGCCAGCGGCTTCATAGGCAGTTTCATCATAGAGGAAGGCCTCAGGCAGGGCCATGAGATGTGGGCAGGCATGCGCCGGACCAGCAGCAGAAGCTATCTGACTGATTCGCGCATCCATTTTGCGGAACTCGACCTTTCCAACCCCCAGCGGCTGCGGCAGCAGTTGCTCGCCTACAAGGAGCAGATGGGCGGACGTGGATGGGACTATGTGGTTCATGCCGCAGGTGCCACCAAGAGCCTCCGTGAAGAGGGCTTCTTCCGCGTCAACACCCAGGGCACCATCCATCTGGTGGAGGCCCTTCGCGCCACAGGCATGGTGCCCCGCCGCTTTGTGTTTGTGAGCAGTCTCAGCATCTTTGGTGCCATTCGCGAAGAGCCTGTGCGCAAGCCCACGCCCGACAATCCCTGGATCTATCATCCCATCATGCTTGCCGATACGCCCCAGCCCAACACGGCATACGGCAGAAGCAAACTCGAGGCCGAGGTCTATCTGTGTAGCCAGCAGGATTTCCCCTTCACCATCCTGCGTCCCACAGGCGTGTACGGCCCTCGCGAGAAGGACTATTTCCTCATGGCCAAGAGTATTGTGGGTCATGTAGACTTCTCGGTGGGCTATCGTCCGCAGGAGATCACGTTTGTCTATGTGCTGGATGTGGTGCAGGCTGTGTTCAAGTGCATGGATGCTCCGGCCGCCCTGGGGAAGGCCTATTTCCTGTCCGACGGTCAGGTGTACCACAGCCGCACCTATAGCGACCTGTTGCAGAAACATCTGGGCAATCCATGGCTTCTGCGTATCAAGGCCCCCCTTTGGCTTCTGCGCATCATCTGTGCCATTGGCACCCAGACAGCACGCATCACCGGACGGCTGAGTGCCCTGAACAACGACAAGTACCACATCCTGCGCCAGCGCAACTGGCAGTGCGAGACATCACCAGCGTGCCGCGATTTTGGCTACGAACCCCAATGGGACCTGGAGCGCGGAGTGGCAGCTTCCGTACAGTGGTATCGCGAGCAAGGATGGCTGTAGTCAGTCATTGACCCCTATGAGGGAATAAATCAAAAACCAAAAAAAGATATAGTATTATGAACGGTAGAAGAGAGTTTATCAAGACGGCCGGCACATTGGCGATAGCCTCGGCCATTCCGTCGGTTGGCGGAGCTTATGCAGCATCCAAGGAGCCGCAGTTGTCGCTGAAGGGCATGAAGGTGGCGGTGGACGACCAGTGGGACGTGATTGTGGCGGGAGGAGGTCCTGCGGGTTGTACGGCTGCCATTTCCGCTGCACGCGAAGGAGCCCGCACCCTGCTGATTGAGGCCATGGGCCAGCTGGGCGGCATGGGCACGGCAGGCATGGTGCCGGCATGGTGCCCGTTTTCCGACAAGGAAAAGATCATCTACAGGGGACTGGCCGAGAAAATCTTCAACCTCTCTCGCGCAGGTGTGCCCCATGAGCCCAAGAACCGTTTGGACTGGGTGAACATCAATCCCGAACATCTCATGAGAGTCTACGACCAGCAGGTGGCCGCATCCGGTGCCAAGGTGCTTTTCTTTTCCCGTCTGGCTGCGGTGGAGAAGAATGCACAGGACCAGGTGGATGCCATCATCGTGGCCAACAAGAACGGCCTGACGGCCTTCAGGGCCAAGGTGTATGTGGATGCCACAGGCGACGGCGACCTTGCCGCATGGGCTGGGGCCGACACCCTGAAGACGGATGTGCTCCAGAGCTCCACGCTCTGTTTCTCGCTGGCCAATGTAGACACATACGCGTTCCGCTACGACTGCCCCAATCTCCAGAGCGACGACCCCAATACGCCCATCAACAAGGGCATTGCCGAAGGCCGCTATCCCAAGAGCATGGCACATATCTGCCTGAACCTGGTGGGTCCTGATGTGGTGCAGTTCAATGCCGGGCATATCGACACAGATGCCACCGACCCATGGAAACTATCCCAGGCCATGCAGGAAGGGCGCCAGCTGGCCGAGCAGTTCCTGAAGGCTTTTCAGGAGGTGGCTCCCAAGGCCTTTGCCGGTGCATTCCTGGTGAAGACGGCTTCACTCCTGGGCGTGCGCGACAGCAGGCGCATTGTGGGCGACTATCTGTTCACGGGCGACGACTGGAGAGCACGCCGTCAGTTCGACGACGAGATTGGCCGCAACTGCTATTATATCGACATCCACAAGAGCGGTGCTGTGCCTGTCTTCTACAAGAAGGGTGAATCGCACGGCATCCCTTACCGCTGTCTCACACCCAAAGGCCTGAAGAACGTGCTGGTGGCAGGTCGCTGCATCTCCACCGATGAGGAAGCCTTTGGAAGCCTGCGTGTGATGCCTCCCTGTCTGGTCACGGGCGAAGCTGCCGGCATGGCAGCCTTCCATGCCATTCAGCAGGGCCATTGCGATGTCCACAAGGTGGACACCCAGCATCTCCGTGCCCGTCTGAAGGAGGAAGGGCAGTATCTTCTGTAAATCCTGTCAGGCAAACATGAAACCCGGCTTGTGAGTCCCGCACAGGTGGCCCGCCGTAAGCGTGGATATGGAATTATGCCGCCCCTACAGGGCTTGGCAGGGTGTAATCGTAAGACCCCGAAGGGGTGACATAGTATACAGTACAGGAGCCCCTCACTCCCCCTGTTTAGGGGGTAGATAATGCGCCCTGGAGGGGCAAAAGCCATCAGCCCAGGGCAGAGCGAAGCGGCACCCTGGGTATTAAAAACGGATAATTGAAAAACGCCCTACAGGGGCAAAAGCAGGACTACATGTCGTGGTTAATATCAATAACCTTACTGATAGTCTGGCTTTTGCCCTTCCAGGGCGTTGCTTCCTCCCTTTCCCCATCACCTAACAACGATTTTGAACACCCTGCCCTTCTTTCATTTCACTCCAAAACTCGGAATCTCCAGATTTTTGCTGCAAGGATAGCCTTTATTTATGAGAAAACGGAGTCATTTGTGGATATATGCAAAGATATCAGGCTGATGATGCCACAAGGAAACGTGAATTCGGCAATCTCCGCGCCATCAGGGACAACTATCCGAAGTATGTCATCTCCATGAATCCGCTTGTCAGCCGTCAGGATTCGGACGGCATCATCCATCTCCATCTTCGCCCTCAGGGGGAAAAACAGTCTAAGAAAACACACGTAAAGTATCTAAACATAAATGGGAAAGTATCTAAACATAAATGGCAAAGTATGTTTAGATAGTTGGCGAAGTATGTTGACAGTGGTTATGCTCCCTCAATCATTGCATCGTGCTCCGTTCGGAGCACATGCGTCTTCCGTTCGGAGTACACGCGTCCTCCGTTCGGAGCACACGCGTCTTCCGTTCGGAGCACGCGACATGGACGACCGTTCTGACAGGATTTCGTACACGGTCCACATCCACATTGGTTAACTAGCATAAAACGGCATCATATTCTACCTTTCGAAGTAAAGCCCATACTTTCTGTCTGGCTTTTTACCTGAATTGCTGCTTTTGTCTGACTCTGCTAAGGGAAAACATTGCAATTGTACTCCTTAGAGTCAAAAATCTTTCCAAAATCCTTTTTTGTTTCAGATATTGTCCGTAACTTTGGGGCGGATTTCCATGTGGTGAGCCAAAAACTCCCGTCAGGATTTCCAAGACATTGTGGGTAAAAAAAGCATTCGCTATTATTCGCGTTCAGCCAAAAGCGTAGGAAACTTTCATGGAT
>JAEDIG010000106.1 GCA_016292545.1 Bacteroidaceae bacterium
TGCATGTTTGCTCCTCTTGTTTTTGTGCTGGTCCTTCTAGCCCTTCGAGCATCTCAAGGGTCTCGAGAGAGTAGAGAGGCTCGGATACCTTATTTCAACAGCAATCTTCTGCACCATACCACTAGGACGGCACAGGATAGTCTTGTAGTGATGAGGAGAATACTGGAGATGCCAGTTACAGAGAATACGATGGTGTCTTCCAGCAGAGAATGGTTCATGATAAGATGATAGTTTACATCGTTGGCTTCTTGTCGTGTGATGATGTCCTGTTCCTCGAGTTCCAGCATTACAGCAGAACCGTAGCTAATGCCCAGTACATTTCCCACCAGCCACATATAGGCGGCCTGTTTTGGAAGGCCAAAGAATATCATCAGTGGTTCTAGAAGGCGAGATAGGGGAGTAAGCAGAGAATATGCTTCAATCATACGCTGAATAATCATCAGCGTAAATATAATAAGGTATACCATTGCTGACATCTTGGCCTGAGACGCAAGCCAGGTAAGCAATAGCGCATTCACTGGCACGTTGGATGGAAGACCCATGTAGATATAATTGCCGGGCATCTGCGGAAGCACGATGTTGAGCACTACCGCGGCCAACAATGCCATTAAAATTCGAATGAAGCCCATTCTCCAAAAGGAAGAGCCTGTCTTCTTGTTTACCGCACATTCCATGGGCAATGCGTGGCACAGGGCAATCATTATGGCCAGAATACTTGCCTGTTTCATTGTCAGCGGTATGGCTGTCATTGCCGCTATTCCAGCATACGTACCAGCCATGGCACCCGAAACAAAGATGACGGCAGAGGAACCGGGCAACCCTAGATATTGAAAGAATGGATTGAGTATCGATGCAAGCTGCTCCAGCACACCATAGTGTTGGAGCAGTGTAACAGTTAGCGAGATGGGAATCATTAGTTTCAGCAGCCACAATGCACTCTTGTTGGTGGAAGGCACAGCCTGCCGGATGCACCTCAGCAGGATGTGGGCATGGTGCTGACTTTTATTCCTCCATGTTTCCCTCGATTGTGAGGCGGACGATTTCCGAGATTGCATTGCTGCGTACAGTCACGGTTTTCTGGAAATGACCGGGAAATCGGTCGCGGCCATTGTAGGTGATGTCAATCTTTCCTCTTTCACCTGGCTTGATTGGTGTCTTGGTGAAAGTGGGAACCGTACATCCACAGCTGGCGAATGCCTGGTGGATTACCAGCGGGGCTGTTCCCGTATTAGTGAAGGCAAAAGAGCATTTTACAACAGGCTCTGCTGCACTGAACGTACCAAAATTATGACGCAGTGTGTCAAACTTGATTTCAGCAAAGTTCTCGGCTTTGGTCACACCTTCTATCTTCACTTTGCTCACGCTTACTTTTTGTTTTTGTGTCTGTGCTGCAGAAGTGAGGGCTACGGCCAAACACAGGCCACAAATGATAGTTTTTTTCATCGATTACACTAGTGTTTGTTTAATTTGGGACAAAGTTACGCTATTATTTTGAGATTATCTGCTATTTAAATGACAAAAAAATATAATTATGTCCTTTAAGGCGGAAAAATTGTGCTACCTTTGTGCCAGAAATGACGTAAATGGAGATAATTTGCAATGATTGTTTATAATACTACCTATACAGTGCCTAATGATGATGCACGTAATTTTGTGATTTGGGTGCATCAGTCAATGATTCCTGCATCTGTGCCGGAAGGGATGTTGGTGAAGCCTCGTTTGTTGCGCATCTTGTCGCATCGGGACCCCGAAACGGAATGTTTCAGTTTGCAGCTTGAGGCAGCGTCCACAGCGGTGCTTCATAAGTGGTTTGTGGGGACGGGAAACCGTTTGCAGCAGGAATTGGATAAACTTTTTGACAAGCGTGTGCTGTATTTCAGTACTATCATGGAGGTCATCTCGGAGGACGGCAAATGAACCAATTGCAGCCAAAAGGCATCGGTGAGCGTGTAATCATGGGCATCGATCCAGGGACAACCATTATGGGTTATGGGGTGCTTCATGCCAAAGGACGTCAGGTGGAGGCAGTGGCTTTGGGCGTGATAGACCTTCGTAAATACAGCGACCACTATTTGAAATTAGGGCGTATCTTTGAGCGCGTGAGTGGTATTATTGAGTCATATTTGCCAGATGAGTTGGCCATTGAGGCTCCTTTTTTTGGCAAGAATGTGCAGAGTATGCTCAAGCTGGGGCGGGCACAGGGCGTGGCCATGGCAGCAGCCATTCACCGTCAGGTTCCCATCACTGAGTATGCGCCCATGAAGATTAAAATGGCCATCACAGGTAATGGAAATGCTAGCAAGGAGCAGGTTGCCTATATGCTTCGTCAGATGCTGCATCTGCGCACGGAGGATACAGGTCAGTGGCTGGATGCCACAGATGCGCTGGGCGCAGCCTACTGTCATTATCTGCAGATGGGCACTCCCCATGCCGACAAAACCTATTCCAGCTGGAAGGATTTTGCCACTAAGAATGCAAACAGAATATCTGGAAGATAGAAAATAAATGAAAGAACTGATTCGAATAGACAATGGGATTACCCGTCATCCCTTATGGCGCATGGCTGAGCCTCTCAACATGGTAATCAATGCTGGTGAGCAGATTGCAATTGCCGGTGACAATGCGGCGGGCAAAAGTCGATTGGTTGAAACCATCCTCGGCCATTATCCGCTATTGATGAATGAGGTGAAATGTGATTTTTCCCCTTCGCCACTGAAAATGGTGAGCGAAAATATGAAATATATCTCTTTCAGAGATTCTTATGGTGAGTCGGACGGCACCTATTACTACCAGCAACGCTGGAACCGTCATGACATTGATGACTCAATGCCCACTGCTGGTTCGTTGTTACAGGCTGCACGTGAACAGGCAGCTGCTAGCATGGCGGCCAGCGGTATGTTGCCTGCAGACATTGAGACCGAAAACCAACGGAGAGAGCAACTCTGGCAAACTCTCACCTCCATCTTCAAGCTAGATACTTTGTTCGGCAAGTTTATCATTTCGCTGAGCAGTGGGGAACTCAGAAAATTCCAGATTGCCAGAGCCTTGATTTCCAATCCTCGCGTATTGATTATGGACAATCCCTTTATCGGATTGGATGCAGCCACACGTGGACTCCTGCGCGAGGTCCTGGAAACGCTTACGCGTGAGTTAGGCCTCACGGTGATACTTGTATTGAGCAAGACGGATGACATACCGACGTTTATTACCCATGTGTTGCCGGTGGAGGGGTTGCGGCTGAAGCCCAAGCAGACGCGCCAGGAATATGTGGAGCATCATGCCAAGGAAGTGTACCCGGGTCTGGACACAGCACTCTGCCAGTGGATAGAAAGCCGGCCCGCCAAGCAATTGGAGGCATTTTATCCCCAGGATGGCGGTGAAATACTCAATTTCCATGACATAAGCATACGTTACGGGGAACATGTCTTGCTGAACCATCTCAACTGGTGTGTCCGCGAGGGAGAGCGATGGGCTGTGAGTGGAGAGAATGGATCCGGAAAGAGCACCTTGCTCAGCTTGGTCTGTGCCGATAATCCCCAGAGCTATGCCTGCGATATAGAGTTGTTCGGTCATCAGCGTGGAAGCGGTGAAAGCATTTGGGAAATCAAGCGTCATATCGGTTATGTAAGCCCCGAGATGCACCGTGCCTACTTGAAGAACTTGCCTGCCATTGACATCGTGGCTAGTGGGCTCAATGATTCGGTGGGATTGTATACGCGCCCCAAGCCGGCCGACCGACAAATATGTCTGGACTGGATGAATGTCTTCGGCATCGCTCATTTGGCCGATGAGACATTCTTGAAACTGAGTAGCGGAGAACAGCGGTTGTGCCTGTTGGCACGCGCTTTTGTCAAGAACCCTGAACTTTTGATTCTTGATGAACCTCTGCACGGGCTTGACAACCGCAATCGGAAGTTGGTGAGAGACGTGATTGAGGCATTCTGCCGTCAGCCTCACAAGACATTGGTCATGGTCACTCATTATGCCGAGGAACTGCCCACATGCATCACCCATCATTTGTATTTAAAGAAACCAAATAAAAAAGTATAAAAGATTATGAGGAGAATTTTTGTTTTTGCTGCCATTTTGTGTGCATGCTCAGGTGTAGGTGTTTTACGTGCTGAGGTGAATGTGATACCCAAGCCAGCACAAGTGGAGGAAACTGGCAATGGCCCGCGCATTTCATCTCTCACCTCAATCGGAGTGAATGACGATGAACTATTGCCCGCAGGACAGTATCTTCAGGAAATGCTTGCCCGCTATCAGGGAAAGTCTGTAAAACTGAAGAAGGGCAAGGGGCGCATTATGCTTCGTCTGTGTGATCCCGATTCCACAGACGAAAGCTATACTGTGGTATCAGCCCCCAAAGGTGTGTGTGTGGAGGCCCATAGCTACCGTGGCATCATCAACGGCATAGCCACCTTGCGCCAGCTCTTGCCGGCTTCTGTGGAGAATGGCATATTGGAGCCAGGCAGCCGTCAAACGCTTCCTGGTGTGCGCATTTCTGATGGTCCGGTGTTCCACTGGAGGGGCTTGATGCTCGATCCGGTCCGCCATTTCTATTCGGTGGAGGAAACCAAACGCTTGCTCGACCACATGGCACTCTACAAGATGAACAAGTTCCATTGGCATCTGATTGATGACCAGGCTTGCCGCATTGAACTCAAGGAATATCCCAAAATGACCCAGGAGGGTGCTTTCCATCCCTTCAATGCACTTGATTGGGCCTGCATTGCCAGAGGTGAAAATGAGAAGAATCCCACCTTCTTCATCCCCGAAAAATTCATCCGTGAGGAGAATGGCCAGAAATTGTATGGTGGATTCTACACCCAGGATGAAATCAGGGATGTGATAGCCTATGCTGCTGTCAGGGGCATTGACATTGTTCCTGAGATAGATATGCCCGGCCATAGTACGGTGGCTTGCCAATGCTATCCCCAGTTCAGTTGTGGCAACCAGGGAGCCAGTCCGCTCTGTCTGGGCAAAGATGCCACCATAGAGTATGCCAAGCGGTTCTTCAACGAGGTCTTTGAGCTGTTTCCTTACGAATATGTCAGCATTGGTGGTGATGAGGTGGATCGCACCCGTTGGAACCAGTGTCCTGATTGCCAGAAACGCATCGCAGATGAACATTTGTCCAATACTGAGGAATTGCAGGCTTGGTTTACCAAGAATATGGAGAAGCATTTCAATGCCCATGGTCGCAGGCTGTTGGGATGGGACGAGATTCTGGAAGGCGGCCTGTCCAAGACGGCCACTGTGCACTGGTGGCGAGGCGACCATCCCGATGTCACACAGCGTGCCACGGCTATGGGCAATGAGGTGGTGCTCTGCCCCTTCACCTTCTGTTATTTCGATTATCCTCAGGACAACGGCACGCTTCGTCGCATCTATGACGGCCATATCGTGCCTACAGACCTTACCGCCGAACAGCTGAAGCTCATCAAGGGCATGCAGGCCAATATCTGGTGTGAGTACATTCCCACAGAGGCCCGTATGCAGTTTATGGTATTTCCCAGAGCCCTGGCATTGGCCGAAAAAGCATGGACTCCCGACAGCACTCAGGACTGGGATGACTTCAAGTCGCGCCTCACGGTTCATCTTGAAAGATTGCGTGCTTTGGGCATCAACTACCGTCCGTTGGAGTCCGACATGCCTTAACAACTTGGCATAGGCCTGTTTTTTTAGGGGGTGAGTGTCAGCTTCTCCCTAAAAAACACCTTATATTTAATAAAAAAAACGTACCTTTGCACGCAATTTAAGAGGTATAAAGATGAAAGTAGCCGTAGTAAAGTATAATGCAGGCAACATCTATTCAGTGATACATGCCTTGCAGCGGATGGGTGTGGAACCTGTCCTCACTGATGATGCAGATGTTTTGCGCCAGGCCGACCGTGTGATTTTTCCCGGGCAGGGCGAGGCTAGCAATGCCATGCACTATCTGCGCGAACATGGCCTTGACGAGGTCATCTGCTCGCTCACCCAGCCTGTGCTGGGCATCTGCATCGGCCAGCAGTTGATGTGTCGCCATTCTGCCGAGGGCAATGTGGACTGTTTGGGCATTTTCGACGAGGAGGTGATGCGTTTCGCTCCCCGCTCACATGCCGACAAGGTTCCCCACATGGGTTGGAACGACTTGCAGCAGCCTTCCAGTCCTTTGTTCAAGGATTTCAAGGGCGGCGAGTTTGTCTATTTTGTCCACAGTTTCTACGTCCCCCGGTGCCAATGGACAATAGCCTCTACCGACTACATCGTCCCCTTTAGTGCTGCGCTCCATCGCGACAATTTCTACGCCACACAGTTCCATCCCGAAAAGAGCGGGCCTGTGGGGGCGCGTATTCTTCATAATTTTCTCACCCTTTGACCATCAGCTTATTCCCAATGAATATCCTTCCCATTCCTGCAATAGATATTATCGATGGTCAGTGTGTACGCCTGCAGAGGGGCGACTATGCCACTAGTCGTGTGTATGCACAGGACCCTGTCGAGATGGCCCGTCGTTTTGAGGACCTGGGCTTCACCCGTCTCCATTTGGTGGATTTGGATGGTGCCAAGAGCCGTCATGTGGTTAACGACAAAGTGCTCAGTGCCATCACACACGCCACCCGTCTTGTGGTGGATTTCGGAGGCGGTGTCAAGACCGACGATGATCTCCAGAAAGTGTTTGATGCCGGAGCCGCCATGGCCACCTGTGGCAGCATAGCGGTTACGCAGCCCGACACTGTGCTGGAATGGCTTCAGCGCTATGGTGCCGACCGTTTGGTGCTGGGGGCGGATGTCAGGAACGGCTGCATCAGCATCAATGGATGGAAGGACGAGAGCCAGCAAACCCTTGAACCCTTTCTCGGACGCTATCTGGAAGCAGGCTTCCGCCATGTCCTGTGTACCGAAATCAGTCGCGACGGCATGCTTCAGGGACCGGCTGTTGACCTATATCGTGCCATCATGCAGCGATTCCCTTCCTGCAGGCTCATTGCCAGTGGGGGAGTGAGCAGTTTGGCCGACATTCGGCAACTCGACGAAGCGGGCATACCCGCGGTGGTTTTTGGCAAGGCCATCTATGAGGGACGTATCGACATGCACCAGTTGGCAGAGCTGTTGAAGCAGCCAGAAATGAACTCAGGTCTTAACCCCTTAAATACAACATCATCGTGCTAGCAAAAAGAATCATCCCTTGTCTGGACATCAAGGATGGACAGACGGTAAAGGGCACCAATTTCGTGAACCTTCGTCAGGCGGGCGACCCCGTGGAATTGGGGCGGGCCTACAGCGACCAAGGTGCCGACGAACTGGTGTTTCTTGATATTACCGCCAGCCATGAAGGCCGAAAAACCTTCACCCACATGGTGAGCAAGGTGGCTGCCCAGTTGAGTATTCCTTTCACGGTGGGCGGCGGCATCCATGAACTTGCAGATGTAGACCGCCTTCTTTCGGCAGGAGCCGACAAGATAAGCATCAACAGTGCGGCCCTTCGCCATCCCTCGCTGATAGATGAAATCGCCTCCCATTTCGGCAGTCAGGTGTGTGTGGTGGCCATTGATGCGCGACTGGACGAGGCGGGATGGACCTGCTATCTGAACGGTGGACGCATCTCTACGGGCCGAAACCTTTTCGATTGGGCACGTGAGGCCTACGACAGAGGGGCGGGTGAGATCCTTTTCACCAGCATGAACCACGACGGTGTGAAGAACGGTTTTGCATGCGAGGCGCTGGCCCGCTTGTCCGACAGCGTGGGCATACCCGTCATTGCATCGGGTGGAGCCGGGAGCATGGAGCATTTCAGAGATGCTTTCCTGCTGGGCCATGCAGATGCAGCCCTGGCCGCCAGTGTCTTTCATTTTGGTGAAATCAGCATAGGCGGACTCAAACAGTATCTCCAGAACGAAAACATAAATGTAAGA
Source organism: Bacteroidaceae bacterium (assembly GCA_016292545.1). Classification (GTDB taxonomy): domain Bacteria; phylum Bacteroidota; class Bacteroidia; order Bacteroidales; family Bacteroidaceae; genus Physcousia. Next base: position 7,902 of record JAEDIG010000106.1, read on the forward strand.
TTATGAACATAGACTTTAGCAAAGGCGACGGGCTGGTGCCCGCCATCATACAGGATGCCAACACCTTGAAGGTGCTCATGCTGGGCTACATGAATCAGGAAGCCTACGAACGGACCGTGGACACACGGCTGGTCACTTTCTGGAGCCGTAGCCGTCAGTGTCTTTGGACAAAGGGTGAAACCAGCGGAAACATGCTGCACTTGGTCGACATCAAGCTGGATTGCGACAACGACACCTTGCTGGTGAAGGTACATCCCGACGGCCCCACATGCCACACGGGTACCGACACCTGCTGGGGCGAGACCAACGAAGCCAATCCTCTGCTTTTCCTGAGTGAGTTGGGCAATTTCATAGAGCAGCGCTATCGTGAGATGCCGGAGGGGTCCTACACCACCAGCCTGTTCCGCGACGGACTCAACCGTATGGCCCAAAAGGTGGGCGAGGAAGCCCTGGAATTGGTTATCGAGGCCACCAATGGCACCAACGACCGACTGATATACGAAGGCAGTGACATGCTGTATCATCTGATTGTGCTGCTCACCTCCAAGGGGCTGCGCATCGAGGATATGGCTCGCGAGCTCATGGTGCGTCACAATCCTGGATGGAAAAAACATTGATAGAAAAAATGGTAATAGATTACAGCAAGATAGACATCTATCAGGGAG
>JAEDIG010000107.1 GCA_016292545.1 Bacteroidaceae bacterium
ATGGTTTATCTCATAGGCCCTGTGGGCAGTGGCAAGTCGTCGCTCATCAAGACCATTTATGGTGAGCTTTCGTGCGAGGGTGAGCGTGCGATGGTGGTCGACACCGATATGCTGCGTCTTCGCACCAAACGGTTGCCGATGCTGCGCCGGAAGATAGGAATGGTATTCCAGGATTTCCGCTTGCTCCCCGACTGCACGGTGCACTACAATCTCGACTTTGTGCTGCGTGCCACTGACTGGAAAAGCGCTCAGCAGCGTCAGCAGCGCATAGCCGAGGTGCTGGCTATGGTGGACATGGAGAATGCCCTCCATAAGGTTGTCTATGAGTTGTCGGGTGGTGAGAAGCAGCGTGTGTGTGTGGCGCGTGCCTTGCTCAACAGACCCTTGCTCATTCTTGCTGACGAGCCCACGGGCAATCTCGATCCTGATAACGGTGAGATGATACTGGCTTTGCTCGACGAAATCCGTCGGCAGAACCAGACCGCCGTGGTAGTGAGCACACACAACATGCAATGGCTGGACTATTTTCCGGGAACTGTCTATCGTGTGGGCGATGGCCGACTGGTGCGCAGGACCAAGGACGATGCAGAAGCTGATTTGCAAAAGGAATTATGTCAATAAAAAAAATAACACGAACAAGATAATGAAAGTACTCAAATTCGGCGGTACATCCGTAGGTACCCCACAAAGAATCAAGGAGGTGAGCCAACTCATCACGTCCGACAACCAGTCTAAAATCGTTGTCCTCTCGGCCATGTCGGGTACCACCAACACGCTGGTGGAAATTTCCGACTATCTCTATAAGAAGAATCCCGAAGGTGCCAACACCATTATCAATCGCTTGGAGCATAAGTATATGCAGCATGTGAACGAAATCTACAGCACCGATGAGTGGAAGAACAAGACCATCCAGTTTCTCCATGAGGAATTCGACTATCTCCGTTCCTTCACCAAGGTCCATTTCACATCCTTCGAGGAGAAAGTGATTCTGGCACAGGGTGAAATCATGAGCACCAACATGGTCACCAATTATCTGCTGGAGTGTGGCATAAAGGCCATTCTGCTTCCTGCACTCGACATGATTCGCACCGACAAGAATTCGGAACCGGATTTCAACTACATTAAGGAACGCACCCTTTCGGTGCTCCAGACGAACCCCGGATATCAGATCTACATCACCCAGGGTTTCATCTGCAGAAATGCATACGGCGAGATTGACAACCTGCTTCGTGGCGGTTCTGACTACACGGCTTGCCTCATTGGCGCAGCCTTGCAGGCCGAGGAAATCCAGATTTGGACTGATATAGATGGCATGCACAACAATGACCCCCGTGTGGTGGAACACACCCTTCCCGTGCGCCAGCTGCATTTTGAAGAAGCTGCCGAACTGGCCTATTTCGGAGCCAAGATTCTGCATCCCACCTGCATCCAGCCGGCCAAGTTCGCAGGTGTGCCTGTGCGCCTGCTCAACACCATGGATCCCACAGCTCCCGGCACCACCATCAACAATGAGTTCCAGGCAGGTCAGATCAAGGCAGTGGCAGCCAAGGACAATATCGTCTGCATCCAGATTCAGAGCAGCCGCATGTTGCTGGCCCACGGATTCCTCCGCAAGGTGTTCGAAATCTTTGAAACCTACAAGACCAGCATCGACATGGTGTGCACCAGCGAGGTGGGTGTCAGCGTCACCATCGACAACGACAGCCATCTGGCTGACATCATCGATGAGCTGAAGAAATATGGCACTGTGAGTGTAGACAAGGACATGGTGATTATCTGCGTGGTGGGCGACCTTAACTCAGGCAATGTAGGTTTCGAAACCTTGGCCTGCGAGGCACTTAAGCGTATCCCTGTGCGCATGATAAGTTATGGTGGCAGCAACCACAACATATCCTTCCTCGTTCATGCCTGCGACAAGAAGGCCACCCTTCAGTCCCTGAGCGACACCTTGTTTGGAAAAAACGTGTAACCCGCCACCTGCTGACAAAAAGATAGTCTATGGAAGAAAGATTGTTTCCGGTGACGCAGTTCCAGAGCCTGCGCACCCCCTTTTATTTTTATGACACTGTGTTGCTCGACCATACGCTCCAGGCCATCAAGACACAGACCGATCTTCATGAGGGCTACCACCTGCATTATGCAGTCAAGGCATGTGCCAACCCCAAGGTGCTGCGCCATATCGTGGCCGCAGGCTTTGGTGCCGATTGTGTGAGTGGGGGAGAGATTCAGGCTTGTCTGGATGCAGGTTTTCCGGCCAGTGAGATTGTTTTTGCAGGCGTGGGCAAGAGTGATTGGGAGATAGAGCTGGGCCTGAAAGCGGGCATTCAGTATTTCAATGTGGAGAGTATCCCCGAGCTGGAGGTTATCAATGGGATTGCCTGCAGGATGGACCGGGTGGCTCGTGTAAGTTTCCGCATCAACCCCAATGTGGGTGCCCACACGCATGCCCATATCACCACGGGATTGGCAGAGAACAAGTTCGGCATAGCCATGGAGGACATGGAGCATGTCATCTCTCTGGCTGCTGCCATGCCGAATGTGGAGTTTGTGGGATTGCATTTCCACATCGGTTCGCAGATTCTGGAAATGGACGATTTCGTGGCCTTGAGCAATCGTGTGAATGAATTGCAGGACCGTCTTGAGCGTCAGGGAATAAAGGTGAAGAACATCAATGTGGGCGGTGGCCTGGGCATCGACTATCAGCAGCCCTCTCTGCATCCCATCCCTGATTTCGAAGCCTATTTCTCCACCTATGCTGCCCATCTGAAGCTGCGTCCTGGCCAGCATCTCCATTTCGAGCTCGGACGTGCGGTCGTGGGTCAGTGTGGCAGTCTCATCACCCGTTGCCTCTATGTGAAGAAGGGTGCTGTCAAGCAGTTTGCCATTGTGGATGCCGGCATGAGCGACCTCATCCGTCCTGCCCTTTATGGAGCTTTCCATTTCATAGAGAACCTCACGGCCGACTCTTCTTCGGCACGGGAAACCTATGATGTGGTGGGTCCCATCTGCGAGAGTAGCGATGTGTTTGCCCGCGACTACGAGATGCCCCACACTCAGCGTGGCGATTTGCTGGCTTTGCGTTCTGCCGGGGCCTACGGCGAAATCATGTCGTGCGGCTACAACTGCCGTCCTCTGCCGATTGGCTATGCCACGGAGGATTTCCAGTAATGCCATATTAATATATTAAGGTAGGGCGGCATGGATGCGAATATGGTAATGTGGGCGGCTGTAGCGGGAGCGTTGTTCATGCTTCTGTTGCTGGCCTGTGCCTGCCGGCATCTGGATGCCCTTTCCCGAAGAAGCCGCGCGTGCCTGAATGAGCCTCTTCCCGAGCAGCTCCCTTCGGTCACGGTGGTGATGCTGGCCCATAATCAGGCCTCTTCCCTCCAGTCCGCTTTGCCGGGTTTCCTTTGCCAGGACTATCCCGTCCGCTTCGAGGTGATGGTGGTCGACCTTTCCAGCACCGATGGCACCGTTGGGTTGCTTGAGCGCATGGAATCCCAGTACCCCCATCTCCATCACACTTTTGTGCCCTCCACGGCACGCGATGTCAGCCTTGAGCGATTGGGTCTCATGTTGGGCATCAAGGCTGCCAGCTATGACCATCTTGTGTTCACCTGTCCGGAGTGCATGCCCGTCAGCCAGCATTGGCTGCGGTGGATGGCAGCTCCTTTTTCCGACAGTAAGATTCAGATTGTGCTTGGCCCCACCCGCTACGATTGTCCGTCGGGTCTCAGGTCTTTTCTCATGAACTGGCAGCAGACCCACTGGCTCCTTTGGGCCACTGGCCACAAGCCATACCGTTCCGGGTTCACCAATGTGGGCTATCATCGTTCGCTCTTCTGTCGCCATCAGGGCTTTGCCTCCCATGCCTATCTGCTGGCCGGGGCGTTGGACATCATGGTCAACCATAGTGCCCTGTCGGGCAACACGGCCGTGTGTTTCCATCCCGATGCCTGTGTGTCAATGGCTGCCTCCGGCTTCTCGTGGACCGACTACCGCATGTTCTATATGGAGACATGCCGCCATTTTGTCCACACAATTGCCTATCGCCTCCATTATGCCTCCATGGCTTTGCTTCCATGGCTTTGCCTGTTCTGCATGGCTGCTTCATCCTTGGTATGTGTGCTGGGTGGCGGGCTGCTGCAGTCCTGGCTCTTGCTCTCTGTCGCCTTTACCGGGCTGGTGGTCTTGTATGTATGCTTTTTCCGTTTGTCCCGTGTGTGGCATTTCCCGGGCTTTCGCCTGTTCCTTCCTTTCGAATGGCTGTGTGTGTGCCCTTCCGACCTGAAGGCATTCATCCGTTATTTCACTGCCGACAGGCAGATTTTCAGAAAGAAATTTATTTAACCCCTCCAATATCCGATCTGACAATGCAGAGTATCCCCTTCATTGCATGGTGCCTTGAGCACCTCAACTATTGGGTCATCACCCTTCTGATGGCCATAGAGAGCAGTTTCATCCCTTTCCCCAGTGAGGTAGTTGTTCCGCCGGCCGCTTATCTTTCCGCCCAGCCCGACAGCGGTCTCAATGTGTTTCTGGTGGTGCTTTCTGCCACATTGGGTGCCCTCATCGGCGCGCTGGTCAACTATGTTCTGGCCCGCTATCTGGGTCGTCCGCTGGTCTATCGTTTTGCCGACAGCCGGCTGGGGCACATGTGCCTTATCGACCGTGCGAAGGTGGAACATTCAGAACGCTATTTCGATGACCATGGAGCCCTGGGCACGTTTGTAGGACGGCTGGTGCCTGCTGTACGCCAGCTCATCAGCATTCCCGCAGGACTGGCCCGCATGGGTCTGGGCAAGTTTGTCCTCTACACCACGCTTGGCGCAGGCTTGTGGAACAGCATTCTGGCCGCCATTGGCTATTATCTGGCCCAGGTGGTCCCCTATGAGCAGCTCGACAGTGCTGTGGCCGAATATTCCGGCCATCTCAAGGTGGTGATGCTGGTGGTGGGTGCAGCTGTGGTTCTTTATCTTGTATACAAAGGTTATCGCAAATGAAAAGGCCGCGTTTCCTGCTCCCCCTGCTGTTCTTGCTGTTGGCCGCTTCGGTGGCCAAAGGCCAGATGTGGGATTCGCTGGCCACTTCGTCCTATCGCATCGCTCCCTCTATGCTGCGCCAGCTCCGGGTGGAGGTGGACAACCTCTCCTTCTTCCGCGACAATGAATACAGCAGCTCGCTCACCAAGGGCTATTCCCTCCCGGGCCTGTGGGTGCAGCCCAGGCTTACCTATGTCCCCTTGTCGGCCATCAGGCTGGAATTGGGTTTCCATGCCCTGGTTTTCAATGGATCCAACAAGTATCCCTGCTATGTCTATCACGACATTGCCACCTGGAAGGGCAGCCAGTACCAGAAGGGAGCCCATGTGCTGCCTTGGGTGCGTGCGCAGGCCCAGTTCCGCCATCTCACCGTTGTGCTGGGCAATCTGTATGGAGGTCAGCAGCATGGCTTCACCGATGCCCTATGGAATGCAGAGGCCAATCTTTCGCAGGACCCTGAGATGGGCTTCCAGTTGCTGTGGGACCGCAGCCGCCTCCATTCCGACACGTGGCTCAACTGGCAGAGCTACATCTACGAGGAGGACACCCACCAGGAAGCCTTCACTGTGGGTTCCAACTGGCGTGTCCAGTTGGGCGACACGGTTTCGGCTTTCAAGTGGTATCTGCCTGTCCAGTTGGTGGTGCAGCATCGTGGTGGGGAGCAGGACCTCACTGATATGGGTGTGCAAACCATCAGCAATGCCTATGCAGGTGTGTCCTTCGAATGGCTGGCCCGTCGCAGGGCACTCACGTCCTTGGGCGGAGAGGCAGGCGTGCAGGCCGCCTATCAGCAGAGCGGCACCCTTTGGCCCTTCGACACGGGACTGGCTTTTTCTGCCTCTGTGCGTGCCACGCTGTGGAACCGTCTAGGCCTTCGTGCCGGCTATTTCTGTGCGCCCGACCATTTCATCAGCCTTTATGGCCATCCGTTCTTCAGCACGGTCAGCATTCGCGACCATCAGAGCTATTCCGGTCTGTCCACGGCCTGGCTCCATGCCGATTACCACTACACCTTTGCCCGCAACTATGTGCTGGGGGCTGGGGTAGAGGCATACCAGTGCTGGCTGGGAAACAGTGCAGAAAAGACTCCAAGCAATGAGTTCAACTTCTCTTTTGGCATCTACCTGCGCCTCCATCCCTCCCTGCTCATCAAGCAGTTCCGCTAGGCTTGGCTTCCTCCCGGGTTCAGCGTCTCGCTTCCGTCCTGTCCATATTTTCCGTCCTTTGCCTCAAAGATGACGGTACCCTCTTCCAGGGCCTCTGTCTTGTGCCATACGCCCTTGGGCACGCAGTAGAAGGGGCAGCTGCTTTGCGCGGCAATCTCCTCCTGTGCCGTTTTGCTCCCGTCTTCGGCATAATATGTTTGCCTCACCCTTCCCCGGAGCACACACACCGTTTCCGTGCTCAGGGGGTGTCTGTGGATGGGCACGTTGGTTCCTGGTTCCAGTGCGTTGAGCATGCGTTGCGAGTTGTCTTCCGTGGTTGTCCTCATGTCGAGGTTCATTCTCAGCCGGGGCGATTGCTTGGCCGCCTCCGTGAGTCTGTCCAGTGTGTCTTTTTTTATGTCCATGAAATCTTATAAATGGTGAAATTTCACCACAAAAATACAACAATCTTAACAATACGGCAAGTCCAATCCCTAAAAAAAGGTAAATCATCCTCTATAGCCATCCGGGTTTCATGCTTTTTTTGTAATTTTGTGTCGTTAATTACAGAATGAAAGGTATTAGACTATGAAGAAATACATGGTATTGTTGGGACTGTTTGTGTGTCTTGCAGCTTTCGGAGCCGAAAAGAAGGCCAAGACCGAGCAGCCCGTCAAGCTGAAAACACTCTTCAAGACAGCCAAGGCCGCCTTGAAGGCAGGCAATAACCAGCAGAATGCCCAGAATGCACTGTTGGGTGCCCTTCCGCGCAAGGACATCACGGAGAAGGACCGTGCCCGCATCTTTTATGTCTCGGCCCAGCTGGACCAGAGCATGAATGCAGTAGAAAACAAGAAGGCCTATCTGAAGCAGGCCTACGACACGGCTCTCTTCTTCTCCACGACCCTCAACATCTACAAGCATCTCATCAGTTGCGACAGCGTAGACTGCATTCCCAATGCAAAGGGGCAGGTGAAGCGCAAGTTTGCCTCCGATGTGTCGGGCCTCATGAAGAAGCATCGCCGCAATCTGCTCAATGGCGGAAAGTTCCAGATGCGCAAGAAGAATTATCCGTTGGCATATGAGTATATGGATGCCTTCATCCGCACGGCTTCCAACCCCACCGACACCCTCGTGCAGCGTGTCTGCTATTGGGCTTCCATCTGTGGCTACAACACCAAGAATCCTCTGTTCACCCGCAAGTATATCGACCGTGCCATCCAGTGGGCCGACTCCACCCTTCAGCCTGTGCTGCAGGAATACAAGGCGCGCAGCTTTCAGTGGCAGAACGACCAGGACCATTGGCTGGAGGAACTCAATGTGGGCGTTTCCCATTATCCTGCCCACGACTATTTCTTCCTCAATCTGCTGGATGTTTACAATGAAAGCCATCAGTACGACAAGGGTCTTGCGCTGGCCGATTCGCTGCTCGACACCCATCAGGAGAAGGCTCTCTTCTGGTATGCCAAGAGCTTGCTGTCCTTGGGCAAGGAGGATTATGAGAACTGCATCATCTTCAGCGACTCCTGCATTGTGCGCGATCCCGACTATGCGGATGCCTATTACAACAAGGGCATTTCCTATTGCAATCTGGCGCTCATAGCGGCCCAGGATGCCTGCAACGACCTCACCAACCCCAAGTGTGTGGAGGACCGCAATCGCATCATGGCTCTCTATGCCAAGGCGCGTCCGCCGATGGAGAAGCTCCGCCAGCTGCAGCCCGACAGGACCGACCGGTGGCTCTCGCCCCTTTATCGTATCTATCTCAACTTGAACCTTGGCAAGGAGTTCGATGAGATAGATGCCCTCATGAAGGCACAGAAATAGGGCGGGCTTTTATCCTCCCGCCCTTATGAAGATAACATACTTGGCAGAAAGATTAATTATTGAGCCCACTTTTTAAAGTGGGCTCAATAATACTATTTGATGGCTTTCTTGATAAGGTCACTCAGTTTTACAGGTTCAGGGACCGCTCTTTGATTGCCCTTATTACTTGACACCTCACTGATATTCCATTTATATTGAGCCCATTCTGGTTCTGTTCGTTCGGGTTCTAAGCGATAGACAATGTAGATGTCGTCCTTCTTTTTCTCCTCGTCTTCCGATGGAGGATAACCTAGGCGAAGCAAATCTGAACGTCTGAAAACTCTTGGACCTTCGTCTGCCAACCTTACAAATTCCAAACTCTTCCCATGGGCATGCAGAAGGATATAACGACTTGACACAAGGTTGCGGCTCAAACGTACAGAGCCGTTCTGTGTACCTGTCCGGAAGTTGTAGAGACCAGTCTTGTGAATCCCTAAAATCCGCAGATATTTTTTCGAGAGCCTGATTTAGTTCTTTCATGGGAGT
>JAEDIG010000108.1 GCA_016292545.1 Bacteroidaceae bacterium
TCTCACGGATGGGCACAGCCTCGGTGCGGTAGCGGATGATGCCGAAGATGGCAAACAGTCCCAGTGCGGCACCGGTCTTGAGTGTGTCTCCACCCATCAGCGACACCAGCATAAAGATGCTCATCGACATGATGAGGAAAATGAACATATAGTCTCTCCTGTGGCTACGGGGATAATAGAAGCAGCGCGCAATGACAGATACTACTACAAAGTTAATGACAAAGCGGATAACTAGCGACACGAATTGCATGGGCTCAAAAAAGGTCATGCCAATCATGTTGCCCAGTTCGTAATTCAAATTAGAGATAATCTCTTCCATAATTATTAGATGTTTTTGTGTATTTATAATTTCGTATGAGCGAGCTTGCCCAGCTTCACGAGTCTGGGCTTGAAGATGTTTTGTTTGAGCGACTTGTTGGTGATGCAGCTTCCGATGCAGTACTTGCTGAAGCCCGAGGGCTTGATGCGCAGGGTGCGCAGCAGCGGCAGGATGGGGCTGTATACATTGCCGTCGCGCTTGAGCTCGATGATGACCAGCGGACCCACATCGGCACGTTTGCCGGTTTCGAAGTTGCGGAACTGCACATCAAAATCGATGGTCAGGCGTTCCGTCTTGCCATAGTTCACCAGTGTGATGCGGTGAAACTGGTTCTGCACTGTGGGGTGGATGCTGTTGAGTCCTCTGTGGACGAGCTTCTCCAGAAAGTCCTCGTTTTCTTCGTTGTGGTCGAGTTCCTGCGAAGACACCTCGATGCGCTTCTTCTTGGTGCGGCCGTGGTTGTTCTTGGTTTTCACTTCCAGAAAGGTGACATCACTGTCGAGATACGTGCGCACGCGCACTTTCTGGCGCGGGGCGCGGCCGTTGTGGTGCTCCAGATAGAAGTGGTGCCCGTCGGTGTCCCAGTATGTGGTCAGGTAGTTGGCAATCTTGTTGCCTTCGATGCACTGGGCATAGTATTCGCCCTGCACCATTTCGAGCAGGCGCACAAGGTTTTCCTTGCTGGTCACAAACTTTGTGTCCGTCCGGTTCATCAGCCGGATGGAAGACATTTGTTCCAGCGTAATAGGCTCCAACTGTCCCAGCAATTCGTCAATTCGTTCGTTGATTTCCATGCCAAATTTTTTATTTACGATGCAAATGTACAAAAAAAATTAATGAATAAGCAATTTTCATTTGTAAATTCAACAAAAAAAAACTACTTTTGCGCAGAATTCAGCGAAAACAATAACCAACCTAAAAGAAACAACAGATATGTTAGACGTAAAACAGACCCTAAGTGAGGCTGAGGAGCGGATGGAAGAAGCCGTGATGTATCTCGAAGATGCGCTTGCCCATATCCGTGCCGGAAAAGCCAATGTGAGAATCCTGGACGGCATACGCGTAAATAGTTATGGTATGATGGTTCCGCTCAACCAGGTGTCGGCCATCACCACCCCCGATGCCCGCACCATTGCCATCAAGCCTTGGGACAAAACCATGTTCCGCCCCATTGAGAAAGCCATTATCGACAGCGAGGTGGGCATCATGCCCGAAAGCAACGGTGAAATCATCCGATTGGGCATCCCCCCTCTGACCGAGGAAAGGCGTAAGACACTGGCCAAGCAGTGTGGCAAGGAGGGCGAGCAGGCAAAGGTGAGTGTGCGCAATGCACGCCGCGACACCAACGAAAAGCTGAAGAAGGCCATCAAGGACGGCCTTTCGGAAGATGTGGAGAAGGATGCCGAGGCTTCGCTTCAGAAGGCACACGACAAGTTCATCAAGAAGATTGATGAGCTGCTGGCTGCCAAGGAAAAGGAAATCATGACAGTGTAAAGGGAGAACTGGAGGAAATGCAGAATGGGAATGTGGCCCGTGAGGGGCTGGTGGTAAAGAGCACGGGCAGCTGGTACACTGTCTGCCTGCGCGACACAGGAGAAAGAGTGGATTGCAAGGTAAAGGGCAGTTTCCGGCTCAAGGGAATCCGGAGCACCAATCCCGTGGCCGTGGGCGACCATGTGGTGGTGGAGTATGCCGGAGAGGGTCCGGCCTACATCAAGGATATTCTGGAACGCCGCAACTACATCGTGCGCAAGGCATCGAATCTGTCCAAGCAGAGCCACATCCTGGCAGCCAACCTCGACTGCGTGCTGCTGATGGTCACCATTGCCCATCCCACCACCAGCACCACCTTCATCGACCGTTTCCTGGCCGGGGCCGAGGCATACCGTGTGCCTGTGGTACTGGCCTTCAACAAAACCGACCTTTACAGCGGAGAGGAACAGGCATTGCTCCGCCAGACGATGGCACTCTACGAAGGCATCGGCTACACGTGTGTGGCGCTTTCTGCCGCCAGTGGAGCGGGGACCGACAGTCTTTTCGGAATGCTGCAAGGAAAGGTGACACTGCTTTCCGGAAATTCAGGCGTGGGGAAGAGTACGCTCGTAAACGCACTGCTTCCCCACCTGAATGTCCGCACGGCTGAAATATCCGCTGCCCACGACACGGGCATGCACACCACCACTTTCAGCGAAATGTACTCCCTCCCTTGTGGAGGCTCGCTCATCGATACCCCGGGCATCAAGGGCTTCGGCACCTTCGACTTCGAGCGTCGCGAGGTGGGACACTATTTTCGCGAAATCTTTGCCGCCAGCGAGGAGTGTCGTTTTGGTGGAAACTGCACCCATACCCACGAGCCGGGCTGTGCCGTGCGTCAGGCCCTGCTCGAGGGACGGATTGCAGAATCGCGTTTCAACAGCTACCTTTCTATGCTTGAAGACCAGGACGAGGGCAAGTATAGAGCGGCCTACTGATAATCATCCTTATTATTTTATCTCCCAGCCGGCAGCCTTGGCAATGGTCTTGCTGATTTCCGTGTTGTCGATGCGGCCATGGAACAGTTCTGCGCCAGCGCCAATGGCAAAGCAGGGCACATAGCCGTTGCTGTGGCCTCCGCTCACCCACCCCACCAGGGCACATTCGGCCTCAATGCTACGAACGGCGTTGGCCAGTTCGTCGTCTTTCTGGTAAAGGGTCTTTGTGGTGGTTCCCTTGCCGCTCATGATGTTTTCAAAGGCCTTTTCCAGCCGTTTTGTCTGCCCGTCGGACAGTTTCACTTTGTCCCAGAAGCCGAAGTTTTCGGTGAGGAATGTCTTCACCACGTCCCAGTTGTACTTGTCGCCATATTTGTCGTGCAGTTTGTGGAGTTCCGAGCCCAGTTTGCTGATGCTCATGCGCTGGCCGCTCACTACGTCGAGGTGCAGTTCATACGGGCCACGTCCCAGCACCAGGCCGCCGGTCTCATGATCGGCAGTCACCACGATGAGGGTTTCGTCGGGATGCTGCTGGTAGAATTCAAACGCCACCTTCACGGCATTGTCCATGTCAATGACCTCCGGGATGAAGCACAGGTCGTTGGCATGACACGCCCAGTCAATCTTTCCGCCTTCCACCATCAGGAAGAAACCGTCTTTCTCTCCCTGTTTCTTGGTGAGGAAATTCACGGCGGCACGTGTGATGTCGGTCAGTGTCAGATCGTTCTTGGTGCGGTCGATGGCATAGGGTATGCTGCTTGCATCTACCTTGCTGGCGGCCTCGCTCTGGAACAGGATCATGCGCTGGGCCTTCTTGGCCTTCTTCTGGTAGTCCTTGTAGCCGCGTGCAATGGTGAAGCCCTTGTCGGCGGCCTGCTGGTACAGGTCCGGCTCGCCTTCCTTGGGGTTCTTGGGTGCCACAAAGTCGGAGCCTGCATAGAAGTCATTCTCCGATGCAACCAGTTGCTGCCCGATGGTGTATGCATCCCCACGGTTGCCCACATGGGCGTAGAAGGCTGCCGGAGTGGCGTGGTCCACACTCACGCTGGTGGTGATGCCTACGGCTGCACCAGCTCCACGTGCCCAGTCGGCCAGACAGGTGACAGGTGTGGTGAGGTCCTTGAGCACGCCCAGTGCACCGTTCTTGGTTTTGTTGCCGCTGGCCAGAGCAGTGCCTCCTGCGGCCGAGTCGGTCACACCGTTGGTGGCGCTTTGTGTGTTCACCAGCGCAAAATAGGGGAACGAGGGGAAGCAAAGCTCCGTGATGCCAATGCGTCCTTCCATGGCTCCGAGATAGGTTTCGGCGGCGTTCACCTGGTTCACGCCCATGCCGTCGCCAATAAAGTAGAATACATACTTGGCCTTTCCTTCGGCCATTGCTGCCATGGCCACAAAAAGCAGGCTCAGCAGTGTCAGAAATCTGTTTCTCATAATGACAATATATTAATGATAAAGTTCGCAAATTCATAGCAAAGTTAGGAATAATTATCCAAACGGACCGCCATTCTTCACTGTTTTTTTTGGTTTGAAACAGAATATTCACTACCTTTGCAACATAAACGAACCATTTTTACCCAGAAATCATGAAACATCCAGCCAAGACAGACATAGCCGTACTGATGCTTTTCTTCAACCGTCCGTCGTCCTTCAGGCGCGTGTTTGAGGAGGTGAGGAAAGCACGCCCTTCGCGCCTGTTCCTCTATCAGGACGGACCGCGGGGGCCGCAGGACATGGAGGGCATCATGGCCTGCCGGCAGATTGCGGAGCAGGTGGACTGGGAGTGCGACGTAAGGCGGAACTATCAGTCGAAGAACCAGGGTTGCGACCCTTCGGGCTATCTTTCCCACAAATGGGCGTTCTCGCTGGCCGACAAGGTGATGGTGCTGGAGGACGATGTGGTGCCTAGCCAGAGCTTCTTCCCTTTCTGCAAGGAGATGCTCGACCGTTATGAACACGACGAAAGGGTGGGCATGATAGCGGGGTTCAATGTGGACGAGGTAACGGCTGATGTACCCTACGACTATTTCTTCACCACGGCTTTCTCCATCTGGGGATGGGCCTCCTGGCGTAGAGTGGTGGACCGCTGGGACGGAAGCTATGCCTTCATGGACGATGCATTTGCCATGCGCCAGCTGCGCGACATGGTGGGCAAGCAGCATCTGCGGGGCGATTTCCTCAGGATGTGCCGCGACCACAAGGCTTCGGGCAAACCCTATTTCGAGAGCATCTTCTGGAGCACGATGATTATGAATTCCATGCTGGCCATCATGCCCTCAAGAAACATGATCTCCAACATCGGGGCCATGACGGATTCCACGCATTTCTCCACCAGCCTCTCCACCATGCCCAGCCGGCTGCGCCGGATCTTCACCATGCAGCGCCATGAACTGGCTTTCCCCCTGCGCCATCCGCGCCACGTGGTGGAATACACCGCCTACAAGGAAAGGCTCTACAGGGTGAATGCCTGGGGGCATCCGTGGAGGAAGGTGTGCTATTCGATGGAGGAACTGTGGCTCAACCTGCGCAGAGGGCAGTTCGCTACCATCCGCACCGCTATGGGTCGGCGTCTGGCCAAGTGGACAGGGCACCACAGACACCATTGACGTCCACATGGCCCTCTCCTGCCGGGTGAGGGCAAGAGAGGGCTTGTTCAGAGAAGGGGGGGGGATCACTTGATGGGAATCTGTATGATGGAGAGCCACTTTTCGGGGTCTTCCTGGTTCCATATCCCATCTACATAGGAGGTTCTGGGCTGTCCTGCAATCTGCATCCCCTGTTCCTCCATCCATTTGAAGGCTTCGGTATAGGAAGCATAGAAGCGGTCATAGGGGCCGTAGTGTTTCATGCACAATGCCTTCGGCACCTCTTCGAGCTGCCGGAACTGGATGATGGCCGAGTCCTGCCCCATCTCTTCCACCTGTTCGCAGTACTCTATGTCTATGTCGGTGGGGGTATATTCCTTGTTGTGCTCGATGGTGAAACAGTAGCCCATGGGCGGGCATTTGCATCCCAGGCGTTGCATCTCGGGGCCGATTACATTCACGCACAGTGGACCCAGGTCGGCATACGTTTTGATGATACTCCGGTGCGATGCCACGATGATGGACGGCAGCGTTTGGATTGAGAACTTTTCCATTTTCTTGATTTTCTTTTTGGCGTTCGCCATTTCGGCAAGCTGTCTGCTGCGCCGCTGCAGCAGGCGTATCTGCCTCTCACACTCTTGCAGTTTTTCGTTGATTTGCCCGATAGACGGTTCGTGCAGCTCGTTGTCAAAGAGGTCCTTTATCTCCTCCAGCGAGAATCCCACATCCTTGAACCTACGGATGGCATTGAGCCTTTGCATCTGGTCCAGGGTGTAGTATCTGTAGCCGCTCCACCGGTCCACCTCGTCGGGTGCCAGCAGCCCTATCTGCTCATAATGGCGCAGGGTCTTCACAGTCACTTGCATCAGTTTGGAGAACGCTCCGATTTTTAACTTTGTTTTTTCTCTCATTGTCAATCGCGCGATTGTTTTTGTTTGAATTCGGGTGCAAAGTTAAGGCGTGCCCTAGGGGACGAGTCAAATCTTCACGCCATGTTTAACACACATTAACTACCGGCCGTGTGTATGTAACTGTTCGGGCAAAGAAGGAGGGGGCACAGGGTGAGGGAGAATAGCAACAGAACTGTCACATTTAATAATGTAAAAACCAAAGAATAGAGAATTATGGCAACAATCAGATTGAAATTCCGGGCCTCCACCACGTTGGGAAAGGATGGCCGTCTGTATTATCAAGTCATCCACAAGCGAGTAGTGCGCCAGGTCGCCACCAACTGCTACATCTCACCGGGTGAATGGGATGAAAACACGGAACACCTTATTCACTCACTGCACACCAACACCCCAAGGCAACGGATGCTGAAAAACATCGCTGCCGAACTGCAATGGCAGCAAGAGCAGCTGATGAATATCATAAAGGCATTGGATGAAAGCGGAAAAGACTATACAGCTGATGAGATAGCCTTGAAATATGAAAAGGCGTTCGGCAACAAGGATACCGTCTTCACCTTCTTCCACCGACACATCACCATGCTGCATGAAGCAGGAAGGCATAGTACCGCCGACCACTATGACCAGACCTTGCGGAGTTTCAGGAACTTCCGGGAAGGCTGTGACCTTCGTTTCGACATGCTGACCCCACAGCTGGCCCTCTCCTATGAGACATGGCTCAAAAACCATCGTCTGTGCCGAAACACCACCTCTTTTTATATGCGTATCATGCGTACATTATATAATAAGGCAGTCAAAGCCAACCTCACCATTGACCAACACCCTTTCCGCCATGTCTATACCGGCATCGACAAGACTGCAAAACGGGCCATCACCATCAAGGACATCAAGCGCATCAAGGGCGCAGAGCTGAGCCATAACCTTACGCTCGACTTTGCCCGCGATATGTTCCTCTTGTCGTTCTATCTGAGGGGCATCTCGCCCATCGACCTCGCCTACCTGCGCAAGACAGACATCAATCAAGGCTATATAGTCTATTCTCGAAGCAAGACCGGGCAACGGATGCGCATCCACATAGAACCAAACATACAGGTACTCTTGGACAAATATAAAGAAACAGGAACGCAGTACCTCCTTCCTATCATCAAACGGGAGGACGGCACTGAGCATGCGCAGTACCGCAACAATACGCAACGGATAAACCGGCATTTGAAGAAACTGACGGATAAACTCGACTTGTCTTTTCCCCTTACGCTGTATGTAGCACGCCACAGTTGGGCAAGCATCGCCCAGTCGAACCATATCCCCACGAGCGTCATATCCGGTGCCATGGGGCACGACTCGGAAATGACCACACAGATTTACCTTGCCTCCATCCAAACATCCCAAATAGACGAGGCAAACAGTATGATAATAAACAGTATATAGGAATCAGATGGCAATAGATTTTCCGCTGCTGCTTCCCATTACGCCTTAAAGATGTTTAATCTCGGAATATATAAATACGGAAATGCATAACCTTATTAGGTAATGTCATCATCAAAGTCATACCTTTGTACCTTTCTCATAGAAGAGCGGCGAGCGAAACGCAAGGGTGGTCTTTATCACAAGACACATGTGAAACTTGCCTACAACTCCAACCACATAGAGGGGAGCAAGCTGACGGAAGAACAGACCCGATATATCTTTGAGACACGAACCATCGGATTCAAGGATCAGGAAGCTGTACCTGTAGACGACATAATAGAAACAAACAACCATTTCATCGCCTTTGATGATCTTCTTCGCACCATCAATGAGCCTTTTACTGAGGATTTGATAAAGGAGTTTCATCGCAGGCTAAAGACAGGAACTGCAGATGCAAAACTGCCATACTTCAATGTTGGAAGCTACAAAAAAACGCCTGGATTTCCGGTCGGCACCATGCAGTCCGCACAAGATGTATATGAAGCATGAATTAAATACTTCAACGAAGAATTGCTTGAAGGGCTGAAAATTGATTGAGATGCAGGATTTCATGACGGAAGTATTCAACAAACCGCCACTGGCCTATGATAAGCAGGTGGACCTGCTCGATAAGTATAAAAACGTCATTTCACTTGACTCCATGGGTTTTCTGTAAGGATGGGAAGAGGGAATTTTCCTCCGTTTCCCTTGCCCATCTCGGAATAAAAGCGTAGCTTTGCAAAGGAATATGCGCGAAACGCATCAAA
>JAEDIG010000109.1 GCA_016292545.1 Bacteroidaceae bacterium
AAGTGGTCGGGCATTCCCATCCGGTGTACACATACGCTGTGGCGATGGTCATGCATGTATTCGCATACGGCACTGCCCAATCCGCCGTCGCGCACACCGTCTTCCACCGTGAATACATGCTTGAAGCGTGTGGCCACGTCGTGGAGAATCGCTGTGTCGATGGGTTTCAGGAAGCGCATGTCGTAGTGGCACACGCTGATGCCTTCCTTTTTGAGCATGGCCACGGCCTCGGCTGCCGTGTTGCCCAGCGGTCCGATGGTGAGCAGGGCTGCATCATGTCCGTCGGAGAGCATCTGTCCCTTGCCCACGGGCAAGGGTTCTCGCGGGCAGCGCCAGTCGGTGAGCACACCGTTTCCGCGGGGATAGCGGATCACGAACGGTCCTGCCCCGGGCAGCTGTGCCGTGTACATCAGACAACGCAGTTCCCGCTCGTTCAGGGGCGATGCAATCGTAAGGTTGGGGATGGGACGGAGGGCAGCCATGTCGAACATGCCGTGATGGGTGGGGCCGTCTTCCCCCACTATGCCCGCCCTGTCGAGGCAGAACACCACATGGAGCTTGTCGATGGCCACATCGTGGATGATGTTGTCATAGGCACGCTGGGAAAAGGCGGAATAGATGTTGCAGAAGGGAATGAGGCCCTCCTTGGCCATTCCGCCCGAGAATGTTACGGCATGTCCCTCGGCAATGCCTACGTCGAAGGCCCTGTCGGGCATCTCGCGCATCATGATGTTCATGCTGCATCCTGTGGGCATGGCAGGCGTCACGCCCACGATGGCCGGGTTCATGCGTGCCAGTTCGAGCAGGGTTTCGCCAAACACGTCCTGGAATCTGGGCGGTTCTCCGCTGTGCTTCTCCTGGATGCGTTCTCCTGTTTTGGGATTGAAACGGCCGGGGGCATGCCATGCGGTGGCATCCTTTTCGGCAGCAGGGAATCCCTTGCCCTTCTTGGTGTGGATATGGAGCATCTTGGGTCCCTTCATGTCGCGTATGCTCTGGAGTGTGCGCACGAGGGCAATCACGTCGTGGCCGTTTTCCGGCCCGAAGTAGCGTATGTCCATGCCTTCGAACACATTCTTCTGTCCCGTAATCACCGATTTCAGGGAATTGTTGAAACGCAGAATCTTGCGGACACCCTCGTCGTTGAGCCATCCGATGCGCAGCAGGTGCTGTCCGGCCCAGTAGCGCAGGCGGTTGTAGCCGCTGCTGGTGTGCAGCTGGTGGAGATAGTGTTTCATGCCCCCCACGCTGTGGTCGATGCTCATGTTGTTGTCGTTGAGGATGATGAGCAGGTCGTTGGGCATGGCACTCGCATTGTTGAGGCCCTCAAAGGCCAGTCCGCCGCTCATGCTGCCATCACCGATTACGGCCACCACGTGTCGTTTCTCGTGGTGCTGGTGGGCGGCCACGGCCATGCCCAATGCCGCCGATATGCTGTTGGAGGCATGTCCGCAGGTGAAGGTGTCATATTCGCTTTCCTCGGGCGAGGGGAAAGGCTTCAGCCCGTGAAGGTGGCGATAGGTGGAGAACCTGTCGCGCCGTCCGGTCAGTATCTTGTGTCCTGCGGTCTGGTGGCCTACGTCCCACACGATGCGGTCATAGGGCGTGTTGTATACGTAATGCAAGGCTACAGTCAGTTCCACCACCCCCAGACTGCTTGCAAAATGGCCGGGGTTGCTGGCCAAGGAATTGATGATGAACTGGCGTAGCTCATCACACACTTGGGGCAAATCCTTCAGGGGGATCTGGCGCAGGTCCTCGGGGCTTCCTACCTTATTTAGTAGCTTTTCGGGCTCTTTTTTCACAATTATCTTTAATTTATGTCTGCAAAATTACATATTTTCGTGGAAGTTCAGTAATTTTGCCGCCAGAAAAATCAATTTTTCGATATATTGATGACAAATTCGCCCATATTGTTCCGTACAATGGTGGATGTGGCCCCATTATCTGCTCCCATTGAAGTGAGCGACAGCCATGTCTTTCTTGGTTCATGTTTTGCCCGCAATGTGGGCGACAGGTTCGGGGAATACGGCCTCGATGTGTCTGTCAATCCGCTGGGCACACTTTACAATCCGCAGAGCATACTCTCCGTGGTGGAGCATGCCCTGGCTCCCGATGCAGCCCGTTTGCCGGTGTTTGCCGAGGGGGGGATGTACAGATGCTGGCTGGCCGACACACTGGTGGAAGAACCTTCCGAGGATGCCTGCCGCCGCCGGGTGTATGAGCTGCTTGCATCGCTGGGCCGGGCCATCCGCAGGGCAAGGTGTCTTTTCGTCACGCTGGGCACCAATGTCTGTTACCGCCATCGCGAACTCCGCATGGTGGTGAGCAACTGCCACCATGCAGCTCCGCAGGTGTTCGAGGAAGTCAGGCTTTCCGCAGCCGACTGCACCACTGTGCTCACAAGCCTGATGGCGCTGCTGGACCGCCATGGCGTGGCCGCACAGGTGGTGTTCACTGTCAGCCCCTACCGCTATGCCAAGTATGGCTACCACCAGAGCCAGCTCTCCAAGGCTGCCCTGCTGCTGGCTGTCGACGAGGTGTGCAGGCAGTGGGATGCACGGTGCATCTATTTCCCGTCCTACGAAATAGTGCTCGACGAGCTGCGCGACTACCGTTTCTATGAGGCCGACATGCTCCATCCCTCTGCCGTGGCTGTTGATTATATCTGGCAACGGCTCGTTGAGAGCTTCTTTTCCGCCCGGGCACGCCGTTATCTGGAGGAATACGAGCCCATAAGGAAAGGCTTCCTGCATCGTCCGCTCCATCCCCAGTCCCCGGCCCATGCCCGTTTTGTGGAACAGCTGCGTAGCCGCCAGCAGGCCCTGCGTGCCAAATATGTATCGTCATAACCATATTATATATATTAATGTATATTTGTGAATTATGTATAAGATTAGCGAGATAGCATCGATGATGGATGCTCAAGTGGTGGGCAATGGCCCACTGGATATAGACTGGCTGCTCACCGACAGCCGCAGTCTGTGTTTTCCTGAAAACACGCTGTTCTTCGCCCTGCGCTCCGAACGTGGCGACGGACACCGCTATATACACGAACTCTACCAGCGTGGCGTGCGTGCCTTTGTGGTGGACACCATGCCCACACAGGTGATGCCCGATGCCGTCTTTCTGACGGTGCCCGACACCCTTGCCGCCCTGCAGCGGCTGGCCATGGCCCACCGCCATCGTTTCCAACTGCCTGTAGTGGGCATAGCGGGCAGCAACGGCAAGACCACGGTCAAGGAGTGGCTCTATCAGATGCTCTCCCCCGACTATGCCGTGGTGCGCAGTCCCCGCAGCTACAACAGCCGCATTGGTGTGCCCCTTTCCGTGTGGTCACTGGCCGGGAACCATCAGCTGGCCCTTTTCGAGGCCGGCATTTCCCAGCCCGGCGAGATGGATGTGCTGGAGCCGATTATCCGCCCCTCCATCGGCCTTTTCACGGGTCTGGGCGACGCCCATCAAGAGAATTTCAGCTCGATGGAGCAGAAGTGTGAGGAGAAGCTGCGCCTGTTCCGCCATGTCCGGGTGCTCATCTATCTGTCGGGCAATCCGGTGGTGGACGAGTGTGTGAGGAGGATGGACTTCCGGGGAAAGCTGGTGCCTTGCGTGTCCACGGGCGATGCCCTCACCGACGACAGGGCTCTCTGCCGTGCCCTGTGTCTCCATCTGGGCATGGAAGAGGCCGTCGTAGACCGGCGTCTTGCAGCCCTGCAGCCGGTGGCCATGCGGCTGGAGGTGCTGGAGGGGGTGCGCGGATGCACCATCATCAACGACACCTACAACAGCGACCCTGCCAGCCTCTACACGGCCCTCGACTTCATGAACCGCCGTCCCGAGCGTGCCAGTCTTCGCCGCACGCTGGTGTTGAGCGACATCATGCAGACGGGACTTTCGCCCGATGAACTCTATGCCCAGGTGGCCCGTCTGGTGCGCCAACGGGGTGTCGACGAAGTGCTGGCCGTGGGGCCTGCCCTCTCATCCTGCAGGGAGTTGTTTGAACAGCAGCAGGTGAGCATCCGCTGCTTTTCCTCCACCCGCCATCTGCTCGAAAGCGGTGTGATTGACACGCTTTCCGACAGACTGGTGCTGCTGAAGGGAGCCCATGACTTCCACTTCGGACAGGTGGCCGACATGCTGGTGCGCAGGATGCACGAAACCATTCTGGAGGTAGACCTGAATGCCGTCATCGACAACCTCAACTACTATCGTTCAATGCTGCGTCCCGGCGTGAGGATGGTGTGCATGGTCAAGGCCGATGCCTATGGCGCGGGAGCCGTGGAAGTGGCCAAGGTGCTTCAGGAGCATCGCGTGGACTATCTGGCCGTGGCCGTGGCCGACGAAGGGGTGGCCTTGCGCCATGCAGGCATCACATCGAACATCATTGTCATGAACCCCGAGATGGGCAGTCTCCACATGCTTTTCCAGTACCATCTGGAGCCGGAGGTATACAGTTTCCGCCTTCTGGAAGCCCTGCTGCATGCGGCTGCACAGGAGGGCGTGGCCGGCTTCCCCATCCATTTGAAACTGGACACGGGCATGCATCGCATGGGCTTTAGTCCTGCCACAGACATGCCCCGTCTCTTGCAGCTGCTTACGGGGCAGAACGCCCTGCTTCCCCGCAGCGTGTTCTCCCATTTCGTGGGGAGTGACTCCGATGACTTCGATGCCTTCTCGGCCCGCCAGTTCAGCCTGTTCACCCAGGGGGCGGATGCCTTGCAGAAGGGCTTCTCCCACCACATCCTCCGCCACATCTGCAACAGTGCCGCCATTGAGCACTTCCCCGAGCGGCAGATGGACATGGTGCGTCTGGGACTGGGCCTCTATGGCATAAACAGCCGAAACAACCACCTGATTCATAATGTGTCCACATTAAAGACCACCATCCTTCAGATTCATCAAGTGCCGGCGGGTGACAGCATCGGCTACGGCCGGCACACGTTTGTGGACCGCGACAGCCGCATCGCCTCCATCCCCATCGGCTATGCCGACGGACTCAACCGCCATCTGGGCAACCGCCACGGCTATTGTCTGGTGGGCGGACGGCCTGCGCCCTACATGGGAAACATCTGCATGGACGTGTGCATGATTGATGTCACCGACATTCCTTGCAAGGAAGGCGACCAGGTGGTGATTTTCGGGGAGGAACTGCCTGTTCCGGTGCTCAGCGACGCGGTGGACACCATTCCCTATGAATTGCTCACAGGGGTGAGCCCGAGGGTGAAACGCATCTATTTCAAGGGCTGAAGAATGTGTTTTTTGCAAGAAAACTTGTGTAAATCCACGCCTTTTTGTACTTTTGCAGCAATTTGACAGAACAATGAACAAGACAGTACTCTATATCCATGGGTTTGCTTCGGCAGGAAGTTCGGGAACGGCTGTGCAGATGCGCACCCATCTCTATCCCAAAGGTGTGTCGGTGGATAGCCCCGACATTCCTGTGAATCCTCTTGAGGCCATGCAGTTCCTGCGCCAGAAGGTGGACCAGCTCCGACCTTCGCTCATCGTGGCCACCAGCATGGGAGCCCTCTATGCAGAGCAGCTCACTGGCATACCCCGCATTCTGGTGAATCCCTCCTTCCAGATGGCCCGTCTGCTCATGATGCGCGGGATGGGTCGCCAGCAGTTCCGCAACAAGCGGCAGGACGGCACCAAGGAGTTCCGGGTGGACAAGGCCATGATTGATGCCTTCCGCCAGGTGGAGAAGCACTCTTTCGAGGCTGTTTCGCCGCAGGAAAAGGAACTGGTGTATGGTCTTTTCGGCCTTCAGGACAAGAATGTCAACTGTCAGGACGTGTATCGCCGCCACTATGGCGACAGCCATTTCATCACCTTCCAGGGAGAACACTATCTCAACGGTCAGGTGCTTGGCCACACCGTGCTTCCGCTGGTGGAGCAGTTGCTTGCCGTGCAGGAAACCGCGCCCGGATGGGCACAGGATAAATATTGAATAAAAAAAGGAAAGAATCAGATATGTTTGAAAATCTAAGTGAACGACTTGAACGCTCCTTCAAGATACTGAAGGGCGAAGGCAAGATTACGGAAATCAATGTAGCGGAAACGCTCAAGGACGTGAGACGTGCGTTGCTCGACGCCGATGTGAACTACAAGGTGGCCAAGAACTTCACCGACAGCGTGAAGCAGAAGGCGCTGGGACAGAATGTGCTCACGGCTGTGAAGCCGCAGCAGCTCATGGTGAAGATTGTGCACGACGAGTTGGCCGCCCTCATGGGAGGCGAGAACGAGGAAATGAAGCTCAAGGGCCATCCCGCCGTGGTGCTGATGGTGGGCCTCAACGGTGCCGGCAAGACCACCATGTGCGGCAAGCTGGCCAAGATGCTGCGCGAGAAGCGGCACATGAATCCGCTGCTGGCAGCCTGCGACACCTTCCGTCCGGCAGCCATGGAACAGCTGCGTGTGCTGGGCGAGCAAGTAGGTGTGCCCGTATATATGCAGCCCGGAGCCACCGATCCGGTGGAGGTGGCACGTGCGGCCGTGCAGGAAGCCAAGGCCAAGGCACACGACGTGCTCATTGTGGACACGGCGGGCCGACAGAGCATCGACGAAGAGCTGATGGAGCAGGTGCGCCACATCAAGGAGGCTGTGCAGCCCGATGAAATCCTTCTGGTGGTGGACTCCATGACGGGACAGGATGCCGTCACCACGGCCAAGGAGTTCAACGACCGCCTCGACTACACGGGCGTGGTGCTCACCAAACTCGACGGTGACACGCGCGGCGGTGCGGCGCTCAGCATCCGCACGGTGGTCGACAAGCCCATCAAGTTTGTGGGCATCGGCGAAAAGATGGAGGCCATCGACCTTTTCCATCCTGCCCGCATGGCCGACCGCATTCTCGGAATGGGCGACATCGTTTCGCTGGTGGAAAGGGCGCAGGAGCAGTTCGATGAAGAGGAAGCGCGCAAGCTGCAGCGCAAGATCCAGAAGAACCAGTTCGACTTCAATGACTTCTACAATCAGATTCAGCAAATCAAGAAGATGGGCAACCTCAAGGACCTTGCTGCCATGATTCCCGGTGTGGGCAAGGCCCTCAAGGATGTGGAGATCGACGACAACGCCTTCAAGAGCATCGAGGCCATCATCCAGAGCATGACACCCAAGGAGCGCACCCATCCCGAGGTGCTCAATACCAGCCGCCGCCAGCGCATAGCCAAGGGGTCGGGCACCACGGTGCAGGAGGTGAACCGCCTCATCAAGCAGTTCGACCAGACGCGCAAGATGATGAAGATGGTCACATCGCCCGGCATGTCCAAGATGGCTTCGATGATGAAGCGTATGCCCGGTGGCGGTATGCCCACACGATAATCATTCATCCAACCCATATAAATCCAAAGGATACTATGCAGATAATCGATGGAAAAGCCACGGCTGCCACCATCAAGGCCGAAATCAAGGCCGAGGTGGACAGCATGGTTGCCAAAGGGCAGAAGCGCCCCCATCTGGCAGCCGTTCTGGTGGGCCACGACGGTGGCTCGCTCACATACGTAAAAAACAAGGTGCTGGCATGCGAAGCATGTGGATTCAAGAGCACACTCATCCATCTGGAGGACGACACCACCGAGGAACAGCTCCTGCAGCATGTGGACCGCCTCAACCAGGACCCGGATGTGGACGGCTTCATTGTGCAGTTGCCCCTGCCTCCGCACATCAACGAACAAAAGGTGATTGAAGCCATCGACTATCGCAAGGATGTGGACGGCTTCCATCCCATCAATGTAGGCCGCATGGCCATCGGCCTTCCGTGCTTCATCAGCGCCACTCCCAAGGGGATCATGGAGCTGCTCCGCCGCTATGGTGTGCCCACCAGCGGGCGCAAGTGTGTGGTGCTGGGCCGCAGCAACATTGTGGGTCGCCCCATGGCCACGCTGATGATGCAGAAGGAGTATGGCGACAGCACGGTGACCGTGTGTCACAGCCATAGCGCCACGCTGCGCGAGGAATGCCGTCAGGCCGACATCATCATCGCTGCCATCGGCCGTCCTGGCTTCGTCACGGCCGACATGGTGAAGCCTGGAGCCACCATCATCGATGTGGGCACAACCCGTGTGCCTGACGCTACGCGCAAGTCGGGTTTCCGCCTGTGCGGTGATGTGGATTTCGAAAACGTGTCCCCGCTGTGCGAGGCCATCACGCCTGTGCCCGGTGGTGTGGGTCCCATGACCATTTGCATGCTCATGCAGAACACGCTGGCCGCTGCCAAGCATACCTATTATTCCGTTTGACACCTCTTGTCTTTTTTCGACCAGTACATATGAAATACGGGCTGTACGGATGAAAACCGGGCTGAAAGCCCAAAAGTACATAGCCCTGGCTGGTGCCCTGGCTTTGAGATGTCATTGCGATAAAACGCCCTTGCAGGGCTTAATGATATGTGAACGTAAAACCCCGAAGGGTAGGGTGTTCAAAATAGGCTTCAAAAACCTACGCATTTTTTGCC
>JAEDIG010000110.1 GCA_016292545.1 Bacteroidaceae bacterium
TGTACTTTCCCATAGGCTATCTGCTACATTTCGGGGCAAAAATACGAAGATTTCCCCTAATGCACAACAAAAAGCAGCGTTTTCTTCATGAAAAAATATCCTGGAAGGCAATTCTGAACCCCAAATAAGGGGGAGTGAAGACCACGGCCAAAGAGGCGGTGGACGATGCCAGCTAGAGCGCGGCAAAGAAGGTGACGAGAAAGGGGACGGAAAAATCGGTGAAGAAACCGTGGAAGACGGAGAGGGGGATGAACATGCGCCCCGAGGTGGAGGAGATGATGGGAAGGGTGGTGTCCATGGTGGTGGCTCCGCCCACACTGATGGGAGCCAACGGGCCGAAAAGGCGGAGCAACAAAGGAGCGCACGTGAGGGTGAGAATCTCACGGATGACATTGGAGAGCAAGGCCAACGTGCCCCACTCCGCCCCCCGATATTCCGTGAGGAAGATGCTGGAAAGGGAATAATAGCCCATGCCCGAAGCCACGGCCAGCGAACCACCAAGGTCGCGCTGGCGAAGGAGAAACCACACGATCGCTGTGCCCAGCAGCGACCCGGCCACCGTGAGCAAGGGAAGCAACATGAGGCGTGGACTCAGCTGACGGAAACTGCGGAGGATGGCGGTGTCGTGGCCCACGCTAATCCCCACACAGGCCATCAACAGCACCAAGGCACAGGTGCTGGAAGGACCATCGGTGAGACAGGAAGGCGCACAACCCATGCAGCCCACTACCGCCCCCAAGGCAAAGAAACCGATGATGACCATGCTGCCCCGCAAAGGATGCCCCGCTGCAGGCAATGACCGGGACGAAACGCCGCTCTCCTGCGGCATACGCACCCAACGCCACAACAGCCATGCACAAAAGGAGGAACCCAGCACGGCCCCCAGCGTAATCCACAATGCCTGCAGGCCCAGGGTGTGGAGCGAGGAAAGGATGCGAGGATTGATGCCCACCTCGATGCCCAAAAAGAACAGCAACAGCCACACCAGCAGGGTGACAGTCTGAGACAGACGGGAGAGGGGACGGCCACGGAGCAAACGCCCCACTGCCATACCCGCCAACATGACTGCTACGACCAGGAAATTCATCTTGCAACGGCTAGAATGAGAACTGCAATCCTCCGCGGATGCCCCATCGCTGGGTGCCGGGATAGATGTAGTTGATGCGGTGGATATACTCCAGCTGGATGAACTTGAAGATGTTGTGCAGGCCCACACTCAGTTCCACATAGGGTTTGCCGGAATCCATGACATGGGAATTGTAGACAAAGGAACCGTCGGGGCGGAAGGAGCCGGGAAAATAGAACAGCCGGTCGTCGAAGCGGTTCTGCATCAGGAAGGGGTTGTTCTTGCTGGTGAGCGTGCCCCAAAGTACATTGCATCCGATGGTTTCGCGCCACTTGAGGCGGCGGATGAGGGGGATGCGGTTGAGCAGCTTGCCATTGAGGTCCCACAGGATGATGGCCGAGGCATAGCGGTCGTTGAGGAACTCCATGTTACGGATCA
The DNA here is from genome assembly GCA_016292545.1 of Bacteroidaceae bacterium. GTDB lineage: Bacteria > Bacteroidota > Bacteroidia > Bacteroidales > Bacteroidaceae > Physcousia. Next base: position 1,505 of record JAEDIG010000110.1, read on the forward strand.
GGCGGAACGACTCCACATCGATGAGGTAGCTGAGGTTGGCCGCGGGCATGATGAGGAAGGGATAGGGCACCTTGTTCCACTGCACGCCTCCCTTTAGGTTGCAGTCGAGCTTGCCCCACGACTTGAGCCAGAAACGCTTGTACACGCCCGCCTCGGTGAAATTGTAGTTGTAGTCGCCGCCCAGCACGCCCTTCATGCCCACAGTGTGGGTGAGCGAAAGGACTGGTGCATCGAGATTGGTGGGCAGACGGCGCTGCTTGGTGTTGACATAGGTGACGCCGGGCTGGTACTTGATGCCGGCCGTAAACTCGGTGAAGGTGATGCGGTGGATGCCCTGCGAAAGGTCGTCGGAGGGATAGGCCGCCCCATCGAGCGGACGATAGAAGAGGTCGCCCGCCCCTTCGTTCCACTCCCTGCGGAGCTGGATGTTGGCACGCAGGCCATCGCCCCACTCGCGGTCGTAGCGCAGGTTGAAGCGCTCGAAATAGTTCATGTGGCGGACCGAGGTCCACTTGTAGGCCACGAACACATTGTCCTTGTCCACGGCCAGGAACTTGTCGCTGGGCGACATCACATCGTTGCTATAGGAGAAGGACAGGTTGTTGAGCGGGTATTCGTGGGGCAGATAGGCACGGGGCTTGAAGCAATAGGTGAGCTCCCCTACTCCCTTCCATCGTTCGTCGCCACAGCCATACTTGGCATAGCCCTTGAGGAACCAATGGCGGTTGAGGTTGGCCGTGGTCTGCGCTCCCACGCGGAAGCGGAGGCCCTCCACCCAGTTGCTGCCAATCATGGTGTTGACCGGGCCAATGTCCACCTTGCTAGGATGTTCGGGGTCGATGCTGGTTTCAACAAAGTTCTCCACAAACGCCTTGAACACCCACATGAAGGGCTTGAAGCCACGCATGTTCTGTATTTTGTGGAGCATGTCGCCCATGCTGTCCTCGCTGGATGAGAGGGGCAACGGACGCATCTGTTCCCAATACTGCTTGTCCTGCATATAGGCGCTCTGGTCCACAAGGTTGTCGTTGCGCGAGCGGAGGAGTTTGTCGGGGATGGGTGTAAAACTATAGCCCGAGCAGTGGACATCGCGCGCCACCTGGAGTTTCTGTATGCCACTGGACATCTTTATCTGCACAATCATCTTGTTGGCCGTGACCACCTGTTCGCCCGTAGCCAGGGAGTCGAACTCCTGCACAATGTCCATCTGCTCCACAAAGTTCACGTCGCTGCGGCTGGGTATGCCCAGATGCACCTTGCGCACACGCCAGGAGGAGTCGGCCCGCACATAGAGCGAGCCGGAAAAACCGAAGTCCTGGGGATTGTTGGGTGTGAAGTCGAGCCGGAAACACTTGTCGTTGCCCACCATCAGAGTGTCGATGATGAAATAGCGGTAGAAACGGATGGCATCGGGCGTGCTGATGGGGCTGGTGAAGGGATATTGGAGCATGCGCACCTGATCCTCATATATGTCCACATCGGTGAAGCAGTCCTTGAGCAGGGTGGTGAGAATCTCACCCGTATTGATGAGGTTGTTGAGTCCCTCGCTACGCTCGGCCTTGACGATGGTCTTCTCCACCCTGGGGTCGCGGCGGTAGAGGGTCTGGGTGATTTTCTCGTTGACCGTGACGGGAAGGATGAGTTTGCCCGTCTCGGGGCACACCTCCACATGGTCCTTCAGGAAGGGCATGCGCTTGAACTTGTCGTCCTTAAACACATCGGAGGTGAACTCGTTGAGCGAGAACACCATTTTCTCATACTTGTCGAAGGTGAGGTAGTCGTGGTTGCGCAGGTCGTTGCGCGTCTTGGCGGCAATCACCTTGCGCATCATCGTCACAGCGGGGTTCTCCTTGCGGCTGTATTTCTTGCGCTTGGCCGAAATCTTCACCTCCTGGAGCGAGGCTTGGGCCTCGTTCAGCGTGACATTGAGCCGCTGCGCCTTGTCCACCTTTATCTCGCGGGGCGTGAAGCCTGCCATGGAGAACACCAGCGTGCCCTTGCGGAAACGGATGCGGTAGCGGCCTTCCAAATCGGTCTGTACCACGCTCCGCCTGTCGTCCTTATAGTATACGTGCACCATGGGCAGAATGTCGTCGGTTTCCTTGTCCTTGACGATACCCTGCACATACTGGGCGAGTGCCGTGGCCGTGCCCAGTATCCACCATATCAGCATAAGGGTCAGTGCTCTAGATGTATTATACATGCGTCTTCTTTACCAAATTGGCTGCAAAGGTACAAACATTCCAAGAAATAGAAGGAAAAAGTAGTACTTTCTGAACTAAAATTAAGATAAAATGACAAATCCCCCGCATCATTTCAATGTTTGAAACAAATGCGGGGGATAATTTATAGGTTTTTTTTACAGTCGAATAGAACGACCGGGGATTAGAAATCGTTCTCGTAGTCGAGCAGGCTCTTGCGGTGCTCAACCACACGGTCGAAGTCGTCCTTGCTGCCCACCACAATCTTCTCGAACTCGCGAAGACCTGTACCGGCGGGGATGAGGTGGCCACAGATGACATTCTCCTTCATGCCTTCCAGACGGTCGCTCTTGCCGTTGATGGCAGCCTCGTTGAGCACCTTGGTAGTCTCCTGGAACGAAGCAGCCGACATGAAGCTGCTGGTCTGCAGGGCGGCACGGGTGATACCCTGGAGAATCTGTGTGGAAGTGGCGGGCACGGCATCGCGCACCTGCACCAGCTTCATATCCTTGCGCTTGAGCATGGAGTTCTCGTCGCGCAGACGGCGGGCAGTCACAATCATACCCTTCTGCATGGTTTCGGAATCTCCGGCATCGGTGACTACCTTCTTGCCCCAGATGCGGTCGTTCTCCTCGGCAAACTCGAATTTGTCCACCACCTGCATCTCCAGGAAACGTGTGTCGCCAGGCTCGTTGATTTGCACCTTGCGCATCATCTGGCGCACGATGACCTCGATGTGCTTGTCGTTGATCTTCACACCCTGCAGACGGTACACATCCTGCACCTCATTGACGATGTATTCCTGCACGGCGGTGGGACCCTTGATGGCCAGGATGTCGGCAGGCGTGATGGCACCGTCGGACAAAGGCGTGCCGGCACGCACATAGTCGTTCTCCTGTACCAGGATCTGCTTGCTCAGGGGGACAAGATACTTGCGCACGTCGCCCACCTTGCTGGTGACCACAATCTCGCGGTTGCCTCGCTTGAGCTTGCCCATGGTGACCTCGCCGTCGATTTCGGCCACAACGGCAGGGTTGCTGGGGTTGCGGGCCTCGAACAGCTCGGTGACACGGGGCAGACCACCGGTGATGTCACCACCACCGCCTACCACACGCGGAATCTTCACGAGCACATCGCCGGCCTTCACCACCTGTCCGTCCTCGATGACGATGTGTCCGCCGATGGGCAGGTTGTAGGTGCGGATGAGTTCGCCGTTCTCGTCGAGGATATGTGCTGCGGGCACCTTGGTCTTGTCGCGCGACTCGATGACGATGAGTTCACGCAGACCGGTGGTTTCGTCGGCTTCCACACGGAAGGTCACACCTTCCAGCACGTCCTCGAACTGGATGCGTCCGGGTGTTTCCGTGACGATGACGGCATTGAAGGGATCCCACTTGGCAATCACATCGCCCTTGGTGACAATGTCGCCTTCGTTCTTGTAGAGCGTGCTACCATAGGGGACATTCTGGGTGAGCAGGATAATGCCCGTGTTCACATCCACGAAACGCACCTCGGCCAAACGGCCTACTACCATCATGGCGGGGGCGCCTGTCTCGTCGGCAATCTTCACGGTGCGCAGTTCCTCAAATTCCAGACGGGCGTCATACTTGGCCTTGATCATAGCGTTGGCGGCTGCATTACCAGCCACACCACCGGCGTGGAACGTACGCAGTGTCAGCTGTGTACCAGGCTCACCGATTGACTGGGCGGCAATCACGCCCACGGCCTCGCCCTTCTGCACCATGCGGCTAGTGGCAAGGTTGCGGCCATAGCACTTCATGCACACGCCCTTCTTGCTCTCGCAGGTGAGCACCGAACGAATCTCGACGCTCTCGATGGGGCTTTCCTCGATGGCCTGGGCCACCTTCTCGGTAATCTGGTCGCCAGCGGCACAGATGAGACGGCCCGTGGTGGGATGGATAATATCATGTACGGACACACGGCCCAGGATGCGGTCGTAGAGGCTGCTGATTACCTCGTCGCCATTCTTCAGCGCGGTGCATACGAGGCCGCGCAGAGTGCCGCAGTCTTCTTCGGTGATGATTACGTCGTGGCTTACGTCCACCAGACGACGGGTGAGATAACCGGCATCAGCTGTCTTCAAGGCGGTGTCGGCCAGACCCTTACGGGCACCGTGGGTACTGATGAAGTATTCCAGCACGCTCATGCCTTCCTTAAAATTGGAAAGAATGGGGTTCTCGATGGTAAGGGGCTCTGCACCTGCCTTCTGGGGCTTGGCCATCAGACCACGCATACCAGAGAGCTGGCTAATCTGGCCCGCACTACCACGGGCACCGGAGTCGAGCATCATGTATACGGCGTTGAAGCCCTGGTCGGCCTCGCGCATGGTCTTCATCAGGATGGCAGAGAGGTCGTTGTTGACATGCGTCCAGGTGTCGATTACCTGGTTGTAGCGCTCCTTGTCGGTGATGAAACCCATACCGTATTCGCCGGCGATGCGTTCCACTTCCTCGTTACCCCTGCGGATGAGCTCTTCCTTCTCCTTGGGGATGATGATGTCGCCCAGGTTGAACGAAAGGCCGCCTTCGTAGGCCAGACGGTAGCCCAGGTTCTTGATGCCATCCAGGAACTCACAGGCACGGGCCACACCCACGGTCTTTATGACATCGGTGATGATGCCACGGAGGGTCTTCTTGGAAATGACATCGTTAAAGAAGCCCACTTCCACGGGGATGATTTCATTGGCAATCACACGGCCAACGGAGGTCTCCACCATGCGCTTGCCGATGGTGCCGTCCTCCATGAGGTCGTCCACCACCACATGTACAGGGGCATGCACATCGACACGCTTCTCGTTGTAGGCGATAATGGCCTCTTCGGGACCATAGAACTTCAGGCCGGAACCCTTGGCTCCGGGACGTATCTTGGTGATGTAGTACAATCCCAGCACCATATCCTGCGAGGGCACCGTGATTGGCGCACCGTTGGCAGGGTTGAGGATGTTGTGGGACTGAAGCATCAGAATCTGTGCTTCAAGGATGGCCTCGTTGCTCAGCGGCAGATGGACAGCCATCTGGTCGCCGTCGAAGTCGGCGTTGAAGGCCGTACATGCCAGAGGATGGAGCTGGATGGCCTTGCCCTCGATCATCTTGGGCTGGAACGCCTGGATACCCAGACGGTGCAGGGTGGGTGCACGGTTGAGCAATACGGGATGACCCTTCATCACATATTCCAGGATGTCCCAGATAACAGGGTCGCGGCGGTCCACAATCTTCTTGGCGCTCTTCACGGTCTTCACGATGCCACGCTCAATGAGCTTGCGGATGACGAAAGGCTTGTAGAGCTCGGCTGCCATCAGCTTGGGCAGACCACACTCGCCCATCTTGAGCTCGGGACCCACCACAATAACCGAACGGGCACTGTAGTCGACACGCTTACCCAGCAGGTTCTGACGGAAACGTCCCTGCTTACCCTTCAACGAGTCGGAGAGTGACTTGAGCGGACGGTTGGAGTCGGTCTTCACGGCACTGCTCTTGCGGCTATTGTCGAAGAGGCTGTCCACGGCTTCCTGGAGCATGCGCTTCTCGTTGCGCAGAATCACCTCGGGAGCCTTTATCTCGATGAGTCGTTTCAGACGGTTGTTGCGGATGATGACACGACGATAGAGGTCGTTGAGGTCGCTCGTAGCAAAGCGGCCGCCATCCAGGGCCACCAGCGGACGCAATTCGGGCGGAATCACAGGCAGAATGCGCATAATCATCCACTCGGGTTTGTTGCGGCCACGGCTGGAGCGGAAGCTCTCCACCACCTGCAGACGCTTCAGGGCCTCGGTCTTGCGCTGCTGGGCGGCATCGCTACCGGCAGCATCGCGCAGCTGATAGGACAAGCTGTCCAGATCGAGACGGACAAGCAGGTCATAGATGGCCTCTGCGCCCATCTTGGCAATGAACTTGTTGGGGTCGCTGTCGTCAAGCAGCATGTTGGTGGGCGGCAGGCGGTCCATCACGTTCATGTAGTCCTCTTCGCTCAGCAGGTCGAGCTCGGCCTGGGGCATTTCCTTGTCGTTGGCCATGATACCGGGCTGGATGACCACATAGCGCTCATAGTAGATAATCTGGTCGAGCTTCTTGGTGGGAAGTCCCAGCAGATAGCCAATCTTGTTGGGCAATGAACGGAAATACCAGATGTGGGCCACAGGCACCACCAGCTGGATGTGTCCGCTGCGTTCGCGGCGCACCTTCTTTTCGGTAACCTCCACACCACAGCGGTCGCAGACAATGCCTTTGTAGCGGATGCGTTTGTACTTGCCACAGTGACATTCATAGTCTTTGGTGGGACCAAAGATTCTCTCGCAGAACAAGCCGTCGCGCTCGGGCTTGTAGGTGCGATAGTTGATGGTCTCGGGCTTCAACACCTCACCGTAGGAGTTCTCGAGGATCTGCTCGGGAGAAGCCAGGCCAATGGTAATCTTAGTAAAATTGTTCTTTACCTTCGTATCTTTCTTGAAAGCCATATTATATCTGTTTTAGCAAGTCTTATTCCAATGTAATACTCAAGCCCAGACCACGCAGCTCATGGAGCAGCACGTTGAGCGACTCGGGAATGCCGGGCGTGGGCATGGGGTCACCCTTGACGATAGCCTCGTATGCCTTGCTGCGGCCCACCACATCGTCGCTCTTGATGGTGAGGATTTCCTGCAGCACATGGCTTGCACCAAAGGCCTCGATGGCCCAGACTTCCATCTCACCGAAACGCTGGCCACCGAACTGTGCCTTACCGCCC
>JAEDIG010000111.1 GCA_016292545.1 Bacteroidaceae bacterium
CTGCGCCATGTCGTGGGCAAAAAGGCTGAGGTTTTCGATGGTCTTGTCGAGTGTGGCATGCTGCGATGCGCTGCTCATGCGTGCGTCCACCATGCTCTGCTGCATCTTCTGCAGGTCTTCGCGCACGGGGCGCACCATGGCCGACAGCGTTTCCCTGTTGGCCTTGTCCAGTTCGTCCTGCCGCTTGCGCAGCACTTCCTCGGAGAGGCTCACGAACTTGTGCTCCATCTGTGCCATCGACTCCTTGTAGGAGGCTTCGGCCTTTGCCGACAGTTCTTTGGCGGTCTGTGCCTCGTAGCGGTATCGGCTGGCGTCAATCTCCAGCGCCTTCAGCTGCTGTTCATAGGTGTGGCGCAGCTGCTGCAGCTGGTTGTCGCTCTCCATGCGGAGCGCCATTTCTTGCTTGTCGCGTCGGTTCTTGTAGGCCAGTGCCAGAGCTATGCCGCCCAGGCAGCAGGGGATTGCGCCCATGAGGATCTGGGAGAGTATGATTGCAGGTGTAGCCATGATGTTTATGCGGGTGGGGGGAGGGGTTAGTCGATGAATCGTCTGGTGAGCGGTGCGAACTCCTCTATGCGGCGGTCGCGCAGGAAGGGCCACCAGCGCCGTACCTTTTCGCATCGTTGCATGTCGATGTCCACAAGCAGGTTTTCCTCCTTGTCGCCAGAGGCACGGCAGAGCAGCTCGCCCTGAGGGCCTGCGGCAAAACTGTTGCCCCAGAACTGTATGCCGTTTGTCTGTCCGCTGGGGTCAGGCTCGTGCCCCACGCGGTTGGCGGCAATCACGGGCAGCCCGTTGGCTATCGCATGTCCGCGCTGCACGGTCATCCACGCCTCTTGCTGCCGGTGCTGTTCCTCGGGTGTGTCGGTGCTTTCGTAGCCGATGGCTGTGGGGTAGATGAGCATCTCGGCTCCCTGCAGGGCCATCAGGCGTGCTCCTTCGGGGTACCACTGGTCCCAGCACACCTGCACGCCCAGTTTGCCCACGCTTGTGGAGATGGGGTGGAAGCCCAGGTCGCCGGGGGTGAAATAGAACTTTTCGTAATAGGCCGGGTCGTCGGGGATGTGCATCTTGCGGTGGCATCCGGCTATCCTGCCGTCTTTCTCTATCACAACGGCCGTGTTGTGATAGAGGCCTGCGCTTCGTTTTTCAAACAGGCTGGTCACCAGCACCACGCCAAGTTTCCTTGCCAGCTGGCCAAAGCGTTCCGTGCTGGGGCCGGGGATGGTTTCTGCAAGGTCGAAGAGGTCGGGGTTTTCGGTCTGGCAGAAATAGGGGGTGTTGTGGAGTTCCTGGAGTATCACCAGCTGTGCGCCTTCTGCGGCCAGCCGGCCGATGTTGTGTTCCAGTTTCTGGAGGTTCTCGTGGAGGTTGTCTGAACAGAACTGTTGTACGATTCCGATTTTCATATTATGAGTGTATGTAAGGGGGGTGTTAGGGTGAATGGGGTTCTATCTCTCGCCTGGCTGCTTTTGCCCGATTACGCCTAGGGGGAACTGCATGGTGCAGCAATGCAGGCTTCCGTGCTGTATGATGAGCGGCTGGCAGTCTATGCCGATGATTTCGTGTTTGGGAAAGGCTGTCTGTATCTGGCGCTGTGCCTGTGTGTCGAGCGCGGGATGTCCGTATGTGGGCATCAGCACGGCACCGTTGATGACAAGGAAATTCGCATAGGTGGCCGGCAGGCGGCCTGCTTCCTCGTCGAAGGCGGGGGCGGCCATGGGGAGCGGAAGCAGGCGGTAGGGGAGGCCTTCTTCGGTGCGTAGTTGGGTCAGCTGTTCCTGCATCAGCTGCAGCTCGGTGTAATGTTCGTCGGAGGGGTCGTTGCATTGCACATAGGCGATGGTGTCGCCGGGGCACAGGCGTGCAAGGGTGTCGATGTGGCTGTCTGTGTCGTCGCCTGCCAGATAGCCGTGGTCGAGCCATAGCACACGTTTGGCATGGAGCACCTGCTTCAGCCGCTGCTCGATGTCGGCCTGGCTGAGGGGCTGGTTGCGGTGGGGGGCCAGCAGGCACTGGCTGGTGGTGAGGATAGTGCCTCGTCCGTCGCTTTCGATGCTGCCTCCTTCGAGCACGAAATCCGTTTGGTCGACATAGGTGCCGTGGAGCGCATGCAGGTCCATCATGCGGCGGCATATCTGGTTGTCGAGCGTGGCTTCGAACTTTTCTCCCCATCCGTTGAACTTGAAGTCCACCAGCAGGGGGCCTTGGGGGCTTGCCAGGGTGATGAAGCCGTGGTCGCGTGCCCAGGTGTCGTTGGTGGGTATCTCCAGAATGGAAATCTGCTGCAGGGCCTGGCTGGGAAGCTGCTGGCGAAGCAGTGCTTGCAGCTCGTCGGCATCGGGTGCCACGATGACGAGCCTTTCCCGAAGGGCTATCTCCATGGCGATGCGCAGGTAGCATCGGGTCACTTGGGGAAGGATGGGTGCCCAGTCGGTGTGGGCATGCGGCCATGTGAGCTGCACGCCGCTCTGGGGTGCCCATTCTGCAGGCAGGTGGGGCTGCTGTATGCTGTAGTGCTCGGGGTCGAGCGGGGTTTCGAGCTTCAGCTCCAACGTCAGCCCGTTGTGGGAGAGCGTGGGGATGGTTGAATGTAGTGCCATTGTGTATGATGTCCTTATATATATATATTAATGTATAGATGTATGTGTGCGCATGCATGCTTTGGCCGCCCTGGAAAAGGCTGGAATCCATGCAAAATGCCCCTCTGGAGCCATTGCTCTGCGCAAAAGCGAGACAAAGATACCGCTAAAACTACAAAAAAACAAAATAAATTTGGTTTTTATCGCAAAAAAGTCCTACCTTTGTGGCCAAATATTTCTCAATATGAGCGTGAAACTAGAGGAAGTGACACTTGCCCTTGAACGAATCGCGCCCTTGCCGCTGCAGGAAAGCTATGACAACGCTGGCCTCCAGATAGGGTTGACAAGGACGGATATTTCAGGGGTATTATTGTGTCTGGACGTTACCGAGGAGGTGCTGCGCGAGGCTGTCGACTTGGATTGCAATCTGGTGGTGTCGCATCATCCCCTGCTTTTTTCGGGGCTGAAGTGTGTGAGCGATGCCAATCAGGTGGAGCGGTGTGTGAGGCTGGCCATAGAGAACGGCATTGCCATCTATTCTGCCCACACCAATCTGGACAATGCAGAAGACGGTGTCAACTATGAGGCTGCCGAGCGATTGGGGCTGATGGATGTGGAGCTGGTGTGTCCCCGTAGGGTGACGGTTTGCATCGACGGACGCGAGACGCAAGTGCGTGCAGGCAGTGGCATCGTGGGCCATTTGGCGCAGGCCGAGGACTCGCTGGCTTTCTTGCAGCGTGTGAAGCAGGTGTTCCAGGTGGAGTGCCTCATGCACAACGAACTGCTTGGACGTCAGGTTCAGAGCGTGGTGTTCTGTGGAGGGGCGGGTGACTTTTTGCTGCCCGAGGCCCTGAAGATGCAGGCCGATGCTTTCCTGACGGGCGAGATGCACTACCACCGTTTCTTTGGCCACGAGCAGGAAATACAGATTGGTGTGCTGGGCCACTACCAGAGCGAGCGTTTCACGATAGACCTCCTGTGCCGGATGCTGGGCGATGCCTTTCCCGAATTGCCCATGTTCGTGACGCAGACCGACACGAATCCCGTGAAGTATTTGTAGGATAAGAACATAAATAGAATATACAATTAGATTATGGCAAGAGAAAAAGCAAAGGACGTAGCCGACATGCCGGTGGAGCAGAAGCTCAAGAATCTCTATTCATTGCAGACAAAGCTGACGGAAATTGACCGCATCCGCACGCTTCGTGGCGAGCTGCCCCTGGAAGTGCAGGACCTGGAAGACGAGATTGAAGGCCTGACCACCCGCATCGAGAAACTCAACAACGACATCGTTTCCCTGCAGAAGCAGATTGCCGAACGCAAGGGGAACATCGAGGTGAACAATACCAATATCGCACGATTCAAGGAGCAGACGTTGTCGGTGCGCAACAACCGTGAGTATGACAACCTGAGCAAGCAGATTGAATATGCAGAACTCGACAACCAGCTCAACGAGAAGAAGATAAACGAGGCAAAGGCCGAGATGGAGTCCAAGGCACAGGATGTGACCAGATGTAGCCAGCTGGTGCAGGAGCGTCGTACCGACCTGGACATCAAGAAGAGCGAACTGGACGAAATCATTACAGAAACCAAGGCGGAGGAGGAAAAACTGCGCGAGGATGCAAAGAACCTGGAGTGCACCATCGAGCCTCGTTTGCTGAGCGCCTTCAAGCGCATACGCAAGAACAGCAGGAACGGATTGGGTGTGGTGTATGTGGAGCGTGATGCCTGCGGCGGCTGCTTCAACAAGATTCCGCCCCAGCGCCAGCTCGACATCCGCATGCGCAAGAAGATCATTGTGTGTGAGTATTGCGGACGAATCATGGTGGACCCCGAACTGGCTGGCATCTCGCCGATAGCCAAGGCCGAGGACAAGCCCAAGCGCAGGCGCACCATACGCAAGAAGAGCGAATAAGAGGCTTTTACCAGTCTTGGGGAGAGGCTTCTTCCCCGCATATTTCATTCCACAGGGGAATATCGTTCAGGTAGCGGTATTCCCCTTTTTCGTAGTCGATATGGGCACACACATGGCACAGGCCGTTGCTGAGCATCAGGTAGGGCACGTGCATTGCCATGTTGTAGCGGCATATCTGGTTCATCACCTCCTGACTGAGGGCCACGGTGGGTGCCTTCAGTTCTATGATGACCATGGGGCGCATGTAGCGGTCGTAGCACACGCAGTCGCATCTTTTCTGCATGTTGCCCAGCCGCAGGGAGACCTCGGTGGCCATGCGTGCGGCAGGGTAGCCCTTGTGCTCCACAAGGTAGCGTACAAAATGCTGGCGCACCCATTCTTCGGGTGTCAATGCCACATATTTTCGACGGAAAATGTCATATACGGTCAATCTTTGGCCCTGTTTTCCGAATTTCAGCTCGGTTTTTGGCAGATTTAGTGCTTGCATTTGATGGAAATGTGTTAACTTTGCCTGCAAAAGTACGAAAAACATGAAGACGAAACAAGAAATTGTGGAAAATTGGCTCCCCAGATACACGCTTCATGCGCTTGAAGACTTCGGAAGCCTGATTCTGCTTACCAATTTCAATAATTATGTGGACCTGTTTTGCGACAGGTTCGGCATAGCCCATCCTCCTTATGGTGCCAATATGCGCATGGCCTCGGCCGACGGCATCACCATCATCAATTTTGGTATGGGCAGCCCCAATGCGGCCATCATCATGGACCTGCTGAGTGCCGTCAAGCCTCGCGGCTGCCTCTTTCTGGGAAAATGCGGGGGAATATCCAGCAAGACGCGGCGTGGCGACCTGATATTGCCCATTGCAGGCATTCGGGGAGAGGGCACCAGCAACGATTATTTCCCCCCTGAAGTGCCGGCCCTTCCTGCCTTCATGCTGCAAAGAGCCGTGTCGAGTACGGTGCGCGACCTGGGCCACGATTACTGGACAGGCACGGTGTATACCACCAACCGCAGGATATGGGAGTATGATGAGGCTTTCAAGCGCTATCTGCTTTCCACGCGTGCCATGGCTGTGGACATGGAAACGGCAACCCTGTTCACATGCGGTTTTGCCAATCATATCCCCACGGGAGCCTTATTGCTTGTGAGCGATAATCCCATGACTCCGGAGGGGGTGAAGACGGCTGAGAGCGACCGTCAGGTGACGGCTAATTACGTGAATATGCATCTGGACATTGGTGTGCAGGCGCTGGAGATGATCAAGGACGACAAGAAGACTGTGAGACACCTGAAATTCGACTATTGACACATGGCAGCAGCAAAGACAAACAACTACGAGGAAATCGTGCGCGACATCAGGGCACGGCGCTATGCCCCCGTGTATTATCTGATGGGCGACGAGGCTTACTACATCGACCGCATCAGCCAGTACATTGTGGACAATGTGCTGCAGCCCGACCAGCGTGACTTCAATCTGGACCTGCTTTATGCCAGCGACGTGAGCATGGACATGATTATCGAGCGGGCACGCACCTACCCCATGATGGCCGAATATAGGGTGGTGGTAGTGCGTGAGGCGCAAGGGTTGCGCAATCTGGACCTGCTGGAGGCCTATCTGAAGCAACCTTCTCCCACAACCGTGCTGGTGTTTTGCCACAAGAACGGCCGGCTCGATGCGCGCAAGGCCGTGACAAAGGCAATCCAGCAGAAGGCCGTGCTCTTCGACAGCCGCAAACTCTACGACCGGGAGCTCCCCTCCTTCGTGAAGGGGTATGTGGAACGCTCCAGGGCGCAGATTGAGCCGAAGGCCGTGCAGATGCTTTGCGAGCATGTGGGCAACGACTTGAGCCGCCTCTCGGCCGAAATCGACAAGCTGCTCTCCGGACTTCTGGGCGACAGGCGCGTCATAGATGCGGGCATGGTGGAGCTGCTCACGGGCATGAGCAAGGACTTCAACAGCTTTGAACTGGTGGGTGCGCTTGCCCGCAAGGATGTGGCCATGTCCTTCCGCATCGTGCGCTATTTCCAGGGCAACCCCCGGTCGTTTTCATTGCCTCAGACGCTTTCCAATATCTTTACATTTTTTTCTGATGTAATGATGGCGTTCTATTCGCCCGACCGTTCCGGAAGGGGACTTTCGGAGTGGCTGGGGAAGCCCGAATGGAAAATCAATCAGGAAGTGCTTCCCGCAATCAGGAATTACAGCGGAATGAAAGTGATGCAGATTCTAGGCGAAATCAGGCGCACAGATGGGGCTTCAAAAGGGGTGGGAGGGTGCAGAACCTTGCCTGGCGACCTGCTTCAGGAGCTCGTTTTTTTCATCCTTCATTAGCGTTTTTCTCTAGAACACATTTTTTGAGGCCCCCTTTTTTAGGGGGCTGTTTTGTTGGTAGACAGCCACTTAAATCGAATTTTGGCCGCTCAGAATGGCGTCAGAATCCATTTCCTGTACGCTTGTTCGTCTTGAAAGAAAAATGACACGTTTTTCTTGCTTTCATCGCCCGGAATTCAATGTTAACGTTTGTTTGCATTCATGTTCGCGATTCTGATTTCAGCATCATGACCGCTCTTTGAATTTAGGTTCACAAATCGGAATCCCGAACAAGAGCGCGTTCCTGCCCTTTTGAAGGCTGAAATCAGATTCATGAACGCGAATCAACGGAGCTGAATCCCTGAATGAATATTTATCATCAACTTTGTGAATAATATTAACAGATAGATTTACAGCTACATAATCCTTATTCTGAGAGAAAAAGGATGAATTGGATGCACGGGAAAAGGCATAAATTCCACTGGAAATGCCCTCAAATGCCATTATTTTGGGGCCGTTCATGTAATCAATCCATTCAAAGCCAGTTCTGGCAGCCACACCCCTTAAAGTGCTTGCTTTAATATGTTTCAGGGGCATTCCGAAAGGTGAATATTTGGATTCATGAATCTTAATGATTCGGTGGATTGAATATCTGAATTCAGATGATTTTGATGATTCATAACAGTGAAATTGAGATTTGTGTTTCTGAAATTTGGATGTATAAACCATTTTTTGTACCTTTGTACCCATAAAAACAACAAAAAAAGGGGGTACCCCCTGATGAGCGTATGAAAGATCGTATATTTCAACTAATGAAAAAGACGGGCAAAAACCAGAAGGAGTTTGCCGATGAGCTGTGTGTTGCCCCTGCCACCCTTTCCGGAATTTTCAAGGGCACTACAAAACCTTCCACCAATATAGTGTCTTCTATTCATGAACGTTTTCCCGAGATTAGTGTGCCCTGGCTCATGTTCGGAGAGGGTGACATGTATGTGTCTTCTGAGGATGTGGTGGCAACAGCAGGGTCTAGCGACGCCCACTCCCCTGCTCATCCCGACATGCAGGACCCTTCTGCGGTTCAGCAGGACCTCTTTTCCGTGTCCCAAACACAGCCCCCCATGCAGGCGGCTATAAGGGAAAGAGTAAAATATGTTGACAAACCGCAGCGTAAGATTACAGAAATCCGTGTCTTCTTCGATGACGGCACCTACGAAACGTTTACCTGATATTACCCTCCTTTATCTCTCTTCGGCTATTTGTTTTTTGGGGGCTTCCGGATTTTGGTGTGGCATGATGCTCCCAATGTCGGATGAACCTCACATCGCACAGGTGGCCCATCGGGGGCGCGCGGATATGGAATCGCGCCACTCACTCCGGGGTTCTCCAGCAGCTGGCGGGGCTGGCAGCTGTTGCAGTTATAGGCCCGAAAAAAACTGCAACAACTGCAACAGGCAGCCATCCAGCCCCCTCGATCCCTTCAGCCCTGGGCTGGTGGCTTGCTGCCCCTCTGGGGCGCATCGCGTCATAACCGCGGACATGGAATCGCGTCACTCACTCCGGGGCGCAGCGATTTGGTAATGATGTTGCCC
>JAEDIG010000112.1 GCA_016292545.1 Bacteroidaceae bacterium
AGTATGTGCTCATGAACGTGCCCAGCGACAAGATAGAAGAGGTGGTGGCCGTGTTGCCCGGTGCCAAGAGCCCCACGGTGATGCCCCTGGCCACACCGGGATGGAGCAGTGTGCACACCGTTATCGACGAAAAACGCTTTTGGGAAATCATCCGTCAACTCAAGGAACTGGGTGCGCAGGGCATTCTGGTGGTTCCCATAGAAAAGATGATATTATGAAGGTATATGAATATCCCGGAAGGGAAACATGGGCCAGGCTGCTGGCACGCCCCACACGCGATGCGGCCGACCTGAATGCCCTTGTGGCAGATGTGCTGGCCCAGGTGAAGAAGAGCGGCGATGAGGCTGTGCGCATGTATGAAGAACGCTTCGACCATGTCCGGCTCGACCGTCTGGCCGTCACTCCCGAGGAGATGGAGGAGGCAGAAGGACTGGTGGACACCCCGTTGCGCGAAGCCTTGCGTGAAGCACACCGCAACATAGAGAAATTCCATGCCTCCCAGCGTTTTCAGGCCCGGCATGTGCAGGTGACTCCGGGCGTGGAGTGCTGGCAGCAGGCCAAGCCCATTCAGAAGGTGGGTCTTTATATCCCCGGAGGCACGGCACCCCTGTTCAGCACCGTGCTGATGTTGGCTACTCCGGCCCGTATTGCGGGATGTGAGGAAATCGTATTGTGTACGCCTCCCGGACGCGACGGAAAGGTGCATCCGGCCATCCTCTATGCCGCATCCCTGGCAGGCGTGAACCGCATCTTCAAGATAGGCGGTGTGCAGGCCATAGGAG
The DNA here is from genome assembly GCA_016292545.1 of Bacteroidaceae bacterium. Lineage (GTDB taxonomy): Bacteria > Bacteroidota > Bacteroidia > Bacteroidales > Bacteroidaceae > Physcousia. Next base: position 783 of record JAEDIG010000112.1, read on the forward strand.
CCATGGCCTATGGCACGGAGTCGGTGCCCAAGGTGTATAAGATATTCGGACCGGGCAATCAGTTCGTGATGTGTGCCAAGCAGCAGGTGAGCCTGCATGATGTGGCCATCGACATGCCTGCAGGCCCCAGCGAGGTGTGTGTGCTGGCCGATGCCGGCAGCGACCCTTCCTTTGTGGCTGCCGACCTCTTGAGCCAGGCCGAGCACGGACGCGACAGCCAGGTGGTGCTCCTCACCACCGATGCGGCCTTCATCCCCAGGGTGCAGAAGGAACTGGAAACCCAACTGTCACGCCTGCCCCGTGCAGAAATGGCCACAGAATCCCTGGAGCACAGCAAGATTGTGCTGCTCCACAACGATGAGGAGATGATGGAGATGACCAATCTTTATGCGCCCGAGCATTTGATTATCGAAACATCCAATTACATGGAACTCTCCGAGAAGGTGGTGAATGCAGGCAGCGTGTTCCTGGGTGGATGGACCCCCGAGAGTGCAGGCGACTATGCCAGCGGCACCAACCACACCCTGCCCACATGCGGCTATGCAGTGGCCTACAACGGTGTGAACCTCGACAGTTTCGTGCGCAAGGTCACTTTCCAGCACATCACGCCCGCAGGTGTTCTGGACATTGGCCACACCGTGGTGGAAATGGCCAAGGGTGAGATGCTGGATGCCCATGCCAGGGCCATGGCGCTGAGAATGGAAAAGGTAAACAGAAACTGAGCAGACACGATGAAAGACCTACAGAACCTGGTGCGACCCAATATCTGGTCGCTCAAACCCTATAGTTGTGCGCGCAACGAATTCAGTGGCCGGAAGGCTACCGCCTACCTCGATGCCAACGAGAACCCCTACAACCCTTCCATCAACCGCTATCCCGATCCTTTGCAAAGGGAACTGAAGAAACGTGTGTCGGTGGTGAAGGGTGTGCCCGAGGAGTGTATCTTCCTGGGCAACGGAAGTGATGAGGCCATCGACCTTGTGTACAGGATATTTTGTCGTCCCGGTGTGGACAATGTGGTGGCCATGGCTCCCACCTATGGCATGTATGAGGTGTGTGCCGACATCAACGATGTAGCCTATCGGAAGGTGATGCTCGACAGCGATTTCCAGCTGGATGCAGACCGCATGCTGGCTGCCGTGGATGAGCACACCAAGGTGATATGGATTTGTTCGCCCAACAACCCCACAGGAAACGACATCCCCCGCAAGACCATCGACACCATCCTGCGCCGTTTCGAGGGTATCGTGGTGCTGGACGAGGCTTATTCCGATTTCTCCCAGCTGGAGGCGTTCCGCAGGCATGTGGAGGCCTATCCCAACCTGATTGTGCTCAATACCATGAGCAAGGCATGGGCCAGTGCGGCCATCCGGCTGGGCATGGCATTTGCTTCTCCCGCCATTATCGAGCTTTTCAACAAGGTGAAATATCCCTATAACATCAACATATTGGCACAGGAGCGTGCCATGGAGATGCTGTCCGAACCGCTGAAGGTGGAGCGTTGGGTGTCGCAAATCAAGCAAGAGCGTGCCCACATGATTCCGGCCATAGCCGAACTGCCCGTGTGCCGGCACATCTATCCCACGGCGGCCAACTTCATTCTGGCAAAGGTGAGCGATGCAGATGCCATCTATCAGTATCTGGTGGACAGGGGCATCATCGTGCGCAACCGTAACCGGGTGGAGCTTTGCGAGGGTTGCCTGCGTATCACCATCGGCACACCGGCCGAAAACAACGAACTCTTATCCGCACTCCGACAATACAAATGAAGAAAGCCTTATTCATAGACCGGGACGGCACCATCCTGCGCGAACCGGAAGACGAACAGATAGACAGCTTTGAGAAGTTCCACTTTGTGGACGGTGCCATTACGGCCCTTCATTTCCTGCGCCAGCATACCGACTATGAGCTGGTGATGGTGAGCAATCAGGACGGGCTGGGCACACCTTCCTATCCAGAGGCCGACTTCTGGCCCACCCACAATCTGATGCTCGATGTGCTGAAGAGCGTGGGCGTCACCTTCGACCGCATCCTTATTGACCGCAGTTTCCCTCATGAGGGACTGCCCACCCGCAAGCCAGGGACAGCCATGCTCACTGACTATATGGACGGAAGCTACGACCTTTCGGCGTGCTGGGTGATTGGCGACCGCCAGACAGATGCCCAGCTGGCCGTGAACCTGGGGTGCAAGAGCCTGATTCTGACAGAGGGAATGGATTGGGAGAAGATTACCTCGGTGGTGTTTGCAGGAGAACGTGAGGCGTGCATCACACGCACCACCCATGAGACGGACATCACCGTGCGTGTGAATCTGGATGGCAACGGCCGCTCGGACATCCACACAGGGCTGGGCTTCTTTGACCACATGCTGGAGCAGATTGCCCGCCATGGCATGATTGATTTGGAAGTGTCGTGCAAGGGTGACCTCCATGTGGACGAGCATCATACGATAGAGGACACGGCCATTGTGCTGGGGCAGTGTCTGGAAAAGGCGCTGGGCGACAAGCGTGGCATAGAACGCTATGGCTATTGCCTGCCCATGGACGACTGTCTTTGCCAGGTGGCGCTGGATTTCGGAGGCCGCCCGTGGCTGGTGTGGAATGCCGAGTTCCACCGCGAGCGGGTGGGGGAGATGCCCACCGAGATGTTTCTCCACTTCTTCAAGAGCCTCTCCGACAGCGCACGCATCAACCTGAACATAAAGGCCGATGGCACCAATGAGCACCACAAGATAGAAGGCATTTTTAAGGCCTTTGCCCGCAGCCTGCGTATGGCCGTGCGGCGCGATGTGAACCATTTTCAGCTGCCCAGCAGCAAGGGACTGCTTTGACCTCCAGCCATGTCCATGCAGAATTTCCCATCCGTATTGCTCCAGCGGGCCGTGCAGGAGATGAGCCGGCTGCCGGGCATTGGCGAGCGTTCTGCGCTCAGGCTGGTATTGCACATGCTGCGCATGGAGACAGCCCGCATTGATGCGTTGGCCGAGAGCCTGACCCGACTGGTGCACGATGTCCATTATTGCAGCAAGTGCCATAACATCTCCGACACCGAGGTGTGCACCATCTGCAGCGACAAGCGGAGGGATGCCTCCACGGTGTGTGTGGTGGAGAACGTGCAGGATGTGATGGCCATTGAGCACACCCAGCAATACAACGGGCTCTATCATGTGCTGGGCGGCGTGATTAGCCCGATGGATGGGGTGGGTCCTGCCAATCTGCAGATACAGAGTCTGGTGGACCGCGTGCTGGCAGGTGGGGTGAACGAGGTGATTCTGGCCCTGAGCCCCACCATGGAGGGCGACACCACCAACTATTACATCTACCGCAAACTGCAGTCGGCCCCGGTGCGTATCACCGTGATAGCACGAGGGGTGGCGCAGAACGACGAACTGCAGTATACCGACGAGGTGACGCTGGGACGGGCGTTGGCGGGACGCATTCCCTTCAATGTGTAGGGAGGGGACGACATAAGAACAACCATACATTAATTAATATATATATACACTCATCATGACACGAAAAAGACTGCTACTTTACATCCTTTGCACATGGGCGGTTGTGGGACTGCTGGCTTTGGTGCTGCAATGTGCAACAGGCGGTGCGGCACCTCTGCTGGGTGAACCATCAGCCCATCCGCGCCTGTCATACGGCCTGTCCATGGCCTGTGCCATGTCCACCATCCTTGCATGCTTCTATCTTTTGCGCAGACAGATAAAACCCCTGTCCCAGCGTCTGTTGCTGCTGTTTGTTCCGGCGGTGCTCACGGTCCTGGATTATTATTTCTTTTTCGATTCGGGCATGATTGCCTGCTTGCCTGTGTTGGCCGCCGTGTCGGCCATGATGCTCATCAAGAAGGAATCCTGACATGTGCATGAGGCTTAGTGTGGTCATTGTCAGCTACAATGTAAGGTACATCCTCGAACAATGCCTGCGTTCCGTGCTGCGTGCCTCATCCGATTTCCCATGCGAGATTGTGGTGGTGGACAATAACAGCACCGACGGCACGGTGGACTATCTGACAGCACGGTTCCCCACAGTGCGCATCATTGCCAACAGGGAGAATGTAGGTTTTTCGCGTGCCAACAACCAGGCGATTGGCGAGAGCACGGGCGAGTATGTGCTCTTGCTCAACCCCGACACGCTGGTGGCCGAAAATACCTTTCATGACTGTCTGGATTTTCTGGATGCCCATCCTTCCGTGGGTGCGGTGGGCGTGCGCATGCTCAATTCGGACGGAAGTTTCGCCCCGGAGAGCCGCAGGGGGCTGCCCACGCCGTTCACGAGTTTCTGCAAGATGACCGGACTGGGTACACTCTTTCCCAGGAGCCGTGTGTTTGGCCGGTACTACATGCGCTATCTCAATCCCGATGAGGCCAATCCCATCGAGGTGATTTCCGGGGCTTTCAATATGGTAAGGAGAAAGGCGCTCGACCAGATTGGCCTGCTCGACGAGGATTTCTTCATGTATGGCGAGGACATAGATCTCAGCTATCGTCTGCTCCAGGGGGGATGGGAAAACTATTATCTGCCCTCCACCATCCTGCATTACAAGGGCGAGAGCACGGTGAAGAGCAGTTTCCGCTATGTGAATGTGTTCTACAAGGCCATGCTCATCTTCTTCAACAAGCACTATGGTCCGCGGCATCGGTTGCTGGGCTCCTTCATCCGCCTGGCCGTCTATGTCCGTGCCTTCCTCGACATGATGCAGCGTGTAGTGCTGCGCTTCCGTGCCCTTATCGGCTGTCCGGCGCGCTACAAGGCTCCCGGCTATCTGGTGTTTGATTTCGACACGACACCTGTGAGCCAGATGCTGCACGAACTGAGCCGTCAACCCCATGGCCACCGGTTCTTGTTGGAGACCCGCTCGCGGCAGACGGGTATGATTATCCGTCCCGGCGGGGCCATTCCTATGGAAGGGGGTGAGGCATGAACTATTTCAAGAGCAGCAGGCTGGTGTTGCGTGCCGTGGAGCCCGAAGACCTGGAACTCTATTATCAGATAGAGAACGACACGGAACTGTGGCGCAACAATGTCACCACGGCTCCCTTTTCGCGCTATGCCTTGCGCCGTTTTTTGGAGCAGGCTTCCTGCGATGTGTATGCCGACGGCCGTGTGCCGTTGGTCATCACCTTGCACGATAGCACCCCCATAGGTCTCATCGACATGTATGACTACAGTGTGGCCCACCAGCGTGCAGAGGTGGGGATTGTAGTGCGTACCCCATGGCAACGCCAGGGATATGCCCTTGAGGCCCTGCAATTCCTGTCGCGCTATGCGGCCTGCCACCTCCACCTCCATCAGCTCTATGCCATCGTGGCTGCCGACAACGTGCCTGCTGCCCGCCTGTTCTCAAAGGCAGGTTTCCGGGTGTCGGGACGGCTAGCCGACTGGCTTTGCAGGGATGTGGCAGAATATGTGGATGCCAGCATCTTCACCTTGTTTCTTCGTCAATCATTTTCATAATAACCACCGATTCATGAACGTCCATACACCGCCTGCCATCCTCCTCATCTATACGGGAGGCACCATCGGTATGATAGAGAATCCGGTGACGGGTGCACTGGAGAGTTTCAATTTCCACCATCTGCTCAGTCTGGTTCCCGAATTGCGCCGCTTCAACTACCGTATCGACACCTATTCCTTCAATCCGCCCATCGACTCGTCCGACATGGAGCCCGCTCATTGGGCACGTCTGGTGCATATTATTCAGGAGAGCTACGACCGATACGACGGTTTTGTCATTCTGCATGGCACCGATACCATGGCCTATACGGCCTCTGCCCTGAGCTTCATGCTGGAGCATCTGTCCAAGCCCGTGATATTGACGGGGTCGCAGGTGCCCATCGGCATGTTGCGGACGGATGGCAAGGAAAATCTCATCACGGCCATAGAGATTGCAGCTTCGCGCGATGAAGCCGGGTATCCCATGGTGCCGGAGGTGTGCATCTATTTTGAACGCGACCTGATGCGTGGCAACCGCACCACAAAAATCAGTGCCGAAAAGTTCAATGCATTCAAGAGCTACAATTATCCCTGCTTGGCCCATAGCGGCATCGACATCAAGTATATCCCCGGTCGCATCCGTCGGCCCGACGGACTTCCGCTGAAGCCGCACTATCTGTTCGACACCAATGTGGTGGTGCTCACACTCTTTCCGGGCATCCAGCAACGGCTGATAACGGCCGTGTTCCATACGCCTGGCATCAAGGCCATTGTGATGAAGACCTTTGGCTCGGGCAATGCGCCGCAGAAGCAATGGCTCATCAATCTGATACGCGAGGCCGTGGATGCAGGTATCGTGGTGGTGAATATCACACAGTGCCAGTCGGGCAGTGTGGAGATGGACCGCTATGAAACGGGCCGCCAGTTGCTGGAGGCCGGTGTGGTGGGCGGTTATGACAGCACGCCCGAATGCGCCCTCACCAAACTGATGTTCCTGCTCGGGCACCAGTTGCCTTATGAAGAAGTGTGTCGCCTGATGAATACCGACTTGGCCGGCGAGATAACAAAATGAGAAAAATCCCTAATAGCAATGCCTGAAATAGAAGAATTGAGAACCCTTGCTCCTCATGACCTTGAGGATATGTGTGCGTTGATGAATCAGTTATCCCCTCGTTTGCAGCTGACGGAAACCCTTCTGGAACAGGTGGTGTCGGCTCCCGACTCCCATCTGTATGTGGTGCGTCGGGGTGGCCATGTCGTGGCGTGTGCCACCCTGTGTGTGTTCCGTGCTCCTTCTGCCGTGAAGGCCTCTATAGAGGATGTGGTGGTGGATGAACGCTACAGGGGGCAGGGACTGGGACGTATGCTCCTGTGCAGGCTGATGGACGAGGCGCGTGCCCTTTCGCCCATCGAGGTGCAGCTCACCAGCAAGCCGGCGCGCGTGGCTGCCAACAGACTTTATCAGTCACTGGGTTTCCAGCGCAAGGAAACCAATGTATACCGGCTTTTGCTGTAGGCCTCCACGCCTGTTTGTGGCAACAGCCCCTATCCTCTGTCATGGTTGGAATCGTTGATGGCAGAGCTTTCGGGCGACCTCAAAGACCCGGCCTTGGAAGGCGTGGATGATGAGGGAAACAACCTTGTGCAGGTGGACGAGAACACCCGCGAACCGCTCATCAAGATTTCGCCGGTGCCGCTGAACAGGCCTTTGTCATTCTCATCAGTATGCGAATCTGAATTTGAATGGTTTAGGTTAAAGCCATAACCTCGTTGATTGAAAGCCCAGTGACTACGGAAATCTGCTCAACAGGTATCCCGATAGCCAGCATCCCTTTAGCTGCTTTAGCCATTCCTTTGGCCATTCCTTCGGCTATTCCTTCCGCCCGCTCGTTCTTCATGACTGAGAGGTTGGTGCGATAGGAGTCGATGCTGATGTTGTACTGCTTCAGTTCATCGGGTGTCATGCGCACGAGTTCTGCTATGTTCCCCACTT
>JAEDIG010000113.1 GCA_016292545.1 Bacteroidaceae bacterium
CAGGTTGCCCCTTCGGGGCGTGCTCATACGCTCATTCACAACGAAATTGAACTTGAGAAAGTTGAATTCTATGATTGTAATGAACAGCCATCCGAGAATCACCGAAATTGCTGAAGCATTTGATAATATCATCCAAATGTTCAGTGATAATAAATGATACCTTTCCAAACCTTTAATTATCCCTAGAGGAACCTGTTATACCTGAAATCACAAATCCCCCCCCCAGAGAAAGTGACCTCTGCGGCATCTCGGATTGGCGAGCACAGAAGCCACTTTCCCCGAAGAGGGAGAGACGGAAGAATTTACATGGGACGACTGGTGGGCAGATGGAAAACCTCCTGGATTTCCTTCATGTCCGCTTCGGTCATACCATCGGGCTCGGAACCGAAATTGCGGGCACACATGTAGATGTTGGCAGCCTTGCAGAGCACATCCGTCTGGTCGAAGGCATCCATGATATCAGTGCCCACGGCTACGGTGCCGTGCTTCTCCCAAAGCACCACATCATGGGTCTTTATCTGCTCCAGCGTGTCCTCAGCCAACTTGACGGACGAAGGCATGGCGTAGGGCACAATACCAATGCCCAGGGGTGCAAAGGCCAAGGTTTCGGGAATCATGCTCCAAAGCACACGCGTCATTTCGCCAGGACGCAAGAAACGCTGGATGTGCGACATGGCCACCAGTTCGATGGGATGTGTGTGGAGCGTAGCCTTGTATACACTACCCGTTTCCAGCAGATGATTCTGCAATGCCAGATGGGTGGGCAGTTCGCTGGTGGGAACCACGGGCTGGTCGGCAATAATCTCATAGCTGGCACAGTCGTCGCAGACGCGCACAATGGAGCCATTGGCCATGGGGTCGCGTGCAAGGTCACGCATACGCTTGCCCGTGCCCTTGCAATAGAAATACTTTCCGCGAAGCATGGGCAGGACCATGCCAATCTGCTTGACAGGAGCGATGGCAGGCAGGGCCTTGCATTCCTCGTCCATAAACTCAGTGACATTGACGGTGATGTTTCCACCGTTGCGTTCGGCCCATCCCTTCTGCCACAGGTAACCAGTGACTTCTGCCACCTGATCGATGACTGCGGCCAGTCCGGGACGTCCTTCAAGAATACTTTTCATGTTGTGTTATAATGTTCAATTAGGGATTATGCAATAATCTGCGGCAGGAAACTGCTCACGATGAGTATCACCAAACCAGTCACCAGGACTGCAATGGTCTTGGGCGAACAACCCTTCCACTCCTTGAGCAGGATGCCCCACACGTTGGAGAAGGTGACATTGAGCGCCATCAGGATGCAGAACGAGAAGGTGATGAGGTCGGGCGAAGAAGTGAGGAAGCCCTGTCCCAACGAGAGCCCGAAGAACTGGCTGTACCACAATGCACCTGCCAACAGGCAGAAGAAGAGGTTGTTTCCCCATACCTTGGTATCGGCGTAATCGCTCCATGTGTGGTTCTTGCTGTTCTGGTAGAAGCAGTAGAGGGCGTTGGTGAAAAAGCCGCCCAGTGTTACCAAAAACGTGGCAGGAAGCCCCCGGAACATGGGTTCAGTCTCAGGGAATGCAAGCGTCTGGCCAAAAGCCAGACCCACATTGAAACATCCGCTCATGAATCCGGCCAGCAGGGCAATGGCCAGCCCCTTGGGAAAATTGAAATCCTTGACGGCGGCCTTTTTCTCCTCCTCCGACAGTGAGGCACTCTTCATGGAACCAGCCACACCGATGACTGCAATACCCACGAGCGTGACCACCACGCCGATAATCACAGCCATGGTGAGCTTGGACAGCGGGTCTTGCTCTGGAAAGAAGAAGTTGAGGAACACGGGTCCCAGGATAGTACCAAGTCCAGCGCAAGTGCCAAGAGCGATGCTCTGACCCAGTGCCACGCCCAGATAACGCATGGAGAGGCCAAAGGTGAGACCACCCACACCCCACAGCACACCAAACAGAATGGTCATGGCCACGTTGAAACTGTTCTCCGAAGAGAACAGTTCACACAGTTGGTGGCCCTGCGGCACAGCCAGAAGCGCACCCAGGAAAGGCAGCACGAGCCACGCAAACACGCCCTGCACAATCCAGTACGACTCCCACGACCACCCGCGAATCTTGTTGATGGGCACATAGCTGCTCGACTGGCAGAACGCGCCCACTGCTATGATAAGCAGACCGATAATGATTTCCATGCTGAAAAACGGATTATCGTTTGCTTGTTACCTCAGCCACATAGCGGTCTATGTCGGCAATGAAATCGGCACCCACGGGCACACCGTTGCGCACGCAGAATTCGTCGTAGACAGCCTGCCAGGGCATTGCCTTCTGCTCCTCGATGAGCGCCAGCACCTTGTAGCCCTCGCCGGCCAGCTCCAGCTGGCTGATGGTCTGCACAGGCTCAAGCAGCGCGCGGAGCATGCACTTCTGTGCGCTGCGCGAACCGATGACATAGGCACCGATGCGGTTGATGCTTCCGTCGAAGAAATCGAGACCATAATGTACGCGATCGAGCGCGCCCGCACGTACAATCTCGAAAAACAGTTCCTGTGTGGGGTCGTCCATGATGGTGACATGGTCGGAGTCCCAGCGGATGGGACGGCTCACATGGAGCATCAGTTCCTTCACGAAAGGCAGCAATGCGCTCACCTTGTCGGCAGGAGATTCCGTGGGATGGTAGTGGCCGGTGTCGATGGTCACAATCTTGTCGTTCTGGGCTGCATAAGCCGTGTAGAAGTCATGCGAGCCCACGGTGAAGCTTTCCAGTCCGATGCCGAACACCTTGCCCTCGATACAATCCTTCATCATGGGCTGGGGCTTGGCAAAAATTTCATCGAGCGATGCCTTGAGCGTGTTGCGGTAGAGCGCATGGTTGACCGAAACATCCTTGCATCCATCATGCACCCACAGGTTCATGATGCAGGGATCGTCCTGTGCCTTACCCATTTCGTTGGCAATGTCGCGGCAACGCTTGGTGTGTTCAATCCAGAAATCGCGGATGCCCTTGTCGGGGTTGGCCAGCGACAAGGAGCCGCTCTTCGGATGAGAGAAGCTGCTGGAGTTGAAATCAAGTTTGGTGTTGTTCTCCTTGGCCCAGTCTATCCAGCTTTGGAAATACTCGACCGTCACCTCGTCGCGGTCCACCACCTTGCCCTTGAAGTCGCCATAGATTTCGTGGAGATTGAGACGATGGTTGCCGGGAATGAGGCTCTTGGCCTTGAGAATGTCGCTACGCAGCTCGTCGATATTGCGTGCGGCACCAGGGAAATCACCCGTACTCTGGATGCCACCGCTCATAGAGCCGGCCTGCACCTCGAATCCATGGACATCATCGGCCTGCCAGCAATGGAGGGAGAGATGGAAATCCTGTAACTGGTTCAATACTTTCTCGGTGTCTACACCAATTTCAGCATAACGCTGCTTTGCTACTTCATAAGCCTGTTTTACCAATGTTTCTTTCATTTTCTTTCTGAGTGTTGATTTTTAGTATAATTTGTTTCTTTGACTGTCATTTCCGGGGCGGGTCAGAGCGTAGAGATGGTGAGGAAACGCTCGTATGCCTTGTCCCATGCCTCCCTGTCGGCGGGCATGTAGGTGTTCATCTCAATGCTGTCGGCAATGATGCGGCGCATCTCGAACATGTCGCCCACCAGACCCGCAGCCTTGGCCTGCATCATCATGTTGCCGATGGCCGTGCCTTCCACTGGTCCTGTGAGCACAGGAATGCCTATGCTGTCGGCTGCCATCTGCATCAGGTAGCGGTTGTAGGTGCCGCCGCCGATTACATGGAGCCGCTTGATGGGGAAAGGAGCAAAACCACGCAGGCATTCCACCACCTGACGATAGCGCAGCGCCAGGCTCTCGAAGATGCAACGGGCTATCTCCTGATAGCTGACAGGAACGGGCTGGCCCGTGCGGCGGCAGAAGTTCTGGATGGCCTCCACCATGCTCTCGGGATTGGCAAAACCGGGATCGTCGGGATTGATGAAAGAGCGGAAGGCTGGTGCGGTCATGGCCTGCTTGTTCACCTCGTTCACATTCTCGGGTGCATCGGTCCATTCCTTGCGGCAACGCTCCAGCAGCCACATGCCACAGATATTCTTAAGGAAGCGTGTGGTGCCTTCTATGCCGCCCTCGTTGGTGAAATTGTAGCGGAAGCTGTCTTCGTTGATGATGGCATCCTTCGTTTCGATGCCCAGCAGGCTCCATGTGCCACAACTCAGATAGGCATAGTCGGGGTCTTGTGCCGGCACAGCTGCTACAGCCGAACCCGTATCGTGACCGGCCACGGCCACCACGGGCACAGCACCCAGACCCGTTATCTTCTGCACTTCGGGTGTGAGCGTGCCCACCACTTCGCCCGGGTTCACATAGCGGCCAAAGCGGTCCTCGGTGAGCCCCACAGCCGCAATGAGCTCCTTGTCGATGCGTTTGGTGCGGGGATCCAGCATCTGGCTGGTGGAAAGAATCGTATATTCACACACGGCTTCACCCGTGAGCATATACATCAGCGCATCAGGCATAAACAGTATCTTGTCGGCCGCCTGGAGCGCGCTGTCGCCGGCCTGTTGCATGGCGGCCAGTTGGAAAAGCGAGTTGAAGTTCATGAACTGTATGCCCGTCTTTTCGTATACCTTTTCCTTGGGCACACGCTGGAAATACGTGTCCATGATGCCCTCGGTGTGAGGGTCGCGATAGGAATAGGGATTACGCAGCAGATGGCCGTCCTTGCCCACGCACACGAAATCCACACCCCACGTGTCAATGCCGATGCTGGTGAGCGTGATGTGCCGTTCTGCAGCCACCTTGAGCCCCCGGATGATTTCGTTGTAGAGGGCGTAGATGTCCCAATAGAAATGATGGTTGAGCTGGATAATGGGGTTGGCGAAACGTGTGAGTTCCTCCTGCTCCAGCTTGCCATTCTGTAATGAGCCTAGGATGGTGCGCCCACTGGTGGCACCCAAATCCACGGCAAGAAAATATTTAACCTGAGTCATGGTATAAATTGAATAAATAATGTAATTTTTGTTCGTTTTTTTATGAAAATCACTGTAAAGATAATAATTTATTTATTACTTTGCATAAAATTTAGTCATTTTCATGCCTGAACGGGCAAAATTTAAACCAAACGGGCATGTTTTGGTCAATGATTATATGAATAAAGTGAAAATAATGATGGCTTTCGCTGCATGGTGGATGTTATGGATGACGGCTGTGCCTGCCATGGGGCAACAGCGCAAGCCCAAAACTGCGGCCAAGGAGCAGGCCAAGCATCAGACGGCCACGGTCAACGTGCGCGGAAGCGTGATGGAGAGCGATAGCTTCGAGCCACTGGCGGGAGCTTCGGTCCGGCTGTTCAATGCCGACAGCGTGATGGTGTGCGGCAACAGCACTGGAGCCGACGGACAGTTCCTGCTCCCGGGTGTGCCTCAGGGAAAGTATGTGATGAAGGTGACATTCGTGGGCTTCAAGCCCCAGCAGTTCAGCGTGGACCTGACCAAGAAGAAGGGCAACTTCAAGACCCCCGACATCCTTCTGCGCGAAAACGCCACCCTTGTGGCCGAGGCTGTGGTGGAGGGGCAGATGCCCGAAATGGTGGTGGTGGAAGACACGGTGGTGTACAACGCCGATGCCTTCAAACTGCCAGAAGGCGCGATGGTGGAGGAACTCATCAAGAAACTGCCCGGAGTGGTGGTGGACGAGAATGGCAAGTACACATGGAACGGCAAGTCGATAAGCCGCATTCTGGTGGACGGCAAACGATTCTTCGCAGGCAACCAGGATATGCTGCTCAAGAACATCCCTGCCGACATGATAGAGAAAATCAAGACCTACGACAAGCAGAGCGACCTGGAACGCTTCACTGGCATTGATGACGGAGAGGAGGAAATCGTGTTCGACCTCACCGTACGCAAGGAAAAAAAGCGTGGTTCTTTCGGACAAGCCGAGGCCGGATACGGCACCAAAGACCGCTACAACGGCCGCCTCAACATGAACCGGTTTATGGACGCACAGAAGTTCACGCTGGTGGGCAACGCCGGCAACACGCAGGGCGACGGCATGAGTGACAACCAGGAGGGAGGCGCCACGATGAACTGGGAAAACGACAGGCTGGAGCTCAACGGCAACCTGCACGGCAAGTTTTCGCAGAGCGAGAGCGACCGTGCCACCAGCACCCAGTCGTTTATCCGGAAATCGTATGGAAACACCCACAATACGGGAGAAGGACGCAACCAGAACATAGGGTTTGACTACAAAGTGGAATGGCAGCCCGACACACTGACAGAACTGGAGTTCAAGCCATCCTTCAACTACAGTCTGAACCGCGGGGAGAACATGGGACGGACTGCCACCTTCGATGAGGACCCCTACCAGCAGGCCGGCATCACCGACCCGCTCCTGCAACTGGACCAGCTGAGCCACACCATCGGCGTGAACAGCCGCCTCAACGCCAGCCGGAACAAGGGGGACAACATGGGCGGTGGTGCATCGCTGAGCCTGAGACGCAAGTTCCGCAAGCAAGGCCGCACAGCCTCGCTGGGCATGAACGGCAACCTGAGCGGCGGCGACAACAACAGCAGCAGCTATAACCAAGTGGACTATTATAAGATTCTGGCCACCACGGGAGAGGACTCCATCTACCACAAGGCGCAGTGGAATGCCTCCGATTCACGACAGCGGCAATGGGGCGGCAGGGTGGCATACACGGAACCTGTGGGCAGACAGACTTACCTGCAGGCCAGCTACAGTTTATCCTACCGCTACACACGCCACACGCGCGATGTACGTTCCATCATCGACCCGATGTGCGGCCAGCTAGGTGTAGCCGCGGACAACTACACGGAGATGGCCGGCATGGCATTGCCCGACATTGACCAATGCAACGCCACTGAAAACACCTATCTCAACCATAACATCGACCTCCAATGGCGTGTGGTACGCACACGCTACCGCCTGACCGCCGGTGTGAGTGCAAAGCCACAGTTCAATGCCGTGGACTACACCAAGGGCACAAAGGACTACCATGTGGGACGCCACGTGGTGAACGCATCCCCCACCCTCAACTTCCGCTACCGTTTCTCCAAGCAGGAGCAACTGCGCCTACAGTATGGCGGCAACACAGGACAGCCCAACATCACCGACCTCATCCCCGACACGCTCAACAATGCCAACCCGCTCAACATACGGCTGGGAAATCCCGAACTGAAACCGTCCTTCACCCAGCAGATGAAAGCCGACTACAACAAGAACATACCCTCGCTGCAGCGGTCGTTCACAGCATCGGCACAATTCCGTACCACCCGGAACAGCACCACCAGCCGCACGGAATACAACGAGGAAACAGGCAGACGCGTGACCAAACCAGAGAATGTGAACGGAAACTGGAACGGAAGGATGGACGTGAACTTCAACACAGCCATCAAGGGCGATACACGCTTCCGCATCAACACCAACACACAAGGCAGTTTCACCAATGCCATCGGCTATGTGTATGACAGCAACGAGAAGACAAGCACACGCCGACGCACACGCGGGATGAACCTGCGGGAGCATCTGCGCCTCACCTTCCACAACGACTGGCTGGAAGTGAATGCCCACGGAGCCATCCGCTACAACCATAGCCGCAGCAACAGCAACAACGCCAGCAACCTCGACACCTACACGTTCAACTACGGCATGAGCACTGTGATGAACCTGCCATGGGGAATGACCTTCGGCACCGACCTGGGTGCCTACAGCAGGCGTGGATATGCTGATGCCAGCATGAACACCAACCAGATACTGTGGAGCCTATCGGTGAGCCAGCGTTTCCTGCGGGGGAACAACCTCATCCTGAGCCTCCGTGCCACCGATCTGCTCAACCAGCGCGACAACATCAACCGTTCCATCTCGGAAACAGCCCGCACCGACACCCGTTCCGACATGGTCCACAGCTATGTCCTCTGCTCCCTCACCTACAAGTTCGGCAAATTTGGCGGCAAGCAAAAAAAGGGCAAGGAATCCAGCCGTCCGTCCCATCACTCTTTCAGTGAAGAGGATTTCGAGGAGGTTAAGTAAGCACATATAGAAATAAGAATACATAATCAAATGGAAAGCGTGTAGCTCAATGAGTTACACGCT
>JAEDIG010000114.1 GCA_016292545.1 Bacteroidaceae bacterium
TTCTTTTTCTCGACCTATTAGCATGGTATCCATGAATTTTGATTCACGCCACAAAGGTAATACTATTTCGGGAGAAAACAAGCGGAAAGTATGTAAAATAATCAGATTCCGCTGATTTATTAACGAATTTCAATCCTGCATATCATTTTATGTTCTTGCGCCCCAACTGGAAAAAAAATTTTCTCCAACTGGGCAGCAGGATTTTCCCAGTTGGAGAAAAAAGTATCTCTCTAGGCCAGCATCACACAATGCCCTGTGCCATCATTGCCTTGGCCACCTTCATGAAACCGGCAATGTTGGCCCCCTTCACATAGTCGACATACCCGTCGGGCTGCTTGCCGTAGTGGGTGCACTGCTGGTGTATGTCGTGCATGATGCGGTGCAGTTTCTCATCCACCTCTGCCTCGCTCCACAGCAGACGCATGGCATTCTGGGTCATTTCCAGACCCGAGGTAGCCACACCGCCTGCGTTCACAGCCTTGCCGGGCGCAAACAGCTGGCGGGCCGCCACAAACTTTTCGGCGGCCTCGGCGGTGCATCCCATGTTCGACACCTCGGCCACGCACAACGTATTGTTGGCTATCAGCATGTCGGCATCCTCGCCGTTCAGCTCGTTCTGTGTGGCGCAGGGCAGGGCAATGTCGCACTTCACCTCCCAGGGTTTTCTGCCGGGGATGAACATGGAGCCGGGGAACTCGTCGGCATACGGCGCACAGATGTCGTTGCCGCTGGCGCGCAGTTCCAGCATGTAGGCAATCTTCTCCTCATCCAAGCCTGCAGGGTCATGGATATAGCCGTCGGGGCCTGAGATGGTGACAACCTTTGCCCCCAGTTCGGTGGCCTTCTTGGCTGCGCCCCATGCCACATTGCCGAAGCCACTGATGGCCACAGTCTTCCCCTCCAGCGAATGGCCGTGCGTCTGAAGCATCTCGCGCACGAAATAGAGTGCGCCATAACCGGTAGCCTCCGGACGGATGCGTGATCCTCCCCATTCAAGTCCCTTGCCCGTGAGCATTCCGCTCCACTGGTGGGTGAGCTTCTTGTACATCCCGAAGAGATAACCTATCTCACGTGCACCCACACCGATGTCGCCCGCAGGGATGTCCTCGTCGGGACCTATGAAACGATACAATTCTGTCATGAACGATTGGCAGAAGCGCATCACCTCCTGGTCGCTGCGTCCGCGGATGGAGAAGTCGGAGCCACCCTTTCCACCGCCCATGGGCAAGGTGGTGAGTGCATTCTTGAATGTCTGCTCAAATCCCAGGAACTTGAGGATGCTCAGATTGACAGAGGGATGGAAACGCAGTCCGCCCTTGTAGGGGCCGATGGCACTGTTGAACTGCACACGGTAGCCGATGTTCACATGAACCTCACCCTTGTCGTCCACCCAGGGCACACGGAATGTGATGACACGCTCGGGTTCCACGATGCGTTCAATCAGTTTTGCCTTCTCGAACTCGGGATGCTGGTTATACACATCCTGCACAGAGATGAGCACTTCTCTCACTGCCTGCAAGTATTCTGTTTCTCCAGGATGCTTACGCTGCAAGTCTTGCATGATTTTTTCAACTTCCATAGTATTATTATTATTTAAATGATTGCCCGTGCCGTGGGCGTGAAACCCAGGCACGGGGAAATTTCAGGTTCTTGTGTCGATGTCCTCTACACGCTACACAGCAGCAGGATGATGAGCTGCGCCGTGAGGATGCGCAGGAACATGCTCAGAGGGTACACGGTGCTGTAGCCCACGGCAGGCGCATCGTTGCCCGCCGTCTGGTTGGCAAAGGCCAGCGCAGGGGGGTCGGTGGTACTACCTGCTATCAAACCCATGAGCGTAAAATAGTTGGTCTTGTAATAGATGCGGCCGATGGTGCCCACGATGAGCAGGGGAATCACAGTGATCAGGAATCCACACCACACATAGGTGAGTCCGTCGCCTGCCACCACCGTATCTACGAAGGTGGCACCCGCCTTGATGCCCACACTGGCCAGGAACAGGGCAAGGCCAATCTCACGCAGCATCAGGTTGGCGCTCGTGGTGGTATAGGCCACCAGTTTTGCCTTGTAGCCGAAACGGCCAATCAGGATGGCGATGATGAGAGGACCGCCTGCCAGACCCAGCTTCACGGGAGTGGGCACACCGGGAATGGCAATGGGCAGCGACCCGAAGATGATGCCAATCACAATGCCCACAAAGATGGTGGCCAGGTTGGGATGGTCGAGGCTCTTCACGGAGTTTCCCATCATATTGGCCACACGGTCAACGGCATCCTCGGGACCCACCACCACAATCTTGTCGCCCACCTGCATGCGCAGGTTGCGGTCGGCATAGAGGTTGGTGCCCGAGCGGCGTATGCGGGTTACGTTCACGCCATACACACTGCTGAAGTGGAGCGACCCGAAGGTTTTTCCGTTCATCGAGGGCTGGGTGACAAGGATGTGCTTGCTCACCAGAGGCACGTCCTGCTCCTCCCATTCCACCTCACACACCGGACCGATGAAGGCTATGATGGCCTCGGCATCGTCTTCGGCACACACGATGAACATCTTGTCGCCCTGATGGATGATGGTGTTGCGGTTGGGGATGCTCACGTGGCCGTCCTGCAGGATGCGCGACACCACGAAGTCGCGCCCCAGGAACTGGCTCACTTGCATCAGCGTGCGGCCGTCGAGCGAGCGGTTCTCGGCGATAAGCGTCATCTTGTGCGGCTTGGCATGGGGGTTCTCGGCCTGCTCACGAGCCAGCTGTTCCTCCTCTTTCTTCAGGCTGATGCCGCAGATGAAGCGGAGAGCGATGGTGGCTCCGATGATTCCAATCACACCCAGCGGATAGGCACAGGCATAGCCGTTGGCAATGGCAGGCGCATTGGCCCCGAAGATTTGGCTGCAAGCCTCGTTGGCTGCACCAAGGCCGGGCGTATTGGTGATGGCTCCGCAGAGCACGCCCACCATCATGGCCAGATTGTAGGAGTTCTTGCCCGCCAGGCTTCCGCCCTCATAGAAAACGATGAAGAACAGGGCGATGCAACAGACCACATTGAGCAGGATGATGCCCATGGCCAACAGGTTCATGCGGATGCCGCCCTCCTTGAAGCTCTCAAAGAAGCCCGGACCCACCTGCAGGCCGATGCAGTAGACAAAGAGGATAAGCCCGAAGTCCTGCACGAAACCCAGCACATTGAGCGGACAAGCATAGGTGACACCGCCCGGCGACATGCCGAAATAGTTGTAGAGATGGCCGGCCAGAATACCGGCAAAGAGCACAAAGGTGACACCCAGCGAGATGCCGAACATCTTGATGCGCCCCAGGCCGATGCCCACGGAAATCACCAGCGCAAAGAGCACGATGATGTGTGCAATCGACTCGGTGTTGACAAAGAGATTTTGCAACCAATCCATAATAGCGTAATGTTGTTTAGCGAACTATATTAATTAATAATGTCTCTTTCAGTCGCCGAAGGCCGCACGCATCTTTTCAAGGCCTTCCATGAGCAGCTCGCGGGTGGTGCCCACGTTCATGCGCATGAAGCCCCCGCCTCCCGTGCCGAACATCCGGCCGTCGTTGAGGGCCAGACCTGCCTTGACAAAGGCATCGCCCAGCTGGGCCGAAGGGATGTTCAGGTCGCGGCAGTCGAGCCACACCAGGAACGAGGCCTCCGGACGGATGGGGTGAATGCGGGAAATGTGCCTGCTGCAATAGTCCTCCACCGCGAGGATGTTCTCCTCTATTGTCCTCAGCATCTGCCTGCGCCAGGGTTCGCCCTTGCGGTAGCAGGCGATGGTGGCCAGAGGGGCCAGCATATTGGGGTCGTTGAACTCATTGGCCTCCAGCCAGCCGTAGAACTTGGTGCGCAACGCATCGTTGGGCACGATGGCATAGGAGGTGACAATGCCGGGGATATTGAACACCTTGGACGGAGCACCGAAGGTGATGCTGTGGGCAGCGGCTTCGGGGCTCACCGTGGCGTAGGGGATGTGCTTGTGGCCCCACAGGCACATGTCGCAATGAATCTCGTCGCTTATCACCAGCAGGTGGTGTGCCTCGCACACCTGTGCCAGCCGTTGCAGCGTTTCCCTGCTCCATGTCAGTCCGGCCGGATTATGAGGATTGCTCAGGATGAGGAGCTTGCACCGCTCGTCACACACCTGCTCCAGATTGTCGAAGTCCATCTCGTAGTGGCCGCGTGTGGTCTCGCGGAGCGGGTTATACACCACCTCCATGCCGTTCCCTTCGGGCACCATGCGGAAGGGATGATACACGGGCGGCTGGATGATGACCTTGTCCCCCGGTTGCAGGAAACGGTTGATGACCATGCCTATTCCCTTCACAATGCCCGGGATATAGGTTATCCATTCGGGCTTCACCTCCCACTGGTGGTGGGTCTGCATCCAGTCCACGATGCTCGGCACATAGTCCTCGGGTTCCACACAATATCCCAGAATGGGATGGTTGAGCCTCTCCGCAATGGCCTCTCGCACACAGGCCGGCGAGGCGAAGTCCATGTCGGCCACCCACATGGGATGCAGCCGTTCACAGCCGAATCGTTCCTTCAGTTTGTCATACTTGAGACAGCCCGTGCCCCATCGGCTGATGGCCGCCTCAAATCCGTACGCTTCTGTTGTCATAGTGTTTTCTGTTTTTACGACACAAAGTTATGAATTTATCTGCTTTTTATGACCACTCTTTCCGAAAAAAAGATAATTAAAGGCGTTTCTGGTGCTATTTTTGGAAATATTTTTTGAGATAATGAGAAAAATGGCTAATTTTGCTTGGAATTAACGCATAAAAACAACTCAACACGCATACGATACAACACTATATAAAACACAACTCAATTACAAAAATCATGGCAGATAACAAAGAAAAACTGTTTTCTGATTTCACGGCCCCTTCCGCCCAGGAATGGAGGGACAAGATTGAGGTAGACCTCAAGGGAGCCGACTATCAGAAGAAAATGGTGTGGAGGACCAACGAAGGGTTCAGCATGGAACCGTTCTACCGCAAGGAGGATGTGGACAAACTTCCCCTGGTGAACGCCCTGCCCGGAGAGTTCCCCTATGTACGTGGCAACAAGGCCGCCGACAATGCATGGCACGTCCGTCAGGACATCAAGTGCGGCTGTCCCAAGGAGGCCAATGCCAAGGCGCTGGACATCCTGGACAAGGGTGTGGACAGCCTCGGCTTCTGCATCCCCGCAGACAAGCTCAGCGCCGAATACATCGAGCAGTTGCTCGATGGCATCTATGTGGAATGTGTGGAACTGAACTTCCACACCTGTCAGCGCCATTCGCTGGAGCTGGCCCGCCTGCTGGATGCCTATTTCCGCGCCAAGGGTGCCGACCTCACCAAGATTGAAGGCAGCATCGCCTTCGACCCGCTCGAAAAACTGATTACCAAGGGTGTGGACCGCTCTGCCCTCTTGGCAGATGGCAAGCAGATTGTGGAAATCTTTGCCGAGTACCCCAACTTCCGCGCACTGGCCGTAAACGCCTTCAAGCTCACCGATGCAGGTGCCTACAGCTATCAGGATCTGGGCTATGCCCTGGCTTGGGGCAATGAATACCTCAGCAGCCTCACGGAGCTGGGTGTGGCTCCCGAAGCCGTAGCCAGCAACCTCAAGTTCAACCTTGGCATCAACGGCGTTTACTTCATGGAAATCGCCAAGTTGCGTGCCGCACGTATGCTTTGGGCACAGGTAGTGTCACAGTACACCGCCGACAAGGAGGCCGCAAAGATGCACGTGTGCGCCTACACGACTACCTACAACCAGACCATCTTCGACAGCTATGTCAACCTCCTGCGTTCCCAGACCGAAACGATGAGTGCTGCGCTGGGTGGTGTGGAGAGCATCGTGGTGCGTCCCTTCGACCTCCCCTATGAAACTCCCACCGAGTTTGCAGAGCGTATCGCCCGCAACCAGCAGCTGCTGCTCAAGGACGAGTGTCATTTCGACCGCATGGTCGATGTGGCCGGCGGTTCCTACTTCATCGAGGAACTCACGGCTGCCCTGGCACAGCAGGCATGGAAGCTTTTCCTCGGTGTAGAGGAGGAAGGCGGTTTTCTGAAGGCTGCCCAGGCTGGCACCATCCAGACCGTCATCAACGACACCAACAAGGCACGCCATGCCAATGCAGGCAAGCGCAAGGAATTCCTGCTGGGCACCAACCAGTTCCCCAATTTCACCGAAAAGAGCGAGGGCAAGCAGCCCATGGCCTGCTGCTGCAGCGCATGCGGCGGTGGCAAACAGGGCGGCGACACCGTTGCCATCCAGCCCACTCGTCTGGCCAGCGACTTCGAGACCCTGCGCCTCACCACCGAACAGGCTCCCAAAACACCCGTTGCCTTCATGCTCACCATCGGCAATCTGGCCATGCGTCAGGCACGCGCACAGTTCAGCTGCAACTTCCTGGCCGCCGCCGGCTACAAGGTCATCGACAACCTGGGCTTCCCCACTGTGGAGGAAGGTGTGGACAAGGCCATCGAGGCAGGTGCCGACATCGTGGTCATCTGCTCCAGCGACGATGAATATGCCGAATATGCCATCCCGGCCTTCAAGTATCTCGACGGCCGCGCCATGTTCGTGGTTGCCGGCGCACCCGCTTGCGCCGAAGACCTCAAGGCAGCCGGCATCGAGAACTTCATCCATGTGCGTGTAGACCAGTTGCAGACACTCAAAGCCTATAATCAGAAGTTGGGAATTTAAAAAGGAGGATTACGAAAATGAGAAAACAATTCAATGATATAGATATCTTTGCCGGACTCGACCAGCGTGATGGTCTGCAATGGCAAAAAGAGCAGGGTATCACTGCCAACTGGAAGACACCTGAGCAGATTGACATCCAGCCCGTATATACACGTGAGGACCTGGAAGGCATGGAGCACCTCGACTTTGCTGCCGGCATTCCTCCCTTCCTGCGTGGCCCTTATAGCATGATGTACCCCTTCCGCCCGTGGACCATCCGCCAGTATGCAGGATTCTCCACCGCTGAGGAGAGCAACGCCTTCTATCGCCGCAACTTGGCCAGCGGACAGAAGGGTCTGTCTGTAGCCTTCGACCTTCCCACCCATCGTGGCTATGACCCCGACAACGCCCGCGTGGTGGGTGATGTGGGCAAGGCAGGCGTGAGCATCTGCTCCATCGAGAACATGAAGACGCTCTTCGACGGCATTCCTTTGAACAAGATGTCGGTGTCCATGACCATGAACGGTGCCGTGCTGCCCGTACTGGCCTTCTACATCAATGCAGGTCTGGAGCAGGGTGCCAAGCTGGAAGAGATGGCAGGCACCATCCAGAACGACATCCTCAAGGAGTTCATGGTGCGCAACACCTACATCTATCCGCCAGCATTCTCCATGAAGATCATTGCCGACATCTTCGAGTTCACCAGCCAGAAGATGCCCAAGTTCAACAGCATCTCCATCTCGGGCTACCACATGCAGGAAGCCGGTGCCACCGCCGACATCGAGCTGGCCTACACCCTGGCCGACGGTATGGACTACCTGCGTGCAGGCATTAATGCAGGCATCGATGTGGACGCTTTCGCACCTCGTCTCAGCTTCTTCTGGGCCATCGGCGTAAACCATTTCATGGAAATTGCCAAGATGCGCGCAGGCCGTCTGTTGTGGGCAAAGATCGTGAAGAGCTTTGGTGCCAAGAACCCCAAGTCCATGGCATTGCGCACCCACAGCCAGACTTCCGGCTGGTCGCTCACCGAGCAGGATCCCTTCAACAACGTGGGCCGCACCTGTATCGAGGCCATGGCTGCCGTTCTGGGTCACACCCAGTCGCTCCATACCAATGCCCTCGACGAGGCCATCGCCCTGCCCACCGACTTCAGCGCACGTATCGCACGCAACACCCAAATCTATATCCAGAACGAGACACAGGTGTGCAAGCACATCGACCCCTGGGCCGGTAGCTACTATGTGGAGAAGCTCACACAGGAGCTCTACCACAAGGCATGGGAACACATCCAGGAAATCGAGAAGCTCGGCGGTATGGCCAAGG
>JAEDIG010000115.1 GCA_016292545.1 Bacteroidaceae bacterium
AATCAGTAATATAAAAGCACTGAAAACAGACACTTTTTTGAGCAGATTTTAATACCTATTTTGAACGCCCTACCATTCAGGGAAATCCGTTCGTAACAGAAGAGGCGTGCCTTCTTTTGGGGAAAGCACGCCTCTGGATTTTTGAAACAACCAACACTCTGCTGCGCTACTTAGAAGCCTCCTTCTTGGGAGTTGCAGTCTTCTTGGCAGCAGTTTTCTTTGTGACAGCCTTCTTGGGAGCCTCTGCCTTTGGAGCTGCAGCCTTGGCAGTACGCTTTGCGGGAGCCTTCTTTACCGGGGCTGGTTCTGGAGCGGCCTCCTCGACAGGAGCAGCGGGAGCCGTAGCTGGAGCGGTTTCCTCCTTGGGCTCATATTTTTCCAGACGGGCCTTCAGGCGGGCAACCTCCTTGGTCTTAGCCTCCAAGTCCTTGTCAAGATTAGTAATCTGGGTGTAGAGGCTGTTGAGCTCATCGTTCTCCACATTGTCGGGGAAGAGGTCCTTCACACGCTTCAGGAAATCGCCCAGGATGTTCATATAATTGGTGAAGGCATCGTATGGGCTCTCGTAAATGCCACGATAGGCGTTGCCGTCCTTTGTGGTCATGAAGCGGAAATTGTCGCTAGCCTGCAAGCGGTCCCAATCCTGCTTGATACGGCGGTCGCGGCATGCAAGGATGCGGCCCACGATCTTCTCGTCGTAGAGTTTGTTGAAGGTCTCGCGCTGCATGCAGTTGCCCAGCAAGCTGGATGTGTCGCGTTCCTCGTCGTTCCAGCTGACAGGATGGAGCATCTCAAGCGGTCCTACAGGTTTGTTGGCGGCAATCACCTCGGAAGGAGTGGCAAAACTTATGCCACGCTTCATAGCCTCGGCTGGCAAAGCCTTGATGAAGTCCAGCACATGGCTTTCGAGAGGCTGATAGAGTCCCAGCGCACTCAGGTCCATATAGATATTGATGACATCCTCTCCTGCCGGCATGTCGGCTATCCAGCCCACATACTTGTCCGCCATCAGGGGGTATTCGCTCCATGAAGTATTGCTGAAACGCAGGCTGATGTCGTCGCTCAGCTTGTAGTCGCGAAGCAAGAGGGCCAGACGGTTGTCATGCGCACAACTGTACACATAATGGGGGCTCTTCCATCCAAGGATGTGCTTGGCGCCCTCCACCATGATTCCCTTGAATCCCATCTCGGCCACAGTGGCACCGATCTCGTCGTTGTAGATGAGCGAGCTGTTGCGCATCACTTTGGGGCTCTTGCCGAAAAGCTGCTTCATGCGCTTGGCCTGACGCTTCACCTCATCAACGAAACTTTCCGTGCTGCCAAGCGAGGCAAGTCCGTGGCTATAAGGTTCGGCCAGAAATTCCACACAACCCGTTTCGTTGAGTTGCTGCAAGAGGTCGAGCACATTGGTTGAATATTGCTCAATCAATTCCAAGGCCACACCGCTAATGGAAAGAGCCACCTTGAAATCCTTGCCGTAGGTCTTGGCCATCTCAAGCATGGTCTGGAGGCTGGGAATGAAACTGCGTTCAGCCACTTCGACGGTTGCGCGCTCGTTTTCGTAATCGTCGTAGTAATAATGATCCGTGCCAATATCAAAGAAACGATAGCGCTTCAGATGGTTGGGCATGTGGATCTCGAAATACATACAAATCGTTTTCATATCGTATTATCTTCTTTATTTACATGTTATACTTGATACGTTATACTTTTTCTTCAAGCCCGATAGTCGTTTACGTCGAACCATCCACGGCCCACCAACTGGTCGTAGCAACTGCGGATGCGCAAGCCCACCTTCTCCCAGGTAATCTGGTCGACCTCCTTGAGGCCTTCCTCGCTGAGATACTTGTAGAGGGCATCATGGGTGCAGATGCTGTAGATGGCATCGGCCATTGCATCGATGTCCCAATAGTCAACCTTGATTACATTGGTGAGGATTTCTCCACAGCCGCTCTGCTTGCTAATGATGCTGGGGCAGCCACACTGCATGGCCTCGAGCGGTGCAATACCAAAGGGTTCACTCACACTGGGCATCACGAACACATCGGAATTCTTGTAGCACTCATACACCTGGCGTCCACGCTGGAAACCGGGGAAATGACAACGATCTGCAATGCCGTATGTGGCGGCCAGTTCTATCATGGCCTGCATCATATCGCCACTTCCTGCAAAACAGAAGCGGATATTGCGGCTACGATCGAGCACGCGCTTGGCAGCTTCGATGAAGTATTCCGGCCCCTTCTGCATTGTTATACGGCCAAGGAAGGTGACCACCTTCTCGTCGGGTTTCTTGTTGGGGACAATGGAGCGGATTTCCTCGCTGAGCGGATACACGGCATTGTGCATGGCCACACACTTGCGGGGGTCCTGATGGTACTGATGGATGACAGTCTGCCTGGTGAGCTCGCTCACACACATGATGCAGTCGGCATGGTCCATTCCGTTCTTCTCGATGCTATACACCGTGGGGTTGACCTTGCCACGGCTGCGGTCGAAGTCGGTGGCATGCACATGAATGCACAAGGGCTTGCCACTGACCATTTTGGCATGCACACCGGCCGGATAAGTGAGCCAGTCGTGGGCATGGATGAGGTCGAAATCCTCGCTGCGGGCCAGCACACCGGCAATGATGCTGAAATTGTTTATCTCATCGTGCAGGTTTCCGGGATAGCCCCCGGCAAAGCCCATGCAACCGAGGTCGTCCAGCCCCTGCATGTAGTTGAAGTCGGCATAGATGTGGTTGCGGAACCTGTAGTAATCATCGGCGGTGTGCCCCACCAGCCGGCTGCACAGGTTGTCGTAGTTGGGTTCTCTCCAGGCAATAGGCACCTGGCTCATATTTATTATCTTCAGGAAGTTTTCCTCTTCGCCCGTGGGACGAGGCATGCAGAAGGTAGTCTGCACATCGCCTTGCAGGCTCAGACCCTTGGTGATGCCATAAGAAGCCACGGCCAAGCCGCCATAAATCTTAGGAGGGAACTCCCATCCGAACATTAACACTTTCATATCGTTCCTCCTGTAAGTTTAATATTCATTATATTTATCCAAAAGCTTGACCACTCTCATGATTTCGGCCACGTTCATGGCAAAACTGATGGCACCGCGTCCGTGGAATGGCGGATTGCCGTCGAAGAGCTCGGGCAGCGTGCCGATGCAATGATAGAAGAGTTCCTCCTCGTAGCCCACGAGCAGACGGTCCACATAGCTGAGGCGACTCATCTTGTACACCTTCAGGCAGGCCTCCATGTAGAAGCCATGGAGCCACGGCCATGCCGTTCCCTGATGGTAGGCGTAGTCGCGCTGGATCTGGGGACCCACATACATGGGATTGTATCCCTTGCTCTTGGGGCTGAGGGAGCGGAGGCCCTTGGGGGTGCTCAACTCACGCGTACAGTAGTCGAGCACGCTCTTCTGCTGTTTCTTGTCGAGAGGGGAATAATCGAGTGCAACCGCAAAAATCATATTGGGGCGCACGTCATAATTGCGATAGCCATCCACACAATAGTCGCAGAGGTAGCCGAACTCGTTATAGAACATGTCCACGAAACTGTGGGCCACACGAGCGGCCATTTCCTCCGTTTCCTTCACGCCCTTGGCATCATTGCGTGCCAGAGAGATGGCAGAAAGGAACTTGAGCGCATTGTACCACAGGGCATTGAACTCCACGATGTAGCCTGTACGGGGCACGATGGGACGTCCGTTGGCCGTGCTGTTCATCCACGTAATGGCCTTGTCGTGGCCTTCCGACCAAACCAAGGCGTTCTCGTGAACCTGCAGGTTGGGGTGCTTGCCCTGCATCAGCCATTGCATGATGTCGGTGACAAGATTGCCATAGCGCTCCACACACTTCTCCATCGACTCGAAGTTGGCATATTGCTGAATACACCAAATCGCCCACAGCAGCACGTCGGGATGCTCGATTTCCTTGACGCTCACCGTCAGGGGTTCTCCATCCATAAACGAGCGGATGGCCTTCTCGGCCGTTTCCATCACATCCTCGAACTTCTGCTGTTCGTTGTTCACCAGCGTGAGGCCAGGAAGCGAAATGAACATGTCGCGTGCTCGACACTTGAACCATGGATAGCCGGCCAGCACATAGTCCTCATGATTGCGATGGACGATAAACTGGTGGGCACTGTTCACCAATGTGTTGTAGAAGTTGTCACGCGGAGTGCGCACGTTCAGCTCAAACTCAGCCACTTCCTCCATCTTGCTGGTGTCGGCCTCGGAGAGTCCGGCAGTGAAGACCACACTCTCTCCCTTGACCATCTGGAACTCAAAATATCCGGGCACATACAGGTCTTCATGGCTGGCATAGCCACGCTCCTGCTCCTTGGGGTATTCGAGTCCGCGATACCAGTCAGGACGGAACACAAATTCATTGGGTTTGTTCACTTGCATGTAGAGTTCCGGATAGCCTGGGTACATGCTGGTCTTGATGCCGCCCTCCACTGGTTCATACGAACGGTTGGCCCCAAAGTTCTCATGCGTGAACTCCCTCACGCTGCGGAAGGCAAGGAAGGGCTGCAGCCTTAGTGTAGTTTCGGAATGTGCATCAAGCAACGTGTAGCGAATGATAATCCGATCCTCGAAATGCTGGAACATCATTTCTCGCTTTAGAACAACTCCGCCCACTCGATAGATAGTGGTGGGCACCTGCAGGGAGTCGAACTCCCTGATGTACTTGTGACCACGGGGGCTGAAATTGTCGCCCTGATACTTGTGCAAACCCAGATTGAACTCAGCTCCATGCTGCACAACCGTAGCATCGAGCGAGGAGAGCAGCACATGGTTCTCGTCGTCGAGACTAGGAATGGGCACAACCAGCAGTCCGTGATACTTGCGTGTGTTGCAGTCCACGAGTGTCGTACAGGAATATGCGCCTGAACGGTTGGAGCGGAGCACCTCTTTCTGAAGAGAATCGCTCAAGTTGGTCATCAGTGTTTTGTCAAATCTCAAATAGCTCATATTTACACTGTGCTTTTAATGGTTTTTCTTGTTTCATGTCTTCAAAGATACAGTATTTTTTCATAGTGGAAAAGAAAATGCATGATTTTTTTTCATTACACGTCTTTTTTGCACTCAAATGACATGATTTTGGAACAAAAATCTTGCGAAATTCTGTAGAAAGCAGTAATTTTGCACCCAATTTCAAGAATTTTCATTAGTTTAGATGAATGGGTAAAAAGGACAACGTCACAGACGAGGTGTTTGGCAAGATGTGTGCACTCTTCGACAAGCTCACAGAGGAGCAATACCGGAGCACTATGGAAAGGGTTTCCGTGAAGCATTACAAGAAAGGAGAAACCATCTACTCATGTGGAGAGATGCCACAATACATGTACTGTCTGCTGGAAGGGAAAGTGAAGATCTACAAGAACGGAGTGGGCAACCGGTGCCAGATTGTCCGTGTGGTGAAGCCTGTAGAATATTTTGGATACAGGGCATACTTTGCCAATGGAAAGTATGTGACCGCAGCTGAGACACTCGAACCCTCCCATCTGGCCATGATACCCCTCACCACCATCAAGAGTCTCATCCAGTCGAACGCGGACCTAGGATGGTTCTTCATCCAGCAACTGTGTGAAGAACTGGGCAGGAGCGACCAGCGGACGGTGAATCTTACGCAGAAACACATCAGAGGCCGGCTGGCTGAAACGCTGCTCTCGCTGAAAGAGCGATACGGACTGGAAGCGGACGGATACACACTGAGCATCTATCTGAGCCGAGAAGACCTGGCCAACCTGAGCAACATGACCACAAGCAACGCCATCCGAACGCTGAGCCTCTTCGCCACCGATGGAATCATTGCCGTGGACGGGCGCAAGATAAAAATTATCAGTGAAGAAAAACTCATGCACATTTCCAGACTAGGATAACACCGGAAAGACGACAGAAGTGTTGCGTGCAATCCCCCACCCCGGCTAGGGCACAATGAAGCGAATGCGCTCAGACAGGACCTCCACCTCCAGCTTCTCCACCATGATGCCTGGGGCATAGCCATCGATGCCAAAACCAGCACGTGCAGGACAGGTAATCTCTACCCTGCCCCTTGTGCGGAATGCCTTCACATTGGGATGATTGAGAAAACGTCCTGTCACCAGCATCCACAGCCCGTTAACCAGCTGAAGCATCTTGGCATGTGACACGATGCTCACGTCGAGCAGCCCGTTGTATGGAACGCCACCCGGAGTAAGGCCATAGCCATGGGCATTGCCCACACACACCGTAAGCACCCGCTGGTCCACCACATCCAGGTTCACCTTCGTACAAATAGGGGTGGTCACACGCTGGAATATCATGCTCAGACGGCCAAACGGACCCGCCAAAGCGTCTACGCCCCAAAAACGGCGGGCCTTTCGCTTCACTCCCATCAGGCGGGCTGCAAGCCCCACGGTAACACAGTTGAGAAAATAGCGTGCCCCCACATTCTTCTGCTGGTCAATCCATCGGCACAAGCCCACATCCACAAGTCGCACCTTGTGCTGCATCACCACGCGTATGCTCTGCTGATAGTCATCCTCGTCCAAATCCCAGAAATGTGCAAAGTCGTTGCCCCTTCCATTGGGTATCACGCCCAAGGCCACAGTATCCCTCACCTCAGCAGGTTCAGCCATCAAGGCATTGACAGCCTGACAAAGCGCACCATCGCCGCCTACGACCACGATGGTATGGTAACCGCCCTTGACAAGCATGTGGACCAAACGCTCCACACTGCCAGAACCATCGCTCTGCACAAAATCATACAGTACACCCTGAGACTCCATGTAGTCGCGTATCCTCTCCCACAACCTGTGGGGATGCAACACGCGCGACTTCGGGCAATACACCACGCCCCATCTATCCTGCTCTACCATTTTTTTTCTGCTGTATTTATATATATAATTAATGTATATGAGGTGCTACCTGCAGGAAGACATGCCGGCCAATTCCAACACAGCCCTCACCTTTTCTTCCAATGGAAGAAGACCGTCGACCCAATGAATCCTGACGCCTCTCCTTTCCATGCCTCTGAACCAAGTCATCTGCCGCTTGGCAAACTGATGGATGGCTATTTCCAGTTGTCGGCGCATCTCCTCATAGGAAAGCCGGCCGATTACATACTCCGTCACATACTTGTATTCCAAGCCATAGTAGGTGAGGTCTGCTGCCGCAATTCCGCTGTCGAGCAAAGCCTTCACCTCGTCAACCATCCCTTCGTGCAGACGGGTCTCCAACCGTCGAGTGATGCGGCTGCGGCGTGTTTCACGATCAATATCCACACCTATCACCACAGCAGGAATCCGGGGAACCTGTGCCCCCTCGGCCGGATGTTCGCCATTATAGGTTTCAATCTCAATGGCACGGATGGCACGCTGGGCAGAATCCACATCCGTAGTATTGTGCATCACTGTGCCATTCCTCTGCTTAAGTTCCTCCAGCATACAGGTGAGTTCCTGCAATGAAAGCCCCTGAAGAGCAGCCCGCAGCTGGGGATTCTCGGGAACAGGCTTCAGCTGATAGCCACGCAGGACAGACTCCACATAAAGTCCACTGCCGCCACACAGCACTGCAGGCACCCCCCTGCGCTGGAGGTCGGAATAGGCCTTCACAAAGTCGTGCTGATACATAAACAGATTGTAGCGCGTTCCAGGCTCTGCTATGTCTATGAGATGGTAGGGGACCACATGCCCGTCCACCACATAGTCTGCCAGATCCTTGCCCGTGCCTATGTCCATGCGACGATACACCTGGCGGGAATCGGCCGAAACCACCTCACCCCCGACAGCATGCGCCACAGCAGCAGCCAAAACTGTCTTTCCGCTGGCTGTTGGACCAACAATCGTAATCATTTTATCGTTCATCAGTTGCAAAATTAGCAAAAAAATCCCGAATGCACAGCATTTTCTTATAAAAATTTGAAGGGCGTGCCGATATGGCACGCCCTCCTGATTTTCATACCAGTTATAATACTATTAACCGTTAACCTTCTTCATGTGGGCTATGAGCTCGAGCACCTTGTTAGAGTA
>JAEDIG010000116.1 GCA_016292545.1 Bacteroidaceae bacterium
CCCGATGTGCAGGTATATGAGGTAATCGACCGCGACGGCCGTTTTCTGGCCGTTCTCTACACCGACTTCTTCCCCCGGAAGGGAAAGCAGAGCGGTGCATGGATGACCCAGTACAAAGAGCAATATGTAGATGCGGACGGCAACGACGTGAGGCCTCATGTAAGCCTCACGGCCAATTTTGCGCCACCCACAGGTGATATGCCCTCACTGCTCTCGCTGGGCGAGGTGGAAACCTTCCTCCACGAGTTCGGGCACTGCCTCCACGGCATCTTCTCGCAATGCCGGTTTGCCAGCATCAGCGGCACGAACGTGAAGTGGGACTTTGTGGAACTTCCGTCCCAGATCATGGAGAACTATGCCATGGAGCCAGCCTTCATCCAGACCTTTGCCCGCCATTGGCAGACCGGAGAGACACTGCCCGCCGAACTGATGGACCGCATCGTGGAAAGCCGCCAGTTCAATGCCGCCTGGTCCTGTATGCGCCAACTTTCCTTCGGGCTGCTCGACATGGCCTTCCATACGATTCAATCACCCTTCCAGGGCAATGTGGCACAGTTTGAAGCCGAGGCCATGCGCCCCGCCACCCTCATGCCCCGTCCCGAAGGATGCTGCATGGCCGTACAGTTCTCCCACATCATGAGCGGAGGTTATGCCGCCGGATACTATGGCTACAAATGGGCCGAGGTGCTCGACGCAGACGCCTTCTCCATGTTCCGCGAGGAAGGTATCTTCAACACCGCCACAGCCCACCGTTTCCGCGACTGCATCCTTTCGAGGGGCGACACCATGCCGCCCGCCCAGCTCTACCGCCGTTTCCGCGGACGCAACGCCACCATCGATGCCCTGCTTGTCCGTGCAGGCATCTCGCGCCGGCCAGACAAACATGCCGAACTGGACCGCCGCTATCTGCGCATGGCCATGATATGGAGCGAAAACAGCTATTGCCAGCGGCGCAAGGTGGGTGCGCTCATCATCAAGGACAAGATGATTATCAGCGACGGCTACAACGGCACGCCCTCGGGATTCCCCAACGTGTGTGAAGACGACAATAATGTCACATTCCCCTATGTGCTCCATGCCGAGGCCAATGCCATCACCAAGATAGCCCGGAGCGGCAACAACAGCGAAGGCGGCACACTCTATGTCACCGACTCCCCCTGCATCGAATGTGCCAAGCTCATCATTCAGGCCGGCATCCGCAGGGTGGTCTACAACCGCAGCTACCGCCTGCAGGACGGCATCAACCTGCTCCGCCAGGCAGGTGTCCAGGTGGAGTGTATGCCACTCCCCGAGGACAACTGATGGTGCTTCTCCGGCTCTAAAGAAAAGGAAGTTCAATCAATGTGAAGACAGTAAAACAAACGAAAATGAACAACAACAAACGATTCACACCCATGGTGATTGCCCTGAGCATCGTGTTGGGCATTCTCATCGGCACATTCTACGCCAATCATTTCTCCGGCAACCGCCTGAGCATCATCAATACCGGCTCCAACAAGCTCAACTACCTGCTGCAGCTCATCGACAACAACTATGTGGACACCGTCGACATGGCATCGCTCGTGGAGGACGCCATGCCCGGTATTCTGAGCGAGCTGGACCCGCACAGCAGCTACATCGGCGCCAAGGATGCCGAAGAGGCTGCAGAAGACCTCAAGGGCTCGTTTTCCGGCATTGGCGTGAGCTTCACCATCCAGGAGGACACCGTCAACGTGATGTCCACGATTCCCGGAGGACCTGCCGAGAAGGTGGGTGTGCTGGCAGGCGACCGCATCGTGAGAGCCGACACCTCATCGCTCGTGGGCATCCCCGACACCCAGGTAATGAAAAGGCTCAAGGGACCCAAAGGTTCCGTGGTGAGGCTGTTCATCAAGCGCCATGGCGAGCCCGATCTGATTCCGTTCACCGTAGTGAGGGGCGACATTCCCGTGAACAGCATCGATGCCAGCTATATGATTGAGGACTCCATCGGATACATCCGCGTGAAGAATTTTGGTGAACACACCTATGCCGAGATGCTCCCCTGGCTGGCCATGCTCCATGGCGAAGGCATGAAGTCGCTCATCCTTGACCTCCGCGGCAACCGTGGAGGCTACATGCACATTGCCGTGCAGATGGTGAACGAGTTTCTCAGCAAGAATCAGCTCATCGTCTACACACAGGGACGCAAGAGCCCGCGCGAAGAGTTCGTGAGCGACGGACGTGGCTCCTTCCGCGACCTTCCCCTCGTGGTACTGGTGGACGAAGGCAGCGCCAGCGCCAGCGAAATCGTGGCGGGTGCCGTACAGGACAACGACCGGGGCAGCATCGTGGGCCGCCGCACCTTCGGCAAGGGGCTCGTGCAGCAGCCCATGGAGTTCCGCGACGGCAGTGTGGTGCGCCTCACCGTGGCCCGCTACTACACTCCCAGTGGCCGCTGCATCCAGAAGCCCTACGTGAAGGGACACGACGAGGACTACGAGATGGACCTCATCGCCCGCTATGAACGAGGCGAATACTTCTCGCAGGACAGCATCCATCAGGACGGCCCCGAATACACCACCTCGATGGGACGCATCGTGTATGGCGGCGGCGGCATCATGCCCGACTATTTTGTGCCCGAAGACACCTCCGACCTTACCTCCTACTATAAAGAGGCCGTCATGACGGGTCTGCTCAGGCAGTTCGCCTTCAGGTATACCGACGAAAACCGCAAGAAGCTGGAATCCTTCTATTGGCTTGCCGAGCTGCGCACCCATCTGGAACGGCAGAACCTGAGCGAGCAGTTCGCCCAGTTTGCCGAGAAGCGGGGACTTCGCCGGCGCAATCTCCTGCTCCGAAAGAGCCGCAAGCTTTTTGAACACAATCTGATTGGCAATATCATCTACAACGTGCGGTCGATGGAGGACTACGTCCAATACATCAATACCGACGACCCCACCGTGGGCAAGGCCATAGAGCTCATCCACGAAGGCAAGGTGATGCCACGGCTGGAGGACAACAAACAGCGCAATGCAGAATAACTCACTATAAACCTAACAATTTTTTTTTCACTCAAACCACTATGCGAATCAAAAAAACATTCTTTATTGCAAGCCTTCTGCTAGGTTCAGTAGCGCTTGCAGGTTGTAACGACGAGAAGGAACTGAGGGATGGCGAATGGCCTCCCATCCAGTTCACAGTCAACGAGGTGCAATGCAAGACCTCTGTCTACAAGGTCGGGTTGGACGGAGGCGAGTACAAGGTGTCCTCCAGCAACTATGATAATTTTTGGATCAACAGTATTTGGGAAGACAGCCTGCTAATGTGGCCCGAAGGAGGCAATCCGCGGCCGTCCCTTGAGGCCCATCTGACCACAGACTGGTATGAAGTGCAATACGACATAAAGTGCAACCTTGTTGTCAGCATCCAGCCCAAGACTAAGGATAGTCCTTCCCGCAGCCTTCAGTTCAGGATGCAATCTGGTGATGGCTTTGGAACCATCACCCTATCGCAAGAATAGTCCTCCCACGGTGTATCACAAACGGCCATACCTTGCAAGTATGGCCGTTTGTGATACACCGTGGGAGGAATGTGAAATTGGCTCCCTCTCCCCCCGCCAAAAAGGCAGCCAGACGCTTAGGACGGCTGCGCCATAAGTTCGCGTACAATGCCCTGGCAGGCATCCTCCAACAGACGGATGGTACGTTCAAAGCCCTCACTGCCGCCATAATAAGGGTCGGGCACCTCGTTCACTCCGGGAAGGGAGGAATAGGAGGTGACAAGGCGAATCTTGTGCAGCACATCAAGCGAAGGAGCCATCTCGCGCAGGTCCTCGATGTTGGCATCGTCCATGCCCAGGATGAGGTCGAAGTCGTAGAAATCGGTCCTTCGCACGGGGCGCGACAGATGTGTAATCTCATAGCCGTGCCGGGCGGCGTGCATCCGCATGCGCGGGTCGGCCTGCTCACCCTGATGGTAGGACAGGATGCCGGCCGAGTCTACGTGGGCCAAATGGGAAAGGCCGGCTTTCCTGAGTTGTTCGCAAAGGATGGTTTCGGCCGTACAGGAACGGCAGATGTTGCCAAGACACACAAAAAGGATGTTCGTCATTTTCCGGATAATTTCAGGTAAGACTTGAATCGATCCACCGAAGTGTTCATGATAAGTTCTTCGGGAAACTCGGTTTCATGCACAAGATTGAGGGCATAGTCATAGGTGGCCACGTCAAAGGAGATGTGGGCATCGCTACCCAGAATCACGGGCACCTGGTATTGCTTGCACAGACGCAGAATGGCCAGATTGTTGGGCTGGGCCTTCACCTTTCCCCTCGTTGGGCGCAGCGATGAATTATTGATTTCCAGGAGTGTGTGGTGTTCCTTGGCCGCCTTCACGATAGGTTCGAAAAGCAGCTGTGCTGTGCCGTCGCCAGGATGGCTGATTATCTGGATATAGGGGTTGCTGATGGCCCTGATCATTCCTTGGGTGTTTTCTTCGGCCGTGCCCTGCTTATAGCAAAGCGAGTGGATGCCCGCAATGCGCAGGTCGAGCATCTGCATGTATTCCTCCGAGAAGTCGATGTTCCCCTGCGTGTCCAATATGTTGATTTCGGCTCCCAGCATCAGTTCCACACCATACATCAGGCGGGGCACCACGTGGAGGTTGCGGAAATAAATGGGGTCGCACGTGCCGGGAATGCCCGGCGTATGCTCTGTGATGCCCAGCAGTTTCAGCCCTTTCCGGGCGGCCTCCTGCACCATCTCCTGCATGGAGCTGAAGGCATGGCCACTGGCAATGGTATGTGTGTGTACATCCAATTCAATCTGCATATTCTCTCTCTATTATATATAATATATAAATGTATTCCTTTATTGTTACAATCTATATCTTGCCCAGGATTTTGTCCACCACCCAGTTCACACTGGTGGCGCTTACGGAATCGGCCGGACACACGCCAATGCCCTGGATGTGCTCCACCACACGCTGGATGAGCGGCATCTGCACATGAGGCGGGTTCTCCACACTGATTTCCTGCCGTCCGTTGCTGTTGTGGAGTGCTATGGGGTCATAGGTGAACACCGAAAAACAAATCTGCCCACGCTCACCGATGAGTTCAATGCGGTCGGTGCGCGCACTCTCATGGGCCACAAAGCACCACGACCCGCTGCCCGGCAGACCGTCGGCAAACTGGAAGGCGGCACTCACGGAATCCTCCGTCTGGTAGAGTCCGCCACGGTTGGTGCTGTAGCCCTTGGCATACACGATAGGGCCGAAGATTTCCTGAAGCAGGTCTATCTGATGAGGTGCCAGATCATAGAAATAGCCTCCGCCCGCAATGTCGCGCTGCACACGCCAAGGCAGGTTGGTGCTGTTGTAGTCGAGGTCGCGCGGAGGGGCAGCGAATCGTATCTGCACATTGATGACGCGCCCTATGGCCCCACTGTCCACCAGCCACTTCACCTTCTGGAAATAGGGCAGGAACCGACGGTAGTAGGCCACAAAGCAGGGCACATGGGTCTGCTCGCTGATGCGGTTGATGCGCTGGCAGTCCATATAGCTGCTTGCCAACGGCTTCTCCACATATACGGGCTTGCCCGCCTTCATGGCCATGATGGCGTATGTGGCATGGGAGGACGGCGGTGTGGCTATGTACACAGCGTTAACCTCCGGATCATCGATGAGCTGCTGGGCATCGGTATACCAGCGGGGAATGTGGTGTCGTTCGGCATAGGAGTGTGCCTTGTCGCGTCCGCGGCTCATCACAGCCACCACCCTGCTGCCCTTTATCTTGGAGAAGGCCGGGCCACTCTTCCGCTCAGTCACCTCGCCGCATCCGATGAAGCCCCATCTTATTTCTTTCTCATTAACCATAATAAAAGTAAAATTTGTGGTTAGACGCTGCAAAGATACAGCGTTTTTTCGTAACTTTGCATTCAAATAAAAAGATAATGTGATGATTCAACGCGAAAAAAGCACTCAAAAGGCTGAAAATACGATTTCAGTACCCCAGACGCTGATAGGCGCCGTGGGCCGTGGCCTGCGCAGGAGCAGCGACCACATGTGGACAAACTTCAAACGCCTGTGGCCCGCCTTCCTGCTGCTGTCGCTGGTGCCCGTAGTGGGTTTTCTGGCATACGCAGGCAGCAGCATTGCACTGGTGATGGACCGCAAGGGTATCCGCCCCGCCGGTGTGTCGATGATGCGCCTGTCGGTGGAACGGAGCGTGCGTTATGTATTGGCCATGCTCCCGTGGCTGCTGCTGACAGGAATCATGGTGGCCGTGTGTGTGGCCACCGCGGGAATGGCGTGGGGCAAATGGTTCTCCACAGCATTTGTCCTGATTGTAGTGATGGCCGTACAGCCCCTCCACAGGGTGGTGATGGAGCAGCTCTTCGGCAGCGACAGCACGGCAGCCTGCTATGCCCGGCTGCGGGGCGGGTACCGCCACTATCTTTCGCTCGTCAGCTTCACGTTCCTCTCGGTGCTCATCACCGTGCCCGTCCTTTTTGTGGGTTCCGTCCCATTCGCCCTCTCAGCCTACGTGTGGCAACAGTATTGCGCGTCGGAGGCCATGGGCGACCTGCCCACCCTTCCGGCCTTGTTCTATGTGTTCGCTGCGGCGGGCTATCTGGTGATGGTGTCCGTCATGGCCTGCACACAGCTCACCTACACGTGGACCAACTACTACGTGCGCCAGTATTTCCTCGACCGTCAACCTGCTGCAAAGAATGATGATGACGAACAACCGTCCGACACTTCCCGCTGACCCATCCCCAATGGAGGTGCAGGCCAGGCGATGGAGAATCAGGATGTACCTTGCCGTCATCCTGGGTTGCCTGCTGGTCCTGCTGGGCGCATGGGGCATCCGTGCATACCGCCAGTATGCCGTCCGCCAGGCCACATCTGAAGTGCCCGGCCCCGACGAACTGGCTGATGTGCTTCGCAGGCAGGCCGGGCTGGCCACCACATCGGTGAGCCTCACCAAGCTGGGCATCTATGATTCCGACAAAAGCGATGCCCCCTGCTCCCTGTGGAAGCCTTCCACCATCAAGTTTGGCCGCCGCGCATGTGTGGTGCCTGTCCACATCACCATCCATTACGGCATCGACCTCACCGCCCTCTCGCCGGGCGACATCACTGTGGACGGCCGGATGGCTACCGTGAGGTTGCCCCAGCCGACCATCGTGTCGAAGGAGATGATGGCCCAGACGCCTGCCGACGAAGTGTTCAGCCTGGCCACGGGACTGCGTGCCGTAGTGGGTCACAGCGAAATCAACCACATCAAGGACATGGCCTATCAGGCCGCCCTCCGCGACACACGGCTCCACGAGGAGCTGGCTGCCGAAATCAGGAACAACACGGCCATAGTGTGCGGTTCGCTGCTGTGCAGCCTGGGCTTTGAAGCGGACATTCAATTCAAGAAGTAGAGGAGAAACATCATGACACTACACCATACCACCTCACCAGCCGAAAGAATCATGCGCATGGCTGCCGTCATGCTGGCGGTCATCACGCTGGTGGCCACCCCCCTGCTGGTTATGCAAAACCCCGCAGGGAACGATGGTCTGCAGATTGAGGACACGCCCACCAGGCTGGAACAGATCAAGCCCGAGGGCACACTTT
Organism: Bacteroidaceae bacterium; assembly: GCA_016292545.1. Lineage (GTDB taxonomy): Bacteria > Bacteroidota > Bacteroidia > Bacteroidales > Bacteroidaceae > Physcousia. The sequence goes on from JAEDIG010000116.1 coordinate 7,582, forward strand.
ACCTGCTCACGGCCTACACCGAAGAATATGTGCTCAGGCAGGATTCCGTCAGCCGCTGGCTGGGACTCTTCACCGACCGTCACACATTCCTCCAGATGGAGCATGCCTACGTCCATTTCACAATCGACCTCGACAAGGTGGAGTACCGTCTGGACAGCCTGAACCGTGTGCTCTACGTGGGGCTGCCCGCCCCCACCGTCCGCATTGCCTCGCAGCGCACTCCATCCATGTCGGACGACGAGAGCTACTGGAGCCGCATCGACACCAATCCGCTCATCCGCCAGGCAGAAGCCAGAATCAGGCAGAAATACTGCACGGAAGCCCGCATGAAGAAGGCGCGTGCCTATGCCTGGGAAACCATCACCTCCCTCCTCCAGCCTCTGGGTCTTGAAGTGAGGGAGCTGGAAC